>NZ_CP042435.1:1003500-1338000 GCF_007971225.1 Panacibacter ginsenosidivorans | reverse complement strand
TATGGCATTGTTTTCAGAAATAATTTTAGAACCGGTTTTAGCAATAACCGCTGCACAAGCTGCAGTAGTAAAGTTTTGTGTTGCGGAAAATGCAGAAGTATTATTGCCTGCGCTATCACAAATAGCCCTGATCTTCCATTCGTAAGTTGTACCACAGGTAAGTGCCCTTGCAACAAATGAATTATTAGCAGCAGGCACAAATATTTTTTTCCAGCGGTTTGTGTTTGCAGGTCTTGCCCATAATTCATATTGAAAAGCACCGCCTGCAGCAGACCAGTTTAGCCTTGCTTTGTTCGTGCTTATATTTGAAACATTCAAACCTGAAGGAGTTGCGCAAACATCAGACTGCACAAATTTTGCTGTATTACCACCAACCACATACACGTTATTATCGTTACCAATGTCAATGGCATAAGCATAACTTCCCGCAGCAGTATGCGTCCATGCAGAAGCACCGTTGCTATACACTTTACAAACTGCCATTTCAAATAATGTGCCTGCAGCCAGGTAAGCATTATTGGCTTCATCCAATTTCATTTGTGCATGCAACAGTAAAGAGTATGATGGTCCATCGGCATCTAAATTTTGCCATTGCACATTTCCGTTGCTGTCAAACTTCATAAAAGCAGCGCCAAAACTTCCTGCATTCGGGTAACCACTAATAACAGGTAAATTATCTGTACCAACTTCCACGCGGTAACCTACCATGTCATATAGCGTTTGCCATATTACGCTTCCTGTAGGTGAAAGTTTTTTTATTACGCCCCTGCCGGTTCCTGAATAATCCTGGTGTGTAACATATGTGTTGCCAAAGATATCACCGGCGGCATCTCCTATATATAAGCTAAACACTCCTGCATAATTCCAGATATTATTTCCATCAAGATCAATTTTTGCATAACCATTTACACTGCCGATAATGCCTCTGCCTGCAATAACAATTTTATTATCTGCTGTGAATTTAAAATTAAGCGGGGCACCTATGCCGGCACTGTCGTAGTATGTCCACAATGTACTGCCATCAGGTGCAAATTTCTTTACTTTCGTTACGTATCCCCGCGGACCGCTGCCCATGCCCAATACATAAATATTGTTAGCTGCATCTACTATGCATTTTTTTGTATAAGATCCGTCAAAAGAACTCTCATAAACTTTTCGCCACAATAAATTACCCGCAGGGTCATACTTCATCAATATACTTGCAGCATTTACAGGATTGGAATAACCAGATCTTACCGTGCCCGTTACAAGAATATTATTTTGATTATCTGTCTCAACCCATGTAGCTACTTCATGTCTTGTAAAATCTGTGTTATCGTAAGGCACCTGCCATAGAATATTGCCTGCAGTGTTGCGTTTGGTAAGCGTAATATCTCCACCGGGATTGTATTCCCAATCAACACTGTAAACATTGTTGAATGCGTCTGTGGCAATGGCATTGCCACGTGGCTGGTTAACCCATTCTGTTGCAACCTGTGCATTTGATATCAATGCAATGCTGCATAACAGATAAGTAATCAATTTTTTCATAGCGGTCTCAATTATTTAAAACATTATTTTTTTGAGCCCGGCAGTTGTTTCTTTAATCAGCTTCGTTGCGTCGCACACTGCAACGCCTTATTTGCTATTATGCTGGCTAAAAGCAAATACAAAAGCATAGCTGTTTATGCTTTTCTTTTTATACCACATGTGTTGATTCCAAAAATGCTGTACAGCGGGCAAAAACTTACAAGGCTGGTTAATATAAATACTCCCGCCAGTACAAGTAATACAATACCCAGTGTGCCTGCAATGGTCCCATTGTAATAAAGGAATCCAATGACCAATGCAATAAGTACGCGTATAATTCTGTCTGATTTTCCCATGTTCTTTTTCATACGTATTTTTTTATTTTTTAGTGAAGTATTGAACCAACAAAACAATACCGGTAACAATAACAATACAGCTGATGCATACCAGTAAAAATTTTATTATTTTTTGTTTCATGATTTAATAACATAAAGTTACTCAGGCACTGTTGCCTGTGCGGTGACCTCTGTCACCACTAACATATTTCTATGCTGTTGCCATGCTGTTTTACTTTGCCTTCCTGTTCCAGTCTTTTCATTACACGTGTTATTACCTCTCTTGCAGTGCCCAATTCTGTTGCAATTTGTTTGTGCGAAATTTTTAAAGGGTTAGTACAGGTAAGTTTTGAACGTTCTTTTAAAAAATGGTATAATCTATCATCCAGTTTTGTAAAAAGCAAATGATGAATAGTATCCAGCAGTTCACTGTACCTTAAATTATACATCCTGAAAAAAAGCGTATTGATAGAAGGGTATTGTTTTATCCACCCTGTAATTTTATTTACGGGTAAGAGCAAAGCATCTGTATCATCTTCGGTAATAGCAAATACTTTGCTGGGTTCATTTTTAAGACATGCGGCAAAAGACATAATACAGCTTTCTTCCGGCCTTATATAATAAAGCAGCAGTTCTTTGTCTTTATGTTGCGTATAGACTTTTATAAGCCCTTTCAGTACAACCGGTATTACTTTTACATACTGCCCTTCTCTTAATATCTCTGTATCTTTTGGTATATGTTTTAAAACAGAAGCATGCTGAATTTCTGTAACCAACGATTCATCCAGACCTGGTAATGTTTTAAATATTTCATTACTGTTTATCATGCATTCGTATTTATTAAATTCATTGATTTTAATTATTACAAAATATTTTTTACAGATGTATTTTAAAGCTCCCCAATGAAACTGCAGTACAAGTGTGCGACGCAAGTAAAGCCGAATAGTATTACTTGCAGCCGGGTACAAAAACAATAACCGGTTAAAAATCTCAACCGGTTATTGCTTCATGAGCAGTTATCGTTGAATTAATAATTTGCTGCTCTTTGTGGTATTGCCCTGCCTTAACTGAACCATGTAAAAACCATTAGAGAGTTTACTAACATCCAGTGTATTGCCTGAAAGTATTTTTGATATTACTTGTTGACCATTACTATTAGTAACTGTAACGTAAACAGGTTTCGTATTATCAAGATCATGTTGAATGTTTACATAGTTACTTGCAGGATTGGGTGTAATAATAAATGACCCCGTTTTTTTCTGAATATTTTCTGCTGCTATTAAAGTGTTTGCAATTGTTGCCGGCGGAGTCTGTATTACAAAACCATAATCTTCTGTTTCGCCTGCTGCATAAGAACCGCATGGTTGTGGCGCTGAAAGATTTTTCATGCTTACACGCATGCGGGTGGTGCCTTGTTTTGCGGTTGTGGGTACCACAAAGGATACAGCAATCCACCCGATAGAAGTGGTGGAAGTATCGATTACTTTTTCTCCCGGATCATTAAAATCTCCGTCAATATTGAAGTCTATCCAAACACTAAAAAATTCATTGTGTGTACCCGCACCATAAGATGCACTGAGATAGCCGCTAACAGTTGCACCAGGGGCAGCTTTGGTTGTGAGGTAAGTGAGGTCTGCATACCCGTTGTTATTTCCAGAGCCGCTTTGTATAGAGCCCAGCCATACAAGGTCTATCCAGTCGGCAGTTGAATTTGCACCACCGGTTGCACAATAACCTTTACCCAATGTAGTAAATTGTCTTACTGATGTATAACCAGATGGTCCGCTATTGCAAACATCTTTTATACGATAGTCATAAGTGGTACCGGGGGTTAATCCTGTTAATTTAAATCTTGTTTTATCTGTTGAAATAGTTATCCAAACCGGCGAAGTGGAAGCTTTGTATTGAATATGGTAAACAAAAGCATTTGTATTTTTTGCATATTGAATTACGGCTACATTCCGGGTAATGTTAATAGCTCTTGCCGTATCAGTAATGCCACAGGTTCCTGTTCCTGTATGATCGAAATAATGTATCACGGTGGTAAAGCTTAACCCCAATACATATAAACTGCCATCGCTTGCTGATGTAAGTGCCAATCCATTGCTTGCGGTGGAATCGTACAATGCAGACCAGGCAATAGTGCCATCAGACAGGTATTTATTTGTACCAATTGCAAGATAACCGGGGAACTGATTGCCACTTGCTTTGGTTCCTGTAACAAAGAGTTCACCTTTACTATTGCCAATGAGGTATGCCGGGAATACGTCATATGGACTAGTGTTGATCGATGCCTTGCTCCATTGCAACGCACCGCTCATATTTATTTTTAGTACCAGCCAGTCTATGAAAAAATTGGTGGCAGATGAGTAGTAACTTATAATACCTAATTCATTTGTTCCGGTAATACAAATTTTTGAGGCAAATTCACTACCCCCAAAATCATATTTATTTCTTTTAATCTGGCTGCCGCTGCTGTTGTATTGCAGCACCACTATATCTGCCCCGCTTGTTGGGCTTACTTCATTATAATTGCCCGTGAGTATATAAGAGTTGCCGGCATCGTCCAGTTCTACATCTTTACCTCCAAAATATTCTGACGTAGTTGCATACCATTTTTCATTACCCGAAGTATCGTACATAACAGACGATACATTATGATTGTACAATTCTGATGAACCTGTTAAAACGATCAGGTTCTTTTTTAAACGCATAGAACTAAAGCCATGCTGCGTACTGAAGTTGTGCGTTCTGTTCCATACCATATTACCCTGCGGATTAATTTTTACCAATACAAATCCTGAAACAGGATTGCCGCTAATATTTCCGGATGTACCAACGTATATATTTCCACCTGTATCAATTTCACTTCTGAATTTTAAAGGAGAACTGCTGTAAGGAAGGGTTAACCCGAATGATCCGGGCAAAACAAATTTCCATAAAAGATTACCATCGGGATCATACTTTAAAACTATGATGGCGTTTGGAAATTCATAAGGTGGCTGTGTGCTGATGGTATAACGGTAGCCGGTTACATACACATTATTTTGTGCATCGGTATTTACCCAAATACCTTTTTCATAGTTACTATGAATATCCGATGATGAAGATCGCTCCCATTTAAAGTTGCCAAACTTGTCGTACTTCTGTGTGTAGATAGACGAACTGGTGGTGTAGCCAGTAGCGATAACATTATCTGCATTATCACGGGCAATCATAGAACCGTTTTTAAGATAGCTGTCTGCGGTACGCACCCAGTCAAGGGAATAACTTTGAGCAAAGGAGTATATGCTAATAAGGATAGCAATCGTTAGGTGTAATATCTTTTTCATGATTAACCAGTTTAATTTTTGACAACTCTTTATTTCAGTTGATATAATGAAATCGTCCCCTGCAAATTATACTACAGGAAACAGATAAAATATGACGTAGATTAGGAGTTATAGAATTTAAAGATTCCTGCTGGTGTTATGCCCTTATGCTCTTTTGTAACAACTGGATTTGATTTTGTAACCGGCAATGAAAAAAATGAGAGGTAATCATTATTTTTCTTTATAGATATTTTATAAAGGAGTTTGCAGGGTATAAATTGTTCATTCAAAACACTTGCTGCTTAAAGTTAAAAGTGTACAAGTGAGTGACACAACCACAGCTTAATAGTTTTACTGCAGTTTAGTGCATAGATAAAAAGCTGCGTAGCCCATAAAGAAGAGCAGGATCATCATTTGCGGCCAAATGCTTTCAATGCGCCGGTACTCCATAATGCCCATATGATCAGTACCGGTTGAAAGAATAAGCGTACGAATCTTTTTGTATCAGTATCAAGTCCGAAAGCGTTTGTGTGATTGATGTATTGGGCTATATTTCCGGGAAAGATCAATACGTAAAATATAGCTAAAACAATTCCCACATTTACGCTTTGTTTTTTCCAGAAGATCATGCTTAAACCTAATGCCAGTTCAACTATACCTGATAAGATAACAACAAGGTCTTTGTTTAAAGGCATCCAATCCGGCACCTGTGCCTGGAATTCTGATCGCAAATAAGTAAGATGACCTATAGCTGCAAACACCATAAATGCGCCGAGCAGTATTCTTAAAATATTTTGCAGCTTTGTTGTTGGCACGTTAGTAAGCATAGTGTGGAAGATGTATAACGAAACTAGCTGATTTTTTTAGTATACTTTAGTTAATGCTGCGTAAAACAACCAACCGTACAAGTGAGTGACACAACCAAAGCTTCACAAATGACCCGCAGTCTGCTTACTAAATAGTCGATTTTATATATAGATAGTGATAATGGTATGTATTGATGGTGACCACTTACCATATTGCAAAAGCAAATTTCCATATGGAAAAAGTAAATTTCTTTTTACAGTTAAGAAGTAATTTCTTCTTTATAGCTTATGTGTAAAGGCAGGGATGTTGTGAAGCCACAGGGATTAAATATTCTGATAGATTTTATTTTGTCGCATCAATAAATAAAATATATTTATCAGGTAAACCTAAAACTTAATGTATGCCTGCCCTACGAAACCTGCTCAACCTTTTCTTATCTACATTACTTTCCCTGCAAACTGTAAACGCACAAAGTGGAAACACGGATACTGCTGTTTACCAATATCAAACGCCTGGAAGTAGTATCTGGATCAACAGTTCTATGAATGTGTCAACCTATAACAGCGATTGCAAATACAGCCAAATTGAAACATATTTATGGAACGATATAAGTGCAACCTGGTATAACTACAGTAAAGTAACCTACTCGTACGATGCAGCAGGAATTTTGTTGCAGGAATTAGACCAGCAATGGAACAATGTGGCAAGTGATTGGCAAAATCAAAACCTGATAAAATATACAACTTCCGGTAACATCAAAAAGAGGAGTACAGCCCAGTGGAATAGTATAGATAATCAATGGCACAAAACTGAACTTGATGTAGATTCAGTAGATGGCAATGGCAATGTTGTTAAGAATGCGATATGGTTTGGAGTAAATGACACATTGCAGCCGGCTTCCCGTACTAAATATCTTTATAATGAGCAACAACAAAAAGCAGGTGAGTTATCATATCAAATAACGAACGGAATTTATAATAAGAGTAAATACAATTATACAAACAATGATCTTTCTGTCGAAGTGAAAGGTCTTTATCGTTTTAATGAACAAGACCCGTGGCAAAATAGCACAAAAGATTTCACAAATCTTTCGGCTGTTACAAAGCTTAAATCTTTTCACTTACTGCAAATCTATGCAGATGGTCAGTGGTATAATATTTACCGTGATTCATTTACCTACACAAACAATAATCAACTCAATACAGCTTATCATCAATACTGGGATTTTTACGTAGACAGTGCGTGGAAAAAGTTTTATATCGACCAACAGGATTACTATAAAGACGGTTCCCTGCATCACGTTTATTCCGTTCCATGGGGCGAAAACCCTTACGGGAATTACTGTTCTAAAGTCACTTACACGCATCATGGTTGTATGCTTCAGTTGCAGGCAATTACAGATGATGAGCATGCAAGATATTCTTCTGCTTTGCGTCAAGGCAGCAATAAATATATTTTTGATGCTTTGCCTGTTAAATATTCGAAAACTAAGAGCATTGTACCCCATTATATGCTTGTTACCCGCAAAGCATCATTGCAGGCTACAGTATCAGCAAATGCAATAACACCTGCATCAGGCGTTATTGTTTATCCCAATCCAGCAAAAGATTATGTGAAGTTGCAGGTTACAGATATGTCGTTGCGTAATGCGCATATAGTATTGACCGACATATCTGGTAAAACAGTTTATACAGGTGTTTATAATAATACCACACAAACAATTCAATTGCCAAAACTTACTGCTGGCATATATCTTTTACATCTTCAGTCAGGCACCAAAATAATTACACAAAAGTTGGTAATAAAATAATATTTCAATAAAATATTTGTTGGGTAAATAACCTTACTGACGCAGACCTCCCTGATTGTGCCTGCTCGTTATTTTTTTCACCCATTCACACCGCCATGTATAACACAACAAGATGGCACTGTGCCCAATAGATAATCCAACCGCACAAGTGAGTGACACAACCACAGCTTAACAGCCCCTCACAGCCTGCTACAGAAAAATCGTTGTAATACCACCAAATCTTCCTTAAGAGAAAAATAATTTAAATTTACTTTGTAATTCAAAGTACTTTTAATAGTATTGCATTCTCAAATAGTTTGTAAGCTATAAATCATTCTCAACATGGAAACAAAAACATTTAGCGCTGTCACTTCCATATCAATGATATTAACCCTTGCGGCAGCAGTGCTCAGCATTATTGGTATTGCAATCACTGGTCTTTACCCTGGCATCATTGTGTTATTGCTAGTGGCGCTTATTCCAATTGCTTCTAAGGTTTATGCTAAAAAAATTACTGACAAGTCAAATGATGTTCAGAGAAATTATTACACAACATGTACAGTGATTAATTTTCTATTGATCCTGGTAGTGTTATGGATGAGTTTTGTGATCCTCGTGGATCGTGTTTTCCCTACATTTTCATAACCGGTGTTTAGCCTGACGAATTGATATGTTTTGTGCATTCATGCAACACTTAAAAATATTTTATGAGAGAAGAGATCATGATGAACATTGACAACCCGGGGCAATTGGAGAGACTTTACCGGGATAATAAAACAGGTTTCAGAAAAGCGTTCAATGCTGTTTATACCGGCATCCGGGAGCATACAGTGGCACAGGTATGGCATGAACGGTTAAATTATGAGCAGGAAGAAATTACCTGGGGTACAAGGAAGGAACTGATCTTTGTACTCTCCGCATGTTTCATAGCAGGGCTCATCGCAAAAATTCCGGATTATACACAACTGGATCCCGAACAGTTTTACACAAGAAATATTGCCTTTATTGTTTTTCCATTGCTGACTGCATACTTTGCATGGAAACAGAAGATCAATACCAAAAAACTGATGTTCATTGCAACAGTGTACCTTGTTACAGGCGTATATATTAACCTGCTTCCCGGCACTACAAGCGACACACTCATCTTGGCCTGTATCCACCTCCCGTTGTTTTTATGGGCAGTGCTTGGTTATACATTTACAGGCAACGATCCGGGGAACTTTCAGAGACGTCTTGATTTTCTAAGATATAACGGCGACATGATCGTAATGACAGGGCTCATACTCATTGCAGGTGGAGCACTTACAGCCATAACATTTAATTTGTTCAACTTAATTGATCTTAAAGTAGATACTTTTTTTGAGCAATACGTCGCGGTCTGGGGGCTTCCTGCTGCGCCTATCATCGCAACCCAATTAGTGCGCACCAATCCACAGTTGGTCAACAAGATTTCGCCGGTGATTGCAAAACTATTTACGCCATTGGTGCTGATCATGCTTACCCTCTACCTGGTTGCCGTAATTATCACTGGAAAAGATCCTTATAACGACAGGGAATTTTTGTTAATCTTTAATGCACTGTTGATCGGGGTGATGGCAATCATTTTTTTCTCCATTGCAGAAAACCAAAAAAATCGGCAAAGCAGGATCAGCGAATGGTTATTGTTCGGTTTATCAATCGTAACGGTTATTGTAAACGGCATTGCACTCTCAGCCATCATATTCAGGATTTTCGAATTTGGAATAACCCCAAACAGGCTTGCTGTTTTAGGCGGCAATATCCTGATGCTGGTCAACCTGCTTATTGCTACATATTGGCTTTATAAGACAATTAAAGACAGCAATGAAATAGAGAAGGTAGAAAATAGTATTGCTGCTTTTCTGCCAATATATGCAGCATGGGCACTCGTGGTAATTTTTGTTTTACCGGTAATGTTCAATTTCAGTTAATGCGGGCAAATGAGCATTACTGTTGGTTGAAGAATGATAAACCGGGCGTACGGTAATACGCTGATGTTGCGCAAAGAACAGAACGTACAAGTGAGTGACACAACGAAGCTTAATGGCATTACAAAAGCTTGCTACAAAAAGATATCATAAACCTATACTGTTGTGTACATATTGCCGGTTTTATCACATTATAGAAGGTTTCGTCACATTTTAAAATAACCAGCTAATGCATTGTGTAAACTTGCATCAACATAATGCAAACAGCAATGAATCAACAGGTGGAAAATATTAAGTGGCGAAAACAAGAACTGGTATTTGTAACAGCAATAGCTGCTATTGCATTGGCAGGAAGAATGTGGTATGTGATGCATCACCAAAACCAATTGCAAACTCCGTTTAATGAAACAAATACTCCGTTTAACTTATACAGGAATGTAATTATTCCTGATATTTCAGGAGGCTTAATGCTCTACCTGGTTTACCTGTTACTTAACCTATATACACTGCCGCTTATAAAAAGCATTCGGGAGAAAAAAAGTTATAGATACGCCGGGCCTGTTTTACAGATAAGCATATCAATAATAATACTTGGGTTTGTAATAAACATTGCAGAATACTACGTAAGGCAGTGGCAATTTAACTACCCGGAATTTTCAATATTCTTTGATAAGAATAATCCAAAATCTCAAATGAATATAGCAGGTAATTTTTTTGTTGCTGCTGCTATTATTGTTGCGTATCTATTGTACCAGTTTATTAGAGAATATATCATTAGCATTTTAGAAAGATCAAAGCAAAAGGCATATAATATCTCTGTTTGCAATAAAGTAACTGTTTTCGTTTTTACGATTTTCGCGGTACATTTTTTTCTTACCACATTTGAATTCTTCCAGGAACGTGATGAGTTTGCGAAATACATTTTTGTTGTAAGCAGCATGTTTGCCATATTCGTAAGTAATGTTTACTGGTTATTCCCGCTGAAAGGAAACGATTCATTTTTCAGCAGCAGGATACTGATAAGATTACTAAGTACATCTTTTGTTTATGCAGTTCCGCTAACTGTATTGGTACATGAGAACGGACCTCTTGCTATGTTGTATAGCTGGGCGTTGCAATTGTTTATTGTTACTCCTTTAACATGGATTTATTTTACGTATAACAAAGAAAGCATACTGCGTTTGCGTACTGCAGAAAAGGAGCTTGAACAATCAAAAGCAGATCTTCAGTTTCTGCGCTCACAGGTAAACCCACATTTCCTCTTCAATACATTAAATACTTTATATGGCACTGCTTTACAGGAAAACGCAGAACGCACTGCAGAAGGCATACAAATGCTGGGAGATATGATGCGTTTTATGCTGCACGAGAACAACCGCGATTTTATCAACATGCAAAAAGAAACAGGCTATTTAAAGAACTATATAGCGCTACAAAAACTTCGCATAGCGACAAGTAATGATATTGCTATTACAGACAATATTGAAACTGCACAATGCAATCATATGATCGCACCTATGGTATTGATACCACTCGTGGAGAATGCTTTTAAACATGGTATTAGCCTGCAGGAAAGATCATGGATAAACATACAGCTTGTGTGCAACGAAACTTCCATAGTATTTGAAGTAAGCAATAGTGTACATGTAAAACAAGCAGCTGATACAGAAAAAGACAAAAGTGGCATCGGGCTTAACAATGTAAGAGAAAGGCTGAAACATATTTATCCGGGCAGGTTTGATTTCTTAATAACCGGGAAAGAAAATGAATTTACTGTAAAGCTTTCTATTACACCATAGAAATTATTCGCTAATAAAACTGTTGTCATGTAAACGGAACGTTGAACCGGCGTGGCAAGAGGCGATGCTATGTAAAACACAAAACTGGTACTATTGATAATTATACACAACAAAAATAAATTGATACAAATGAAAACTTTAATACTATTATTATTTCTATCTCCATTAACTGCTTTAGCACAAGACACAACCACAAAAAAATTAGAGGAAGTAATGAGTGCATACAATAAGGCTGGTCACTTTAATGGTTCTGTACTGGTTGCTGTCCACGGAAATATTTTATTACAAAATGGTTATGGCATAAAGAACGCGGAAGAAAAAAGTTTTAATGATAAAAACACCATTTACCAGATTGCATCTGTTACAAAACAATTTACTGCAACAGTTATATTAAAGCTTATACAGGAAAAAAGAATGACGCTGCAGGACAAGCTGAGTAAGTATTACAAAGGTTTTCATAATGGAGACAGTATAACAATAGAACAACTGCTTACGCACACATCAGGGCTACACAATTTTACAGAAGAAGACACTACAATAGCTGTAACAGACGAGCAACATTTTATTCCTTACTTGCAAAAGCTAAAACCAGATTTCGCACCAGGCGCAAAATGGAATTACAGTAATACAGGTTATGTAATGCTGGGCTTCATTATACAAAAAGTAAGTGGTATGAGTTATTGGCAGGCTGTAAGAAAATATATTTTTGACCCATTGCAAATGCAGAACAGTGGCTTCGATTTTGCACAACTTTCAAACAGAAGCAAAGCTGTTGGATACGATACATTAAATGACACCATACAACAGCGTGCAAACATTACCGATTCTTCTGTGCCCTTTGGTGCAGGTGCTATTTATTCAACTGTCGGGGACTTGTATAAATGGCATAAAGGTTTACAGGATTACAGGATCATTGATAGTGCATTAATGAACAAAGCTTATACGGCATGCGCACTCAGCAATTATGGTTATGGCTGGCAGATAGATTCTGTATATGGCAGAAAGATGGTTTCTCACAGCGGTGCCATCAGTGGCTTTGGAAGCAATATTGCACGCATACCTGCAGATGATATTTGCATTGTATTGCTTAGTAATAAAAGCGGTTCCACTTTTGATGTAATGCACATTACCAACAAACTGCTCGCTGTGCTTTACAATCAGCCTTATGCTATTCCTAAAAAAAGAACTGCGGTTACTTTAAGCACTGACATTATAAAACAGTATGTGGGTACGTACGAAGTAGCAGACATGCATGTGACCATTGAAGTAAGTATCAACGACAACACACTTATAGCACAGCCACAAAGAGATGGACATCCCGGCCCAACCTCTGTTATGCTTGCTGCAGATGAAACGCATTTTTTTGATTCCAGGGATGATGAACTCGAAATAACCTTTAATAAAGATGATGCAGGCAACATAAAAGGAATGACTATTTTACAGGCTGATAAAATAAAATTTGCACAAAAAATAAAATAATGCTTACTGCTATTGCTATAGATGACGAGCCCGTTGCACTGCAAGTTATAAAAAGTCATGCTGCCAAAATACCTTTCATTAACCTGAAAGCCTGCTACACCAATGCATTTGAAGCAATTGACCTGTTGCGAAATGAGAAGATAGACCTGTTATTCCTCGATATAAAAATGCCCGACATATCAGGGATAGATTTTCTGCAATCTATTCCTGTAAAACCAATGGTCATATTCACAACAGCTTACAGCGAACATGCGTTGCAAAGTTTTGAACTCGATGCTATTGATTATTTATTAAAACCTTTTTCGCTTTCCCGTTTTTTAAAAGCATGTAACAAAGCAAATGAACAATACAGTTTGCGTAATGCAAACGCAACATCAAACAACGAAACTATTTTTATTAAAAGCGGTGCTGAGCAGGTGCGTGTTTCTATAAACGATATTCTTTATGTAGAAAGCAATGGCAATTATGTGCAGTTTGTATTGCCTGGTAAAAAGATCACTTCAAGGCTTACCATGAATGAAGCAACAATGCTGCTGCCTGGTTCATTATTTATACGCATTCACCGCTCTTATATTGCCGCAAAAAAACACATTACTAAAATTGAAAAGAATAACGTATTGGTAAACAAAGAAGAATTACCAATCGGCGCAAATTATGTTAATGATGTAATGAGTATCGTTAAATAAATTTTTTAACTACATTGAATGCTTAATTATTAAGCAGTCCGCGACAATTACAATAAAAGCAATGAGGCTTGCAGATAATGATTAATGCCCAATAAAGTATCAGAGCGCACAAGTGAGTGACACAACAGGCGATGCTATAAAATACAAAAGCCCGTAAACAAACGAGCTTTTATTTTAATACATAAACGTGTTACGTTTTTATGAAATTTCCTTAAGATAATTTGCGCATCCCTGCATAATGCTGGGGTCAGATTCCATCTCTACAAAAACATATTTTAAACCACCTGTTTTAGCTGCTACAAAAAAATCTTTCCAATCAACAATGCCGGTACCCATAACCACCTCCTTTGTATTATCTGAGGGACTATAATCCTGGAGGTGCGCCGAAATAAAACGACCGGGAAATTTGCGAAAATAATCCTGTGCTTTATAACCTGATGTAATAGCGGCTACCTGGAACTGCATCTTTACCAGGGATGCATCGAGGTGTTCGAGCATAATATCATATTGTGGACGACCATCTATCTTTTCATCAAACTCACCATTGTGGTTGTGGTAACCTGCGATCATGCCACCTTTCTTCACCATTTCGCCAACATGATTCATCTGGTCGCAACGTTTCTTTATTTCATCTGCTGTCTTTGCGCCAAGACCGCCGGAGCAGACCATGCATTTTAAACCCAACTGGTTTGCAAACTCTATACGTTCGGCAAGGCTGGCATCATCTGTAATTTCCTGCCACGTAAAATGACAACTGGTGGTTTCAAGACCCGCATCGTTGGTGATCTTTTTTAGTTCTTTGCCGGAATACTTTACAAGAGGTGTGAAGGGTCCCTGGTAACCTTTGGGGCTGCACCATTCTACATTCTTATAACCATAGCTGGCGAGTCTGCTCATCGTTTCATGTGGCTGGTTGGAGATTTCTTCTCTGAAAACATAAGACTGAAAACCAATAGGCATAGCAATGCCTTTCTTTTTTGCCAAAGCAAAAACAGGTGAGGAGATTGTTGAAGCCAACCCTGTTGCAGCCACGCCTACAGCAGCTTTACCTAAAAAAGATCTTCTGTTCATAATAATAATTTTATGGTGATAGTTTATAAAGTTAAACTATCAGAAATATAAGCCGGAATTTTTGTAGGCAATGTTTTTTAAACAAATTGCTGGTGCAGCGAAAGCATGACTTTATGCATAGTAAGTTTTTTTGTAGCAGGCATTTCTTTGTGGCAGGCTGCTGTGCACATGGCATCGCCTGTTGTGTCACTCACTTGTGCGTTCTGTTTTTATAGCAGCAGGTTGGTAAAAATTAGTGACGGGATTTTTAATAATGCAAATAAGTAAAGTAAGCCACAGGTCCGGAGAGTTGCTACAGCAGGCTATAGACTAAAAAAAACCTTTGCATTAAGCAATAAAACAATAAGTAAATGATGAGTTATATCAGTGCTTTATTTGACGGGGATCATATTTATTCTGTAAGTATTCTTACAATTTTGAAGCATACAACGAAATAAACATTTAAAATTAGTATTATGACTTACACAAACGCATCTAACCTTAGCGTAGAACATGGAGTATGGCTGGGTTCGCTTGACTTTTATGAAAAAGAACTTGATATACTGGAAAACCGTCTTGCAGAAGTGGCAGAAAAAAATACAGATGCAGAAGCAAAGGCAGGTATTGAGCATTTTCAAAACCAGTTTATTGTACAGCGCAATAATATTGGTGAGCTGAAGCATACAGTGAATGAACATGCACATCTTGTTTTTGAAGACGCTAAGCATCATGCAGGGCACGTAGAGCAAGCACGTGTGGATGATCATAAAAAAATTGATGACGCTGTAAAGACGTTTGAAAAAGTGATCAAAGATCTAAGGCATGAGTTTAATACTTTCCTGTCTAAATGGATGTGAGTTATCAATTTGGTAGTTTTTTAAAAAGAGTTTTTATGGTGCGTTGAATACGCACCATTTTTTTGTTGAATGATATGGTAATTCTTAGTTATGTGGAAAGTAATTGTATGTACATAGACATAGATAAAAGCTGCACCGCAGACCGAACGTACAAGTGAGTGACACAACAGCAGATGCTATGAAAACATTGGCTGGTCTCACAAAAATTGTAATGATATATGTTTATTATCTTGTTTACCTGCTTTGTACGGTAATGGTTTTGTGAATAATATCTCCGTTTTGGGTAATGCCTGTAACGGAAATATTATAAGTTGAAGGAACATCGCTGCTATAAAAGGTAAGAGTGGTATTACCGGCACCTGCAGTAAAGTAATTCCCATTCCAAAAAATAGTAGAGCGCGTGTCTGTAGTAGCAGGAGCCTTTTTATCTTTATGATCGTAGCTGATAATGGGGAAAATAGCTGGGCTGCTGACACCATTGAGGTAAAACATTTTCATGTTATTGTTATTAGAACCAAGATCGCGGATCTTATTGGATAAATTAATAAGGATTACACCATTCGCTCCTCGTACGCCGTAATTGGCAGCGGCGCCATCCTTTAAAACTTCTATGAAATCAATATCTTTTGGATTAAGCGCATGTAAATAACTCATTACCGGGCTGACATTTCCAACGCCATCGGGTGACATAACGATGGGCGCACCTTCAACAAGCACCAACGGTTCTGAACTGGCACTTGGTGACTTAAATGCATTTAGCCCGTGAATAACAAGAAAGCCATTTAAGAGTTGCAGACCGCTGATTCGTAAAATAGCCACATCTACCGGGGTTCTTCCGTCAAGATCTTTGGCCGTAAGAAGAGCAGAGTAAGGGCTAACTCTTTTTGATTCGTCGAAGTCAGCAATAGTTTTTACTGAAACAGGAGGTAATTGCCTGCCTTCTGCGTTTGTCCATTTTGCATTAATGTAAGTATTGATTTTTTGGCTGGCTCTCCTGGGATCAATATCAGGATATTGTTTTAAGGCACCAGGTGTGGTGAGTTTGGGAAAAGTAATTGCATCAATGACAACCTTGCTGTTAATAACACGGTTGTTGTTAAGGTCTTTTATTTCCAGCGCTATTTGCAAGCTATCGGGACGATGGTCTATTGGAAACAGAAAACGGCCTTCATTATTGGTAGTATCAATATCAAATAAATCTTTACTGCCTGAATTGGAAATCAACATGACAGATTTATCAGCCAGAGGAATGTTTTTATCGCTTAGAACAGTTCCTTTGATAAATAAAAGACTGTCGTCTGCAGGAGTAACGGATGTTATATTCTTTTTATTAAGTGATTGATAAGTGTCATGCCTGGTAAGCATCATCATATCTATATCATCATCAGTAAAACAACTGTTACCGGCTAAGAATAAATTATCAACCGCCTGTAAATTAAAAGAAGTATTGCTGAAGCAAGATTCTTTCCTGGCAGTAAAAAGAGAATCGCTTACAGAAATAGCAAGCAGTGACGGAATAGCATTTTGTGCTGTATCCGTTATGGATAAATTGAGCGATATTTTATCGTGTTTAGCATAGATATTTTTATCAGCAGCTACAGTAGTGTGCAAATTATTGCTGGTTACATAAACCGTTCTTTCACTCAACAATTTAAAGTCTTTTGAAAAGAGATAGAATGTTGTAATGCCCGGTGGCAATTTTGTTTCTTCTACCGTTACTTCACACAAACCTTTACCAATGCCTGCAAAGACCAAACTATCTTTTGAGATACCTAATATATAGGTCGGCGTTTCTTTTGAATAAATAGAATCCCCCAACAATATTCTAAGTTTAAATGAACCTGGCTGATGCGAAACTGATATTTGCCCTGCATAATAATTGAAGGCGGGTAAAAAATAACTAATGTCTTTTCCGTTCCAGGTTATTACGGCCCTGTACCTTCTGTAACCGGAAGGTTCAAAATCAAATTTTGCGAGGCCGGTTGAGTTGGTGGTAAAGTGTGCTACAATTGTGTCGCGATTGTCTTTTATAATACCTTCAACATGTAGTGGTTCACCATTATTATTAATTGCCTGCAATGCCACTGTTGAATTAATACCTGTCATTATGCTGCCACCTTCCGGGTAAAATGTAATGGCAGGCATATCATCCCGGGTCATGGTTTTTTTTTCTGTTTTAATTACAATATTATCGTTTGTTTTTCCAAAGACATATAGTGGCTTTACGGCAATTTCACCTGTATCATGTTCGGCCATTTGCCTTGTGTATGCACGAAGCCAGTAATAGCCGGTAGGTAATGAGTCAGGCAATGCAATGCGTGCACTAAGTTGTTTATTAGTTGCATCTAAGATTATCTTCTTTATAATGCTGTCTTTGTCATTTACTACATCTGCAAAAAGATATTTGCTTTTGCTGCTTGTTTTTTGCGAAACGGCGTTTAGCAAAAATGTTTTGAACCAGATGTATTCACCGGCTCCATAAACAGACCGGTCTGTTATAAGGTATGCACGTTCTTTTTCGTTCGTTCTGATGGCGGCAATAAATTTTGCGGAGAAACTGTCTAATGTATTCATGTTTGCATCCTGCGCTTTTGCAGAAGACATAAAAGCACAAAACAACAACAAGTAAATTACTTTATTGAAACACATGGCTGCAGTTAGTTTCAATAAATATATACCATTTTTATTTGTGCGTGATAAAATGAAATAAAGCCAAACCGTTAAAATGTGTATTCAACATTTATTTCGCAAAAGATAATTTGTTTACAAGGTGCATTGCATATGGCATCGCCGGTTGTGTCACTCACTTGTGCGTTTAGAAACATATTCAGCAAAATAAACCTTACTGGTTATACAGCAGCATCCTTTTTATGCCATAAATAATATGGCAACAGAGCCATTTACTTTTGCAACACCTATAAACGGAATAAAATATTTTGGATAGTCTAAGCCTGCTATCAATTCTACAGATGCATTAACCATCATTATATTTGGTATGGCCGTAAATAACATAAATGCTGCAAACAAAGCTGTAATGATCCGGCAGGCAATGGTTATTTTTTTCATCTTTTATTTTTTAAATGCAGTTTAAAATGGTTCCAAAAGATTATATTTTTTGATGCCATCAGCACAACAGATGAACGGAATGCGACGCAACGATGATGCCATGAAAAGAAATTGCTGGTATCAAAAAAATAATCCTGATAAAGTTTTGCCTGTTGACGAAGGTGTAGTACTAATGCGAGAATGCTATTATATAAGTAGAAATGTATTCACTCGTATCATTATGCTGATCTTTATAAAATAACCTTGCCTTGGCACCCAATTTTAAACAGGTGTTTTTCTCTGCAATATCTGCAGCTGAATTTAAAGGCTGCAATGAAGGATACCATATAATATGTCCGGGCTCCTGTAAAAGCATTATTGGCTTAGACCAATCCTGGGAATTGTTACCTGCCCCAAGATCTTCATGTTTATTAAATGAAATGTATATGCTGTTTCCTTTCCAGGAAGGGCCTTCTGATTTTGCCATCAGCATAACCCAGCACTTAAGATAATTATTCCAGCTAACAGATGGTCCCCAATAAAATTTTGATCGGGGAGAAGAAGCTGGGCCGCCACCTTCATCTAAAGGAATCTGTATAGATGCAATGGGTTTTCCTGTTCCATCATAAGGAACAGTAAAAGCGTTTCCGTTCCATCTTTTTGCTTTGCCGACAGGGTTATCAAGGTCTGATAATGCAATTCGTGCAACACTTATACATTGACCGCTCCATTCAGTTTGGGCATTATATTTTGCCGGGTCATATTTTTCAGGATATCCATACTCTCCATAAAAAAGATATAAATAATCTCCATTTGCAACTGCAGATGGGTCGCCAACACCACCTGCGAAAGTAACAGAAGTGTTGTGTGGTTTTAAGATCATTCTCGGCTGATCATCTTCAATAAAAATGCCCCGGTTTATCCAGCTTCTTCCTCCGTCAACAGATTTCATAATACCGATCCTGCAAACGGCTGCAGGTGTTGTTGCTCCCGTTAATCCCTGTGGCCAGTTTTTATCTGTATAACCTTTGCCAGTTAAATTATCATAAGGTAAAGTAGCAGGATAATTCTCGTTATGATATACTGCATATAATGTTTTACCGGACTTATCTTTTGCATCCTGGTAAACAGTTTCAAACCATACAGCACCGTGTAAGCCATTCTCTCCGGGCTTTACATTAGGCGGCATAACAGGTTCTGTAAAAGCAGCAGGCTTATTTAGAAAAGTTTCGTCAGCATTACTGCCATCAGCAAACTTCAGATCATGTGCGTAGCCCCATAAAGGATCTTCACCATACTTACCTGGAAAAATGCGGAATGTATCACCTATCCAGGCTTCTGCCATATTGCAATCAACAAAGGAATTGAAATAAAATTTTTCAGTTGCGATAAGCGTAGCACGAGGCTCATTATTTTTCAACGGCACCGCTGATACAAGAAGAGAAATGATGATCAAAAAAAATATACAATATTTAAAAGCAGGCATCTGTATAATATTTCAGCGATAAAAAATATATGTATGTTTTAAAATACAACTTACTCAATATTATGCTTTATAAATTGAGATAAATTCAATTTGGGGTCTAATCTTTCACCGGAAAATAAACTTCATCCCTGGTCATTTCTCTTTGCGTGGCGACAGACTCTCTTCCAGGAATTGCAATAAGTGTTGATCCGGCACCTGAGCTTGTCTTATTCAGATAATTACCCGGCTCAATACTATTAATAAAAGCCTGTTCTTTATTTGTAAGTTTTATTTATGTTGCCTGAATAACCAATTCAACGCTGAAGGATCGCTGTATGCAGCTAACCATGAGAAATGCCCTGTTTCAGGATAAAAAGTAAATGCCGGATGCGCACCAGCTTTAATCAATGCGTTCATCATATTAACAGAATACATCGGATCTACTGCAGGATCTTCTGAACCGTGAAAATTCCATATAGGTATGTGAGCAATTGTTGCAGCCATTGAAACATCTCCACCGCCACAAACCGGCATTGCAGCAGCAAAAAGATCAGGGTATCTTTCAATCGCATCATACGTACCAAAACCACCCATTGAAAGCCCTGTAATATAAATACGGTTTGTATCAATAGAAGCATTTTTCATAAACTCATGTATAAGACCAATCAATAATTCCATAGGCTTGGAAGGTTTAGCTTCCAGGTGCATGTCTGTAGTGCCTTTGCTGCGACCGGAAAAATTAGACCAACTCATTTTCTCAGGGCATTGAGGTGCTATCACAAAGGCAGGATGTGCCACCATCGTCTGGTCGGTTGCAAAATTCATAACACCCCATTTCAATTGCGCCTCATTGTCGCTGCCTCTTTCCCCTGAACCATGTAAAAAAATAACCAGCGGATACTTTCGCGAAGTATCAGAATCAGGATAAAGCATACGATAATTTAGTGTATCACCTTTTCCATTGGTGTAATGGTTCACACTAAAACGGGACGATTGTGCTTTTGTGGTGGCACAGGTAAATGTCAAAAATGTAGTAAGTAAAATAAAGATGTGTTTTGCAAATTTCATATGGAAAGTTTTTTGTTGTGATACATTGATCGCGTAAATGAAAATAAGCACAAAGCCGTAAGCAATTGAAAAATGATGCAAATTAATTTTTGTGCAAGTACAATGTTGCTTAAACTGCATCCATTTTTATAGATCATCATTTACAAAAACCAGGTTTTCACCACTTCTTTTAAAGGAGAAATTAAATGTTGACGTTGCTTTAAATACTGATTTGCTGCATCCTTTTTTTAATCCGTCATGTACCTCAATAACGAGGTATTTTGTTTTGCTTAACCAGGGTTCATAACCCTCTGCAAAAACTTCCTTCTCACTTCCTTCAATATCTATCTTCAAAATATCAATAGTGGGAAGATCGTAATTGCTAAGCAGGTCAGTTAAGGTGATCGCTTCAATTTCTCCTTTGTTTTTTTCAGTAATCTCTTCAACTGCAAAGGCCCATTCTCCGTTGCCTGCATCTTTTATTATAAGGGCAGCATGTTTGTTCCAGATAGCTTTCTGAAGGCAGGTAATTTGCGGATATGGAGCAGCATTCTTTTTCAGCATTTCAAAATTGCCTGCATCTGGTTCAACAGCATAAATAGCAGCTCCGGGAAAACGGTTGGCAAAATAAATGCTTGCATAACCGGCATTGGCACCTGCATCTATTATAACAGCAGGCGGTTGTTTTATTTTAAACTCATAAGACTTTGCAAGCAGTATGGTATATAAAACAGTAAAGTCGCTGGAATTCTTCCTGAAATAGACAGGATATTTTATATTCGGAAGGTTTAGTTTTCCATTTGACAGTTTAATTTTTATCATTAACCAAAGCCCCTGGAAAATTCCGTAATTATATATCAGTCTGGCAAACAATAACTATATTTTTATGAATTAATAAAGATGCTTTTTTTTGTTCATGAAGCAGATCATTTTTCAGGATATCAAACAAAGCTAAGTAATTCATGCTTTCGCTTATTACTATTTGAGTGTTGACAGATGAATAGCATTCAGAATGCACAAGTGAGTGACACAACAGGCGATGCCATGAAAATAAAATGCTGATAACACTTTAGTAATAAAGGTATCCCTTCATTTATATCACGGGTAAAAACAGCAAATGAGAAAATGATTGTTCGTTGTTGTTATCTGTGCAGAAAAGATAAGAGATAGTTTATGAGCCCGGCATTAGTAATACCATTTAAGCATTCGTTGCGTCGCACACTTGTACGTTCTGTTCATTATGCTGCAATGTATATGGCAGATCAGACTATTTTCAATCCATTTTGTTCATGAAATAGTTTGTCGTTAATTGCAGTATTCAAAAATTTATTATTGCATATCGTATTTATCTTTAATCACCATGGAATTAGGCATTAGCACGTTTGTAGAATTAACACCAGATCCGTCAACAGGAAAGTCTATTACAGCTTACCAACGTTTGCAAAACTTGTTAGAAGAAGCTCAACTCGCCGATCAGCTTGGGCTCGATGTATTTGCCATTGGTGAACATCACCGCCCTGATTTTCTCGTGTCTTCACCAGCTACAGTGCTTGCAGCAGTGGCAGCAAGAACAAAGCAGATAAAGTTATCAAGTGCCGTAAGTGTATTGAGTTCTGATGATCCCGTGCGAGTATTTCAGCAATTTGCCACTATTGATCTTTTATCTGGTGGCAGGGCAGAGATCATGGCGGGCCGCGGCTCTTTTATTGAATCGTTCCCATTGTTTGGTTACGATCTTGATGATTACGATACGTTGTTTGATGAAAAATTAAAGCTGCTTGTCGCCATAAATGAAAACGAAAAAGTTACCTGGAAAGGCAGGCATCGTGCAGCTATATCAAATCTTGGTGTGTATCCAAGACCTTATCAAAAGAAGTTGCCGGTATGGGTGGCAATAGGTGGTACCCCGGCGTCTGTATTACGGGCCGCGAAATTGGGATTGCCACTTACCATTGCTATTATTGGCGGCAAGCCTGAACAATTTGTGCCACATACAAAATATTATCGTGATGAATTTGTAAAGGTTGGTCATGATGTTTCCACACTTCAGCTATGCATCAATTCACACGCATATATCGCCGGTAATTCTCAACAGGCTGCTGATGAATTTTTCCCCACGTATGCTTATGTAATGAGTAAGATAGGGCGGGAGAGAGGATGGCCGCCAACAACACGTGAGCAATTTGAATTGATGCGCAGCCCTTCAGGTGCCTTATTGGTAGGGAGTCCGCAACAAGTGATCGATAAAATATTATACGAACATGAGCTGTTTGGCAATACGCGTTTCATGGTTCAGTTTAGTGTGGGCACCTTGCCTCATGATAAAATGATGCATGCCATAGAATTGTTTGGTAACATTGTAGCACCGGCTGTACGTAAAGCATTACAACCCGTTGTTACATCCAACAATAAATAATAAATAGGTAATTATATTTTTATAAAATGCCTCGGTATAATAAATGCAAATGTGTAAAGCAGAAGGGGGAATTATTTCTTTACCCAATAATCAGCCACGGTAACATCTTCTGCAATAGCAAGTGAAAGTTTAAATAATCCTGAATAGGCAGGAACCTTTTTATAGTTAGCCAAATCGTCCTTTGAAGTAAAGGTTGTTACAAACACATGTTTTACAAGGGTATCACGGATGGACATATTTATGCCCATCTCAAAATCTTTAACCATTGTACTTTTAGATAAGCTCTTATATATATTGTCCAGCGCCTGTATGCTGTCAGCGGGAGCATCTTTCTTAAAAGTTATCATAACAATATGTCTTAATAGATCTCCTGGTGCATTGTTACTTTGCGCGGTTGCTTTATTATGCAATAAAAGGGCTACAGTCAGAAGCATAAGCGCTGCAAAAAATATTTTCTTCATATCCGGAGATTTTAAAAGTAAGTTACCATATTTTCTGCTAAGGTTTTCTTTGGGCCATAAAAAACACTTCCCAATAATTGACATTTATCAATCTTATCAAAGCTGCATCTTCAAAAAAGTTTTTTGATCCGGAGACAGTACAACTATTGCGCTTTTGTTGCGTCGCACACTTGTGCATTTTGTTCATTGCTCAACAGGGTTACGAACGCACAAGTGTGCGACGCAACAAAAGTTGCAACTGACATTCTATAGCCTGGCACCAAATCTCTTTTATTCATATCAGCCACCGCCACAGAATTATTGTTATCGTTTATATCAACATCAGCAACCGGCATGGCTATTCTGAGTATTATGCATCATTGTATTGTAAATCCGGTTATGGTACACTGTTCAAAAAGAATTAAAATATTTTGCCCGGGTTCATAATATTATTCGGGTCCAGTAAATTTTTAATAGACCGCATTACAGCAATCTCTTCCGGCGATCTGGAAAAAGAGAGCCATTTTTTCTTTGATAGCCCAATACCATGTTCGGCAGAAACAGAACTGGGTATTGATTGTAATGGTGCATAAACAATTTTTTCAACCAGTTCTTTAGCGTCAGTATTTTCTTCCCCGCAATTGATCATCAAATGAAGATTGCCGTCACCCATGTGCCCAAAAGCATAGTTGTAAAAGGTATCAAAATTTTCTTTCAATGTTGCATCTACAGTTATTACATATTGTTCCATTTCAGAAACGGGTAAACTTACATCAAACGTAAAAACGGGATTATGCCGAATAAGTATCTGATCGATTTTTTCACGTATTTGCCAGAACTGTTTTCTGTCTTCCTGCCGCTGTGCTAAAACTGCATCCACTATAATATTATCATTGAGTACAGTCTCTAAAAATATCTCCATCTGAGATTCCAGAGCAGCAGCCCCGGCAATTTCAGTAAGCACATATAAAGGGTAATTGTCGGCTATCACTTTTTTATTGCCCGAATTTTCATTGGTAAGCAGCTTATAAAATGCCGGCCATAAAATTTCAAATGAAGTAAGCTTATCTCCAAAAAATATTTTAGCTCTGTTTAGTAATTCTTTGCTGTTGTCGAAATTTTCCAATGCAATAAAAGCAGTAGAAAAAAATGCAGGTGCAGGTGTTAGTTTAAGAATGGCACGGGTAATAATACCGAGGGTTCCTTCAGAGCCGATAAACAAATGTTTCAAATCATATCCGGTATTATTCTTTAATACAGGATTTAAATTGTTGAGAATAGTTCCATCTGCTAAAACAACTTCAAGACCCAATACAAGATTGCGCATAACGCCATATCGTAAAGCCTGCAAACCGCCTGCATTGGTGGCAATATTTCCACCGATCATACAACTGCCTTTTGCTCCTAAATCTAATGGAAAAATAAAACCACTTTCTTTCACTTTTTCATGCAGTTGCTCAAGTATCACGCCTGCCTCAACTTCTACAAACTGGTTAATACGATCCACCTCTTTAATGGCATTCATTTTTTCAAGCGATATAGCAATTTCATTTTTATTTGCTGTAGCACTGTTAACAACATTTGAAAGACCGCCCTGCGGCACTACTGCTTGTTTATATTCATTACATATTTTTAATGTTACCGCAACATCATTTGTTGATGCGGGTAAGACCAATGCCCTTACATCCAGCGATCTCGCCTTGCCATACACATTTGCAATTCTTTCAGCAGCTTTTTCACTGCTTAACACTTTTTGTTCACCAAGTGCTTCGATTAATTTTTCAATAACAGGCAAGTTTTTCACTTTTAATAATTTGAGTTTAAAGGTAGCGTTTATGAAAGCGTGTAAGAGTAGGCAGAATTGCATTTTCATTGATATTTTTTGTAATCAACTGTATTAATGCTATTAAGCTTTTGTTGTGTCACTCACTTGTACGTTCTAAACTTAATGCAGCTAAATAAAACTATCCTTTCTCAAAGCATTCAAAAGTTTAATTTACTAAGAACCTAAGATGGGTTAAACTACCTGGGCTTTACTAACTTTATAAAAAGTTGTATTATGAAAGCATTTATAGGTATCGGATTATTAGGCTCCGGCTTCGTTAAGGCAATGCTGCAGAAAGGCGATGCAGTTCAGGTTTGGAACCGCACGGCAGCAAAAGCCAAAGCATTGGAAGCATATGGTGCAAAAGCATTCAACAGGGTTGAGGAAGCTGTACAGGGTGCAGAAATTATTCATGTTACACTTAAGGATGATGCAACTGTTGATGAAGTATTAACATCTGCCAGTAATGGATTGCAACAAGGAGCCGTTATTATAGACCATACCACTACTTCGGTTAAGGGAGCTATACAGAGAACGTCTTATTGGAAAAGCAAAGGCTTCACGTATTTGCATGCGCCTGTTTTTATGGGTCCTCAGAATGCTTTGGAAAGCACAGGTTTTATGATGGTCTCTGGCAATCAATCGGTAATTGAAAAATATGAACCTGCATTATCTAAAATGACAGGGAAACTACTCAACTTTGGTGCTGAAGAAGGTAAAGCTGCAGGCATCAAACTCTCCGGAAATCTTTTCTTATTAAGCCTTACTGCCGGCCTTGCTGATGCGCTTGCATTAGCTAAGGTGCATAATATACAGCCATCAGAACTGCTTACACTTTTCAATAACTGGAATCCCGGCGCATCAGTTCCTGCACGGTTAAAGAAGATATCAGAAGCTAAGTTTAATGAACCATCATGGGAATTGAACATGGCACGTAAAGATGCAGGGCTAATGCTATCTGCAGCCAAAGAAGCCGGAACAAACTTAACCGTTATACCCGCCATTGCTGCCGTAATGGATACATGGATAGCCAAAGGTAACGGCAGTGATGACTGGAGTGTTATTGCTAAGGATAGTCTTTAGTATTGAAGTGTATTTATTTTTATCTACTGCTGCAATGCTATCAGCCTTTCATTGTGTCACTCACTTGTACGTTCTGAACTTTATGCAGCAACAAGATCATAATTCTTTATCTATCTTTAACCATTAATCCTTTTAAAAGTAATTTCATTTAAACACGATTGTTATGACAGCCAGGAAAATACTCATCATCACCGGAGATGCAGGTGAAAGTTTTGAAATTCTTTACGCATCACACAGGTTAAGGGAACTAGGGTTTATTCCTGTAATTGCAGCACCTGCAGTAAAAAGGATGAACCTTGTGATACATGATTTTGAACCAGGCTGGGATACCTATGTAGAAAGAAAAGGCTACCTCGTTGAGTCTGATATTTCTTTTGATGACGTAAACACTGCAGACTATGAAGCATTACTATTGCCCGGTGGCAGGGCGCCGGAATATCTACGAAATGATAGAAGAGTCATCAATATTGTAAAGGAATTTGCCGGCAACAATAAATACATTTTTGCTATTTGTCATGGTGTGCAAATATTGGTAACCGCAGGTTTGGTGAACAAGAAAAAGATCGCCTGTTACGAGCATGTAAAATTTGAAGTAGAAAGTTGTGGCGGTGTATATGTATCACCAGACGAAGCAGTGCAGGATGGTAAAATTGTTACAGGAAAAACATGGCAATCGCATCCATGGTTTTATAAGCTTGTTTTTAACTGCCTGCAACCCCAGCAAGTTCCTTCTTTTGCATGATCGTTTACAAGCAATACAACCAGGAGCAACTCAACATCCAATATAATAACCGGTTGCATGTTCCCGACTTTGCAACCTATCTTGAGCGTTGGGATAATCTTAGCTCTGCAACAAGAGAAAAGCATTCGTTCATAAAAGATATTGCATATGGAGATCATCCACGGGAATGCCTTGATATATTTCCTTCCAATAAATCAAATGCAAAAGTCTTTGTCTTTATTCATGGCGGGTACTGGCAAATGTTTGATAAAACCAGGTTTCATTTCATTGCCGCATCTTTTCTGCCATACTACGTAACAACCGTATTCATTAACTATCCGCTTGCCCCCGCTGCAACAATGGATGAAATAGTTGCCTCCTGCCGCAAAGCAATGCTATGGCTGCAGCAAAACCTGGCCGCTTATAATGCCAACCCAAATGATGTATATATTGCGGGTCATAGTGCAGGTGCGCATCTTGCAGCAATGTTGCTTAGTAAACAATGGGCTAATGAAATGCAGCCTTTCATTAAAGGTATTTTTTTACTTAGTGGATTATTTAAGTTACTTCCTATACTTCTTTCAGAAAGAAATGATGTTTTGCAAATGAGCAAAGAAATGGCTGCAAGAAACAGCCCTGTTGAACTAATACCCGCGCAAAACTACCCGCTGCTGATTGCAGTAGGAGCGGCCGAAACAGACGAGTTTAAAGATCAAAGCCGGGATATGTATAACAAATGCATAAACAAAACGTCGTCTGTTGAATTGCTGCAACTGCAGGAATTAAATCATTTCTCCATTCTTGATGCGCTGGCAGATGAAAATACTTTGCTGCATAGAGCAATAGTTAAGTTAATGGAGAAATGAAACTTTTTTATTTGACTGGCTATAGCACTGCTATGAAGCTTTTGTTGTGTCACTCACTTGTACGTTCTGAGCTGTATTCAACAAAAAATGCGTCATTCCCGCAGTGAATAAATGCGGAAAAAGTTCTGAACTTTATCTGCAGTGAACATTATGAAAGATATCTTCGCAAGTAATTAACGAAATTAACTTACTATAGACGAAGCAATTTTAAAAGCACAAGATTCTGCAAAGAGCTTATGCAGCAAACAGGTATAAGGTAGAAAATTCAAAAGTTAAAAATGGTCAGCAGCTTTGCTGAGTAGCAGACAAAATGCCTAAGTGTGCGACGCAAGAAAAGCATTATAGCAGCAATCAGCCGGGTACATAAAAATTCTTCCATCCTTACTTTCCTGGTGCAAATAAAATAGTATCAGCGGCAATATCCGTTAGCATCATTAACGGTAGTAATTACAGTTGTGCCTGTTTCTTTTTGTATGTGCAGGTGCCCCTTATTCTATTACAACATGTATATTGTAAGTGGCAACTTTATTGAATACGCTAACAATATAAACGCCACGTGCAATGGAAGATGGCAATATGATTTGCTGCATTGCGTTTCCACCACCATGCTCGATTTTTTGATTATAAATTTGCTGACCACTCATATTGCTGATGACAATTGTATAATTTCCTGCAGCAACATTATTTAACTGCAGGTTAATGATTTTATTAAACACAGGATTTGGCTGCACAGTAACCGATGATTTGGCAGTGCCTATATTAACGACAACAATAACACTATAACTTACTTCACCGTTTTTATTAACAGCTTTTATACGATAAAAGTTGTTACCCAAAACAGGTCTTGTATCATGTACAGTATAATAATTCTCTGCAATATCGTTGTTGCGGGCATCAACATTTTCAATAGTATTAAAACTGGTGCCGTTTGCTGATCTCTCCACTTCATAATGATCCATATTCAATTCATTAAGTGCTGTCCAATCAATGTCTATCGTATTGTTTTTCTGGTAAGCTTTTATATTGGTGAGTGTTACAGGCAAAATAATGTTACCAATATTCACAACAGAAAATTTATTGAAAGCAGTGATGCCGTTTTTATTTCCCTGGTTATCTGAACTTACATCTATAAAGTATCGTCCGTATATCTCTGTGTTGAAAGCATTGCCGGTATAGTTAGGTACATCTGCTGTACCTGTTGTTGCCACATTCACAAAAAGATTATTGTTGTCTTTTTGTACCAGATGCGGATCACTCCAAAGAAACCCGTCCTCTACTTCATCCTGTGCAGAACCATATGGGAAAACGCCCCAGTTTCTTTTTGTAAAATATAATTTCATGGTAGTTGTACTGCCGCCGGGCGTTGCTTCACTTACATACCAGATGCGATTTACTTTTGGAGCAGAGGTGCCGCCGATATCACCCTTTCCAACAACAACAGTAAAATCATCAGCAGTGCTGTTATTCATGTTTAAAGACATTCGGTTGGGAGAAACAAAATCACTGCTTACAGGAAACATCTGCTCTGAACTACCCCTTACATTAATAATACGGAAGCCATTGCTGCCGGTAGGGGTAACAGGTGAACCATCTGAGTTGCAGGTGCAGATATAACTATCGGTATAAGTTGCAGGTAAGACAATTGAGCCTGAAATATTACTCCATGTAAACAGGTTATTGTTCGTTGCAAAGGCGCCCTTCGTAAGTGTAAGATTATTATCTACTGTAACGTTTATAGCAAGACTTGCAATACCCGAAGTTTTATTAATTTTCAAATTATAAAATAGTTCTGCCTGCTTTGCTGCACTTATTGTTTGTGTTACCGTTCCTGTTAAGATCACATTTCCAATTCCATCCTTAAAGCCTAAGCCAGCAGTGCTTACCTGGTCATCCCAGCTTCCCTGCACTTCAAACTTACCGCCATTTGTCATGTTGATAGTCCCTGTATTTTTAATGGTAACATTTCCTGCAGTTATTAAACTGTCTGATGCGTTTATAAATGAGAGCGTATTGTTATCGACAGTGAGGCTTTTTGATTGTGCAACATTTCCATATGCTGAGGCATAAGGAGAATTGGCTGCATCGATATTACAAACATTAGCAGCTGTGCTAGGAATATTAACATCAACGGATGTTGTAGGAATCTTTCCATCGGCCCAGTTAAGACAATTAAACCAATCCTTGTCTTTTGCACCTGTCCATAACCCTGCAGCCCCGTTAGGACAAATTACTGTTGCACTACCTGTTAAACCTGCAGCAGCACATGAACCATTTGTTAAACTGCTGATCGTATAAGTGGTAGTTACTGTTGGTGCCACATTTACTAAAACCGTAGGAGCAGTTCCATTAAAAGGGGTGCCATCTGAAAGTGTGCCGGAGATGAGTCCATTACTTCCGGTAACATTTATCGATAGGGTAACGCTTTGACCATTACAGATGGTTGCAGAGCCGCTGATAGATGCCTGGGGAACCGGGTTAACTATTACACTTATTGTTATAGGAGTGCCACCACAAGTATTTGCTGTAGGGGTTATTGTAAAAGTTACTGTTACGGGATTAGAAGTAGTATTAGTTAATACACCACTAATAGTACCGGTACCACTTGCCGCAATTCCTGTAACAGCGGCTGTATTATTTCTTGTCCAGTTATATGTTGTTGGGCTAATGTTACTTGTAAATGAAACAGGCATAATTGAACTTCCTGAACAAATAGTTTGACTGGTAAGTGATGCAGAGATAGCGGGTAAAGGATTAACAGTAAGTGTAACATTTGTATTGCCACCCGCACAACCTCCCACCAGTGTATTTACATTATAGGTAAATGTTCCGGCGGTAGTTGGTGTGGCAGTGACGGTTCTTCCGGTATCAACTGACAAATATGTTGCCGGTGTCCATTTATAAGCAATAGGCTGGTAAGGATCAGGAATGCCTACATTATCTATGGCCCAGTTACTTCCTGCAGTGCCATTAAAAGAAAAACGTATCCTTAAATTGGACTGACTGAGATAATTGGTTAAAGGGATAGATACTAATGAAAACCCGCCGTTCGAAGTACCAAAAGAAGAAGGGCCAGTGTATTGTTGTAGTATGGTATTATAAGTAACGCCACCATCAAGCGAAATTTCAATTTTACCGGTTGTTCCTGCATTGAAATTAAAAGCCTGGTAAAATTGTAAGGATGCCGATGCTAGTCCGATTGTGCTAAAAACAGGTGTTTCCAAAGTAGTCGTTTCTGCACCGTTTGCAATTGCAAATTTGCCTCCTAACTGGGAATTATAAACAACACTATTAAAAGTTTTTGGACCATTTGTTTCACTCCATGGATTTGTAGTTTGATTATCTGCACTCGCAGGGAAATTAATAGACACACCATTGTTTGTTACGCTCCAGCCGGCTGGATTTGCATTATTAAAATCTCCTCCTGCAAACGGGCCTGTTGCGGTTGAATACCCACTTGCTGAAAATATTGAAGATTGACCGAGACATATTGTAACAGGGGTTGCAGTAACTGTAGGTGTAAATGTTGGATTAACTACGATCACAGCATTTGAAGAATTTGCTGTAACAGTACACACGCCGCTTTGTACAACTGCTCTGTAAATTGTAGTTTGTGTTAGATTGTTATACGCCTGTGTTGTGGAAGTATTGCTTATTGCTGTCCATGAAGTTCCGGCATTTACAGAAGATTCCCACCTGATAACACTTCCTGTTTGGCCAGACAATGAAATTGAGCCATTATTAGAACCGGAGCAACCAATTGCTGAGGATGGTGTTAGCGTTCCTCCAACCGAAACAGGATTTACGGTAATTATTACTGATGACGAATTTGCAATGCTGCATACGCCGCTTTGCACTATCGCCCGATATTGTGTTGTTTGAGTAAGATTAGTATATGATTGGGAAGTAGTTGTATTGGCAATCGTTGTCCATGTTGTACCGCTATTTACAGAAGATTCCCATCGCACTACGTTTCCTGTTTGTCCGCTTAAAGTGAGTGTGCCACTATTGCTTCCTGAACATACAGTAGCTGTACCACTAACTGCACCTCCAATAGAAACTGGATTTGCCGTAATTGTTGCAGAAGATGAGTTTGTAATACTACATGCACCACTTTGTACTACTGCTCTGAATTGAGTTGTTTGAATAATATTTGTATAAGATTGAGTAGTAGTTGTATTAGTGATCGTTGTCCACGTTATGCCACCATCAGTAGAAGATTCCCATCTTATTATAGTCCCTGTTTGTCCGCTTAATGTAAGTGTTCCACTATTGGACCCTGAGCATACAGTTGCTGCGCCGCTTACTGCTCCTCCCACTGAAATAGGATTTACCGTAATAATTGCAGAAGAAGAATTTGAGATACTGCATACGCTACTTTGTACAACTGCTCTGTATTGTATTGTTTGGGTAAGGTTTGTATACGATTGTAAAGTTGTTGTGTTAGCAATCGTTGTCCATGTTGCTCCGCCATTTACAGAAGATTCCCATCGCACTACATTTCCTGTTTGACCACTCAATGTAAGTGTTCCGTTGTTGCTTCCTGAACATACTGAAGTAGTGCCGCCGAGAGAGCCGCCAACAGAAACCGGGTTAACTGTAATAGTTGCAGAAGATGAATTTGCGATACTGCATACACCACTTTGCACAACGGCTCTGTATAAAGTCGTTTGTGTAAGGTTTATATAAGATTGAGAAGTTGTTGTATTAGCGATCGTTGTCCATGTTGCTCCTCCGTCAGTTGAAGATTCCCATCGCACTACATTTCCTGTTTGACCACTCAATGTAAGTGTTCCGTTGTTGCTCCCTGAACATACAGTAGAAGTTCCGCTAACAGAACCCCCAACAGAAAGCGGATTTACTGTTAACGTTGCTTTTGTTGAAAATATAGTGGGGCAGCTATAGCCTGCCGGACCCGATATTATTACATCATACTCGGCTGCATCAGAAGCTGCAACATTAGAAATAATCAAAGTACTGTTCGTCTCTCCCGGAATATCTGTACCACTTTTTCTCCACTGATAAGAAAGGGGGTCTGAAGCAGTAGCATCAATAGAAAAACTAACCATCTGGTTTTCACAAATCGTTTGTGAAACAGGTTGGGTATTGATAATTATTTTTTGATCAACATTCAATACAGCATCAACTGATGTTACTGATGGACATGGGCTCGTTCCACTCACAACAACATGATAAGTGGCTCCATTGTTTGCAGCACTAACCTGTGAATAATTTAAAGTGTTGGTAGCCGCCCCGGAAATGCGACCCCCGTCTGAAAGAAGAGAGCCATTTCTATACCATTGATACATTAAGTTATCGCCGGTTGCATTTACCTGGAAAGTAGCAGGGAAGGTAGCGCATACTGTTTCATCGGATGGCTGAAGGGTAATATTTACTGGTTGATGAACGATTATTGTTGCCGAGCCATTGGTAAAGCCTGTATTGCTTTCGCAACCATTATTATCAGTCACTGAAACAATTGCATAAGTATTTGTAGCACCGAGTGGATTTGTAAGCAAATCAAATGCAGTTCCACTTATTACATTATTTTGTGTTTGATCTGAAGAGCCATCATTGTAAATAATAGTGAAAGGACCTGTACCTGCAGAAGATGTCCATGTAAGCATGCCATTACCCGATGAACAAAAAGGACCATTAGCAGACAAACTTCCCTGAGGTTGTGGTTTTACAATTATACTGCCGTTTGCTGTTGCCTGTGCACAGGTTCCTGTTGTAGTTACTGTATAGTTATAGGTTCCCGCTGCTGTATTTGGAGTGCCACTAATGGTAAATATACCTGCATTGTAAGAACTGGTCAAACCTGAAGGTAAGCCGGTAGTGACGGCACCTGTTCCACCATCTGCAATCACATAAGTAATTGCTGAGATAGGCGAATTGTTACAAAGAGCCTGTGCATCTGTTCCTGTAAAAGAAGTTAAACTTATTGTGGCATCAGGTTTTATTGTTATGCTCCCATTTGCACTTTTTTGCGTGCATGTTCCGGTTGTGTTTATAGTATAATTATAAGTGCCTGCTGCGGCAGTTGGTACTCCACTGATTGTAAAAACACCTGCATTATAAGAACCACTTATCCCTGTCGGCAAGCCGGTGACAGTAGCGCCTGTACCACCACCGCCAATTGCATAGGTAATGTTTATGATGGCTGTATTAATGCAGGGCGTTTGCGCATCAGTTCCTGTAGCAGAAGTTAAAATGATCGTTGCATTTGGTTTTATAGTTATGCTTCCATTTGCGCTGGTCTGTGTACAGGTTCCTGTAGTATTTACGGTGTAATTATTAGTACCTGCTGCGGCAGTTGGTATTCCACTGATCGTAAGAACACCTGCATTATAAAAACCATTTATTCCTGCTGGCAAGCCAGTAACAGTAGCACCTGTTCCGCCTCCACCAATTGCATATGTAATATTCGTGATAGCTGTATTAATACAAGTGACTTGTACTTCAGTTCCTGTAGCTGAGGTCAAACTGATCGTTGCATTTGGTTGTATAGTTATGCTTCCATTTGCGCTGGTCTGTGTACAGGTTCCTGTAGTATTTACGGTGTAATTATAAGTACCTGCTGCGGCAGTTGGTGTTCCACTGATTGTAAAAACACCTGCATTATAAGAACCATTTATTCCTGCTGGTAAGCCGGTAACAGTAGCACCTGTCCCTCCACCGGCAATTGCATAAGTGATATTTGTTATGGCTGTATTGATACAAGGTGTTTGTGCATTAGTTCCGGCAGCAGATGTTAAACTTATTGTTGCGTTTTGGGTAATGGTAAATTGTGAATTTGCACTGGTAGTAAAAATATTATTTCCGCCCGTGGCATTTCCTATCGTCATGGAAAGCTGATAGTTTCCTGCTGCACTGTTATTGGTTAGTCCATTTAGAACAATAGTAAAAGAGGCACCTTTTGCAATTGATACAGGCGTAGAAAAGGAAACTGTAGTGGCCGTTGCAGTTATTGTTCCTATCGTATTTCCATTAAGCGCGCCACCGGTAATTGTGCTCAATGTAAAACCTGAAGGCAAAGTGATCGTTACAGTTTTACCACTTGCTACAAAGCTATTAGAAGTTGAATTTCCGCCCGATGTGGCGTTGGTTGCATTAAGTATATAATTTGAAGTTGTCGATGTGCAACTGCTGCTTATTGAAACTGATGACCATGTGCCACTACTAAAATTTGTCTGCGCAAAACTCTTTGTGGGTATAATCCCAATAACAAAGAGAAAAATAACACACGCAGGAGTAACAGCTTTCTTTTTTAAAAAATTAAAAACATTATCCTGAAAAGAAAAACATTTTATAGCAGGTTTAAACAATATTGATGCAGAATCAAAATGTAGGAAAGAAAATAAAATCTTCCATAGAGATTTTAAGGGTACAAATTTGGGCATACGGATTAATTAGTGTTAACAAAGGATATAAAGGATACAATTATTCTCTGTCAGGGTAAATACTCCAGTTAAAAAATTACTGTAACAAAAAAATTGAGCTGAAAGATTATATGTTCATCTAAAGGTTATCTGGGTACTTTTCTATCTGTCAATTAGGGCTGCGATCTGTTTTCAAATGTAAAAGTATCTTTTTTTTTGCCGCAAAAATCAATAATTGATTTCTTCATTACTTTTTATAAAAAATGCTTTTACTTAATTAAAAATTAAGGCGTGAAGATTATTGAACAAGATATTGGCCTGAAGCAAGCTTAATTAAATTTGATAAAGCTTTTGTTGAGTCGCACACTTGTACGCCTTTATTATTACCTGGCTTTTCCCACCCAGAGTAAATAATTACAGTACAAACATCAAATAAACCAATTCATCCACTTCGTTTGTAATTATGATCATTCTTTAAATAAATTTTGCGTTTGAAAAAAATATAGCTTGCAATGAAACACACCATATTGTCTATAACATTATGTCTTACTTTGTTTGCTGCCTGCAAAAAGGAAAAAACGCAAGAGCCGTCGCCTGGAGATCCGCCTGTTGATGTACATACCATTCTTTTAAAAGATATGATCGTAAAAAATCTTCCTTCTCCATATTATCATTTTGAGTATGATAATTCCTCTTTTATAACGCACGTAAATGTTCAAAGTGGCTATGAAATTTATGATCTCTTATACTCTAATGGACGAATCAGCCAGATGAATGATAATACCTTAGTAAACAAAGACAAACTGCAGTATGTATATGATAATGGAAAAGTTTCTAAAATAAATTACATTAACCAGGCGGGAATTATTTTCAAACAAAATATTCTTACCTATAATTCCGCAGAACAATTAACTGCAGTTGAATGGGATTTTGTTAATGCAGATGAGACCACAGCACCTGAAAGAATTATTCAATTCGAATATTATTCTGATGGTAATTTGTTCAAAGTAAATGACCACTGGTTTGAAATACCTGGAAGACAACCTGAAACATTTACCACAGATACTTATGAGAACTACGATACCAAAACTAATGTTGATGCATTTGCCATACTGTATAAAACGAATGATCATCTTTTTCTTCTGCCAAATATTGTAATTCAAAAAAATAATCCTCTTAAAGAAACACGTAGTGGAGATGGTCTTAATTATTCAATTAACTATACTTACACTTATAATAACGATCTCCCTGTAAAAAAGGATGGGGACTTACTTATTTTGAATGGAGAGAGTGAAGGCACCCATATCGACTATCTTATTACTTTCAGTTATTACTAAATACTACTTTTTGCTTCTTCTTATCCTGCAGTTGAAGTACACCGCCGCATACAGCTATGTCGTACAAGAGTGCGACGCAACGAAAGTTTAATAGTATTACCAGAGCTTGGTACATAACAATAAAAAAGGTTGCCACATTACGCGGCAACCTTTTTTAGCACAACCTGTATTTTATTTTACTACTGCTACCCTTAAATAAGTGGCGGGTATAAGTGTAGTGTTATTATCTGCACTTTGATTCTGGCTGATAAACAACGTTTCCAATTCCTGCTGCAACGCTTCTGCTTTGCCATTCTTTTCTGCTGCTTCAAAAGCATTCATGGTAGGACCATAGTACAGTCTGAACCTGTTTAAAAATTCTACCGGTGAGAATGATGCTTTGAAGTTGAATGTGTCTTTTTCAAAAGAGATATTTTCTTTTGGTATGCCCGCATTGGTAAACCTTTCGGTTACATGGCTTTCTACTCCCCATAGCATAGGGCTTATAAATCCTTCAGGTGGCGGTGGTGTGTAAGCAGAACTGATCTTTAATATTTGAGCCACCATCGTTGGATCACCCGGTATCCAGTTACCCATAATAATACGACCGCCGGGCTTTGCTACACGTACCATTTCTTTCGCTACATCCATAGGGCGTGGTGCAAACATAGCCCCGAAAATACTTACCACTACATCAAAAGTTGCGTCATTCAATTCGTGCAGATCCATTGCGTCTCCTTCTATAAAACTGCAGTTGGTAATACCTGCTGCTTTTACACGTTCATTACCTGCAGCAACAAGATTGCCTGCTATGTCTACGCCCAGTACACTGGCGCCGAGTTGTGCTTCAGGTAATGCGGTGGTGCCATCCCCGCAACCAAGATCGAGTACGGAAATTCCTTTGGTGATACCAAGTTTTGAAACAAGTGCTTCGCCGCTTTCACGCATAGTTTCCGCAACCTTTGTAAAGTCGCCCTTTTCCCAAAGTGCTTTGTTTGGATTCATTTGTATGGTGTTTTAAAAATTAGAATATAAATAATCAATCATCAGATCATAACACAAATATATTTAGGTAATATTCCTGAGTCATGATTATAAAGTTCAAAGATGTTACTTAAAAGTTCAACTGGTGTTTTTCCGGATTGAGAAGCCATTTACTTTTAAATAATATTTATTGCCCGGGTATAATTACTTTTATTGAAATAAATTACTACTACGCCAACAATGGTTAACTTTTATGAAAAAGTATTGCAGCAGCCGGATTATTACAGACAATTTGTTTGTAATAAAAGTCTTATAACTGCATTTAACTGCCCTATGGAAGCAAGGCTTATGAAAACCCGCTACGCCGACCTGTGGACGGAATACAATTACCTTTTTTATGTAATAGGCGGAAGAAAAATATGGCATACTGCCAAGGGTGTATATGATATACAAAAAGATAGTTGTGTGTTTGTAAGAAAAGGTGCATTCATATTGGAGCAATTACTTGATGAAGGTTTTTGCGTTGTACTCTTTTTTATTCCCGACGAATTCATATGCAATACCCTGCAATCAAAAACAAAAAAAATATCGAGTTACAAGCGGCATTATGAACCATTGATGTTGTTAAACACCAGTGATACGCTGGTTGGTTTCTTTCTTTCTATGAGTGCCTATTTTGCTGAAGTAAAAGAACCCGATCCCGCTTTGCTTGAATTAAAATTTAAAGAGCTGATACTTACACTTGCAGATGATACCAGTAATACAGAATTGCTCTCTTATTTCTGTTCTTTAATGCATGAGCCGCAGTCAGTATCACTGCAGCGCATCATGGATGAAAATTATTGTTTCAATCTTAAAATGGAAGAGTACGCCAGTTTATGTAACCGTAGTCTTTCCACTTTTAAAAGAGACTTTGAAAAAATATACAATACCACACCCGGTAAATGGTTAACAGAAAGAAGACTGGAACATGCAAAGCGTTTACTAAGCAATATGCATAAAACAGTTAGCGAAGCCGCGTTTGAAAGCGGCTTTGAAAATACCTCACATTTCAGCCGCGCATTTAAAGAAAAGTTTGGTATTTCACCGGCGGCTGTTAAATAATAATTTTTGTAAACAGGCTTTTGATTCTTTACTCATCGCCTGTTGTGTCACTCACTTGTACGTTCAGAACATTGTGCAGCTAAATAAAATAATACAACAAAATGTCGACAGATGAATATTGATATAAACGATGAAAGGATTGCGACGCAACGAAGCTCCATCAACGGTATGCAGTTGGTATTAAATAAATATTACTTTACCTGCTGTTCTTAATAAAACCTAGCAGGTCTGACATTTGTTGTTGATTGATTGATGTTTCCAGCCCAATAGGCATTGCAGATGTTTGTGATATTTCCATTGATCTGATATCACTTCTGGCAACAGTTGTTTGCAGCCCGCCAATATTGTTTAATGTAACACTTGCAGGAGTTTGGGCAGATATGATGCCACTAAATTTTTCACCATTCTTTTTTGTAACGATCCACAGATCATACGTTGTAGCAATGGAACGATTTGGGTTTAGTATATCGGTCATAATACTGCCGGCATCCCGGTTGCGCACGGTGCCAAGATCCGGCCCGAATGAATGTCCATATCTTCCGTTTATATTGTGGCATGTTGCGCAAATAGTTTTGAACACCAGCAAGCCTTTCGACGTATCAGCTTTAAGTGTAAGTGCGGTTTGATACTTCTTTATCGTTTCTTCCCTGCTGCTTATACCTGCTGCAAGCAAATCCCTGGAGCGGTTGCGTATAAACGCATCATCATTATTCATAAGGTCAACCATATGTGGCCAACTGATAGCCGTGGGTAAGATCTGCTTTTGTTGTATTGCACTCAGCAAAATCTTTGTATTACCGGTTGAAGACAAAAACGCCTGCATAGCCGTTTCCCTTGCATTATACCCGAGCGATTTCCAATTGCGGACAATACAATTGCTGCAGGAATCTGGCGAGACATTATTAAATGCCTTAATTGCCGTTTGAATGAGCGTTTCATCATTGGCTACATTACTGATTATTTGATCGAACAAGACAGCATTGCCCGCTTCTTTATCAAGCGATAAAAGGCGTACCGCGTCTTTGCGATAATTAATATTGGCACTGCCATCTGCCGCAACAGCTTTTGCCTGCGCAATTGCAGCAGCCCATGAATTATTTTGTGGTGCGCCTAACAGCATTAATAATTCTATGGCAGCTGTTCTTAACAATGGCGTAGTACCAACATCAAACTTTGAAAGCAGCAACGATCTTTCTGCTTCAAAATTTGTACTGGGTAATCCTTTTACCGGGAGCGCAGTTGATAATCCTTTCAAACAGGCACTTTGCCACCAATCAGCAGTGCTTGTATTATTTTTTGTTGCAAGAGCTATTACATTTTTTATATCATCGATCCTTTGCGACAAGCCAATAACACCTGCACAATTAGCGAAGAACAATGCTTTTCCATCTGATGGTTTTAAAGAAATAGCTGCGATACTATTTTTCAGCAAATCATATTCTTTGCCATGTGCCGCAGCCAGTGCAGCAACCTGCAACCATTTGTCATCAATATCTTTCATCAGTATTTTTTGTTTGGCAGATTCTGCCGGTGCATCATGAATGTCTCCTAATGTGCAGAGCATCTGGTAACGCACTTTTGCATCAGTGTCATCCTGTAATGCCAGCAGTTCTTTTTCTAATTGAGGCACTTCCTTCAAATGCAGTTCGGCTATCTTAACAGCATTCTCTCTTACACCCGCAACAGGATTATGCAGCTGCATGTTCAGTGTTGCAATATCAATGATATGCATGCCTTCCAGCGACCACAATGCATGTACGATCGCCGTGGCAGATTTTGTTGTATCGATCAGCTTTAATAATAATGCTGCAGTTTGCGGATCTTTCCTGTCCATTAATAAACGCTGTGCATTGCGCCGCCACCAAATATTGCCGCTTGTTAAATATTGAACCAGTTGTTCTGTTGAAGCGCCTGCTAAATTCAATTTGCTGCACCAGTTCATCTTTGCTGCATTGGCAGGAGTTACCCGGTATATTCTTCCTTTATCATGCCCATTATACAAAGCGCCGGAATTGATCACACTGTCGCTCAGCCACTCGGGGTGTTCAATGATCTGCCGGTAGTAATCCATCACATACAAGGCACCATCGGGACCAACATACATCATCACCGGTCTGAACCATGCATCAGTGGATGCAAGAAATTCTTTGTCTTCATATACTCTCGCTGCATTAAAAGATGCACCTTTCTGTGTTACCTTGTCTGCATGAATGATGTTGCTCTGCGGTTCGCAGGTGAGAGAAACATTATTAAAACTGTCAGGAAATAAACCACCGTTGTACCAGGTAATACCACATGCTGAAGTAATAACGCCAACATCTGTAAGCAGTTGGTTTTCGGGGTTGGTAGTTATCGGAAAAACCTTGCTCGCATCTCCATGATCGCTGATATAATCTGACGCATCGCTTATTAAAAGATCCGGATTTTGCTGCAGGTATTTTGCAGCGATGGCTTCCACAAAAATATGGTCAGCATTTTCTACACAGAAGTGGTGTCCCCAATTGTCAAACGTATGCCCATACTGCGTTTCGCCTGAACACATTTCCAAAGTATACGTATCGGGGTTGAAACGGATATTCCTTCCATCTGCATTGCGCGGCAGTTGTGGCGCAGTGGTATCATCGGCATATCTTACAATATGCCCGCTGTCGCTGAACATCATGGAAACTTTGGGTGTAATGCTACCCATATGCGCCAGGTAGATCCAGTTATCCAAACCAAATATTGGTGTATTGGCAATGTGTTGCGGATTCGTTAGTGCTACCCCTGTAAGCATCACTTTTCTTATATCTGCTTTGCCATCATGGTCTGTATCTTCCAAATACAATACATCCGGAACATCCACTACCATAAAACCATTTTTCCAGCGCATGATGCCTGTTGGTAATTTCAAGTGATCAGCAAACACTGTGCTTTTATCGGGCATGCCATCTCCGTTTGTATCAACCAGTAATTTTATTACACCCGACCCTGCCGTATCGAGCGGATAGCCATGTAATTCCACTATGTACATATTCCCCTGTTCATCCACTTCCATCGCAACAGGATCAGATATCAAAGGCTCCGCAGCTACCAGTTCAATTTTGTACCCTTCAGGCAGTTGAAATGTTTTCAGTGCATCCTGCGGAGATAAACCACCAGCGCTGGTTTCTGTTGAACGACTACAGGAAAATAAAAGGACGGATAGAGACAAAGCAGTCAGGAAAGTTCTCATAAAGGAATTATCAGGATGTTAATTTATAACAACTAAAGCAACAATGTATGTGGCTGGCTTAGGAATTTTTATTCAGCTTTAGTTGTGTCACCTGGAACACCAAGCTTTAGCATGACACTTTACGTTCTGTTGTTTATGTAGCATGTAAACTTTATAACATTATTTCAACTATTATGCATGAATGCCGCAGAGTCCCTTTCAAGTAACTCTGCGGAGACGAAAATCTCCTTTGTTCTCGGTTAATGTGTGTTGGCGTACCTGTGCCTTGAATAATAGTTTACAAAGCTGTACCACATGCGCCAGTAAACAGGTTTACATGCCAGCACCTTTTTAAAAGTAAAGAGGTTTTATGCTGCTTTAATTACCTGGTAATTCGTTTAACAGTTCACGAAGCATTTCAACTTTGTTATTTATTTCATTGCTTTCTATGTTTTTTATAGATAAAACAGGTGAAAGTCTTGGATACAGATCCGGTTTGTTAAGCTTTTCTTCAAACTGGTATTTTATCCATTTATTATACGCTATAGGATATGTTTTACAAGCAATAAAAAGTAGCTGTAAAAATTTCTGGAAGGCTTTATACAGAATATCAAATGCCTGGAAGTATAAATGCCGTTTCACAAAAATGTGGCAGTGGTTTAAATCATATATACAGGCATCTTTTATCATTGCCAAACGTTGCAGGCGAAGTTCTTCACTGTAATATGGCAACCATTTATTTTGTAATTCCAGAAAATATTGTCCTGCATTATTCATTGGTGCTGAGTATGAAATCTGGTTGCCGATCTCCAGTTCAAAACTGTCTACCGGCTCACCTGCTTCAATTTTTGCAGAAGTGTATTTGCCATTAATAATATCTAAATGCAGGTGTGCAAATTCACTTGATCTCTTGTATTCCAGATAGGTTGGCTGCTCAATCAAATAATTAATCCAGTCACTTTCAATATTATTAATTTCAGAGATTGAGGTTTCGGGCTTTACTAATATGGCAAAGTCAAGATCACTCTCCGGGGTAGCTTGTCCCCTTGCACAGGAATTTACAACAAGAATAGTATCTACTTTAGGGATACCCACAAAATATTCCCTAACCATTTCTGCAGTGCTTGTATGTAACTGTGTAGGAAAAATTGGCGTAGAAGACATTTTCAGAAGTTAATATTGATTGTTGTATTGTTTAATTGCGGGCAACACATGCCCATACCGAAGTTTTGCACCTGGTTAATTTTTTTGCAGTGAACATTCTTCGTAAAAGAAAAGAAAGGTTGGCAATTTAACCTTTAGCAATAAGATAGTAATATTTTTATTTACAGGCGCCTGGTTATTTACTCATCGCCTGTTGTGTCACTTGAAACATCAAGCTTTAGCATGACACTTGTGGCGCCTTCGTTTTATTCAACTGAAAGCTGCGGCGCCATCACGCCAAAGGCGTTGATACGTTCGGTTGTTTATGCAGCAATGTGGTTTGTTCTTTTTTGTTACAGCAATAGAATTAAAAGATAAGTAAGGCTTAAGCACAGGTCAGGAGATCTGCGCCAGTGTGGAGGTATGCATTAAGTATGACATCTCGGCTGGTGAGGAGAGGCTGACCGATAGAGCGTAGTAGTATTACTGGTTAAAGTAATCGTACATCTTACATACTACCGGCGGTGTGTCCTCACCCGCCGGAACATTTGAATTATGGGCACCGACCAATAGGAAACATCAAGCTTTAGCATGACACTTGTACGTTCTGTTCTTTATGCAGCATGTAGACTTTATAGCATTATTTCAGCTGTTGTGCATGAATGCCGCAGAGTCCTTTTCAAGTTACTCTTCGGAACTGTCAAATTAATTAAAGAAACCATTATCTTCAATTATGATTAAACCTTTAATAACAACCCTTATTTTCCCGCTCCTTTTTCTTTCCTGTAATAAAGATTCATCATCATTAAGCAAAAGCATATCGGGAAAATGGAAATTTACAGATTGGCGTTTTGATGAAGGAACATGGATAGGCAATGATACCATTTCAGATCCTTACCCTGCCGTTTCTGTAGCAATAGGCAAATACAATAATGATACATTTTCTATTTCGTTTACTGCCAATGGTAATTTCACTTTTGTATATCCTTCAACAATTTCGCTAAACTTACCACACACGTGGCAAACTGCATCGGGAAGTTATCACATCATAACTGATTCTTCAATGATCATCTCACCAAACAACTCACCATTATTTGGCTGGCTTTATTATTTCCATTATCCCAATTTTATTGTTGATCATTATCCTTTGTATGATACTGTTACTTTCCGTCGTATATCTGACGCGGAACTTTCTTTAAACTTACAATGGTTCTTTACGCAGCCTGTTGATATAGGGGCGTCATATGATGCAGTTACCATCAGAGGCGAAGGCATATATACCTTGAAAAGACAATAGACCCTTATATCATCATTTCAACTGTTATGCATGAATACCGCAGCATCCTTTTCAAGTTACTTTGCGGAGACTGTAAGTTGATGCTTGTTAAGCACGCTGGCGTCGTTAGTCTTCGTTAGACCAATGGGCAAATGCTTTTGGTTACCGGCTTTGGAATCCCTGTTCATCTTCGTTGTGTCACTCACTTCTACGTTCTGTTCTTTACGCAGCATGCACTCTTTATAACTTCTACTGTTGGGCGCTAATACCAAAGCGCCCATCTTAAAAGATCCTGTGGAAACAAAAAGCACTATAAATCAAGCATTTTAAACTGTATTTAATAGTTTTCGTCTTAACGAATCCAAATTTCATTGGAGTGAATACACCTTTCGTTGCATATAGGTGACCACTTGTATGCATATAGGTGACCACTTGTATGCATATAGATGACCACTTATATGCATATAGGTGACCATTTGTATGCATATAGATGACCACTTGTATGCAGATAGATGACCACTTGTATACAAGAAACGCATTATTTCTCGCGGGAAAGTGGAGTGAGAACAAGGTATTGTGGGTTTAAACTGCCAGTTCTTAAGGCAGCATTGGTTGTGTCACCTGGTACATCAAGCTTTAGCATGACACTTGTACGTTCTGTTCTTTACGGAGCATGTAGGCTTTATATCATTATTTCAACTGTTGTGCATGAAGCCGCAGAGTTCTTTTCAAGTGACTCTGCGGAGACAGAAGTGTAACATTTCGGCAGGTGAGGACACCAGCCGATAGAGCGTAGTTGTGTTACTGGTTAAAGTACTCGTACATTTTGTGTACTACCGGCGGTGTGTCCTCACCCGCCCGAACGATTGAATTATGGACACCAACCGATAGAAAAAACTTGGTACATCAAGCTTTAGCATGACACTTGTACGGTTTGTTCTTTATACAGCATGTGGACTTTATAACTTATCTCAACTATTTACTTGAATGCCGCAGAGTCCTTTTCAAGTGACTCTGCGGAAACAGAAGTGTAACATTTCGGCAGGTGAGGACACCAGCCGATAGAGCGTAGTAGTGTTACAGGTTAACCTGGTTGTACATCTTACGTACTACCGGCGGTGTGTCCTCACCCGCCGGAACGATTGAATTATGGACACCAACCGATAGGAAAATTATGGACACCAACCGATAGAAAATGCTGCAGAGTCTTTTTCAAGTGACTCTGCTGAAACAGAAGTGTAACATTTCGGCAGGTGAGGACACCAGCCGATAGAGCGTAGTAGTGTTACAGGTTAACCTGGTTGTACATCTTACGTACTACCGGCGGTGTGTCCTCACCCGCCAGAACGGTTGAATTGCTACGGACACCGACCGATAGGAAAAAGTTGACTGCATACTTGCACCTGTGAACAGGTGTACATACTTAGACCATTTGGGGAGACCCATCCTTCAATATTTTTTATATTCATTTAAATGATTAATTTGGAGTATTGACATAATTCAAAAAAGCTAAAGCATGAGCCTCGCCCTTCTTCTGCTATCACCTTTTCAAAAAAGAAAAGATTCAAATAAAATTATTTACAACTTAGAAGTTGATTTCACGAAAAAATTGAAAAGTCAGGGATACAATCTTAAAGAAAATAGTGAATATAAAATTTTAGATGAAAAAGAAAATATTGAAAGAATCTTTACTTCAAATGACGTTGAATTATTAATTCAAGATATCATAAAAAAAGAGTTACAAAACGACATCTATCAAATATGGGGATATGAAACTTCAATTAACATAGAAAAAGTTTTGTATGGTAGTTTAACTATAATTTTTTCAGTAGTAGCGGCAGTATACTATGGAGTTTCAAAATATAAAAATTTTATTGAAAGTTGTGAGTTAATAAAAAAGCATGCTATTAAGCTTTTAAATAAAAAGATTCGTGAAAAATTTGGGGAAGGCATTTTCAACGTTTCAATTAGTATTGAATTTCCAACTCACACAATTGAAATTATTGAACGGAAAAGCCTATTTAACGCAGTAAATGTTCCAATTTTAGTAGCCATTCTTACATTAGGTGTAGGGATATGGAATCAATATGAATCAAATAAAAATAAATTGCAATCCGATCTTATATTGAAAGCGTTTGATAATAAAGACACAACGAGCATTGCTTCAATGCTAAGATTTGAATTGAATGCGCACTTAATTGATGACCCTACTGGTTATATCCGAAGAGTTGCAGATCATCCGAGTGAATTAGAAAATCTTATTGGCATTAATGTCCAACCCAACGATCTACCTACAATGATGGTTGGAAACATCACGCAAGATCATGGATGTGAGGCGGGATATGGTGCTGGTTGTTGGAAAACATTTATTAATGCTAACCCAGGAGATACTATTGCATTTCAAATATTTTTCCATAACAGTGAAAAATATCTTGCCGAAAATTTGACAATGAATATGAATCCATTGAAAAGCTCATCAGATACCTTTCACATATTTGTGAGCGACATTATTACGCCATCTCTTCCCATAGTTAATGGTTATACAATGGTTAAAACGTCAAAACCCGTTTCTATCTCTTTTATTCCTGGTTCAATTCGACTTTACAAGCATGGAGAAAACATTGGTTATTCATTCTCAAACGAGGAATCATTATTTACAAAAAATGGTTTATTGATTGGAAATATTTCTCCTGGCTGGGATACTCAAGGAGCGCTTGTAGTTAATTTTAAAGTTTCCGATTTATGACTTAGAATGTCATAAAATTAAATACTGTAATTACAAGTGGTAAATGTTCCGCCTCAACGCAACACCTTTTTCACAGCAACGTCTTTTTGCAAAGCCGTATAAATTACTATGTGAAGTTGCGTTACAGTTGCTTTAGCTTTTTTCTCAGCAACGTCTTCATGCAAAGCCTTGTGAATTGCCATGAGACGTTGCGTTACAATTGACTTCGCAACGTCCCTGCCTTTGCACATAACCTATAAAGGAGATGTTGCGGCGAAAGAACGCTGAAAATTGACTGTCGAGCACGGACCACTGTTGACGCTTTTTACATAGTTGATGTTGTGCGTTCGACTCTTCATTATTGCCTAAATTTATGTGTTTCAAGTAAAAATATTGCAAGTGTTGAAGCTGCACCAACAGAAAGCTTAGCATGTCTTGCTGTTAACCCTTTGAAGTCTGCTTTTTTGCCGTGTCCACTACCATATTGATTTCTTAATTCTCCTATTCCTTGAACAACAGTTGTCAGGCTTCCTAAAATGCTTTTGATTGTTTTCGAAGCTTTTGCTTCATCGGGAATTCCTTCTGCGGTTAGATTAAGTTGTTTGGTGGTTTGTTTAAGTAATTGTAGCAAGTCCCAATTCTTATCCGTTTCAATTTGCCGTTCAGTAAGAATGGTATGGCAGATTGTTTCAATTAATTCTTTCGCTGTTCCAATTGCTAATTCTGGTGAATTTTCAATTGCTCCTTCCATTAAATTAATCTGCTTAAGTACATACTCATCAGAAAGATAATTTGAGATTTCCTTTTTTGACTTTTCAAAAGTAGTCTTACCAAGCAGCTTATGTCTGCCTATAAAAATAGGTCTGTCTGAAATTTTTGTTTTTTCAACTAATTCAAAATTATCTTTTGAAAGATATTCATTAAAAAGTTGATGCAGTTTAGTTACCTGGGTTACGTCGCTTCTTACAATTGGATGAAGCATCTCACACAGAAATTGAAGGAATGTCACATCGTCGCAATGCATTAAGTTGAACCGCCTGTCAGAAAGTACCCAATTATCATCCCAGTCATAATTGTTAATTCTGTGTTGCCAAATGTCGCCAAGAGCATTATTAAATCTGCTGTCTGTTGAAGGCATGTTTTCTAAATCGTAAAGTCTTGATAAAAATTCTGTTTCTTCAAGGCGTCCATGCCAACTTATTCCTTCCACAGTCATTGTGTCGAAAATATCACGCCTTGTAATTGTAGATATCTTGTTCATTGATACACTTATTTCTGAGCAACGTTTTCATAAAAGCTTTGTGTTTAGCTAAGAAATGTTGCTTTGTTAATAATATACTTCAAGTCACGCAACGTCCCCATGTTGCACATATTCTGTTAGGCAGACGTTGCTGCGAAAGAGGTTTAGTTTTGCTTTTTGTGATAATTGTCCCACGCCTTATATGCGTATTTCTCAATGTCAAGATGCATTTTAAATGCAAAGTCAGTGTCCGGAATGATTATCTTACTTCCTTCTCTAGACTTGGAAAAAAATCTATGACCATTATAAACATGATCTATTTCTTTATAAGAATAATATGCACCATTATAATGAACAAAAGCGTTTCTTATGTAATAAAATAAATCCAAGTTTTTCTTCTCCAACTGGGTTAGTCCAAATATATTTTTGTAATAGTTCACTGAAATATCTTCTTCACTCAAAGCATAATTTTTCTTGGATAAACTTTTAATTATTAACTCGAATACTACCCAAGAATTAATTAGTAAGGTTGTAACAATGTCCTCTTGAAAATTTAATAGTAATTCTTTGTTCCCCTTTTTTAGAGCTTTGAGATATTGAGGGAAGTCTAAGTGGTCGTTTAGAATCGCTTTAACATCTTCGGGAATATTAATAATCAATTTTTTTCCATCAGTGTGGTTTATTAATAGAAGTAGTTTTGTAAAAAAAACAGACCTTATAGATTCGAAGTAACCTAAGGCTTTTAGTTCATCAAGATTTGTTATTTTTTCAATATCCATAGCTTATATTCGATTGAACAGGATTTTCCTATCTCTGCATATAATCTATAAAGGAAACGCTGTCGTGAAGAAGCACTTCAATTTCGTTCCCATGCGACAATATAATATTCTTTGTCTCTTTTTAAAGCTTTGAAGGAATCCAAATTGTCTTTAAGTTTCTTTGCTTGAGTGGCAGCCAATTCTCCATTATCTTTTAGTAATATATCCCTAAGGCTTTTTATTATTTTTTTTATTTCATCGTAGTTTTCAACTTCATCAGGTAACTGAGTATTTTCAATCTCACGTTTCATTACCTCTAATGTTTCAATTATATAATTGATTGCTTTTTTTGCCATTTCATTCTTCTTAAAATACTCTGAAATGATTCGTGATAATGCTCCCCATTCATCTAAAAGCCCGATTGAATAAAGTGTTCTTTGTCTTTGACATTTAATTATAAAGTCACCGATACTAGTCATGATATATTGTGTGTACACTTTTTCTTCTTTTATAGCTCGTTCTAACATATATTTTTCAAGTTTGAAAGGGTTACTTTTTTTGTCAAACAACTTCGATTGTAAAGCAGTTTCTGCGTTATAGATTTTATCTCGTACAATATCAATGATCAGATACGCAATTTGCAATTCCCCTAAATTGGATATTTCACCATTGGAAATACGGCTTAATATAATACTGAGTTCTCTTTCACAATTCTCATATAAAGTTCTATCGTTGTTCTCAATGGCAATCTTCTGAATTTCAAATATTGATTCCCCAAAGTCTATAATATAATCCCATTGTAAACTAGCATCAATATTGTAAACACCCCCCTGTTTTTTAAAGTATCCATACAACTCCTCTAGTAAGTTTTCTTGTGGGCAATTCTCTTGCAAACTAAATCGGAATATATTAGACAGAGTTTTTGCTGCCGTTGATAGATTATCATGCAATTTGTTTCGACCCAAGAAACTCAGGAAATCCTGTAAAAAAAAGAAACCGATTTCTTGATAGTGTAGATATGGATGCTTTTTCTCAATGGCGTTTATATAAATAGTTAGGATGCTATCCCAAACCGCATCGAAATACTGATAGCTACCTACACGAACAGCTTCAAAATTTCCTCCTTTCCAAATTATTACTAACCCTCGCTGAACCTTTTCCACTAAGCTTCTATTAGAGCCATCACCTATCAAATCGATTATCCTCCAGTTTAGTGCTTTTAGTATTAAATTGTACGTCTCAAAATCGTTGTCCCGAATTGAAGAAATGAGTTCAGCTTTTATAAGAAAAAAAGGTGTTTCATCATTCTCTAAAAGAGAGATAGAATTACTATCGAAATCATTTACGTCAAAATCTTCCACTTTAAGACTATGAATTGATTTGAGCACCTTTCTCAAGCCACTTGTTGAATACAGAATTGACTTCATTACAGGATAGATTAATACAACGAATAAAATGAAAAGATAACTTACATAATATGCAATTGTAATATTCTTTCCATTTGAAAAATCAGGAATAAGAACATATGATGCTATCGATAATAAAATAGTTACTACCCCAAGAGAAATAAAGTTCCTGACTATTGAATTATTTAAAATATTTCCTCCTATTCTTTTGAATAAGGTATGCTTTGACAATTCAAACGTTAGTAAAACAACTGTTACTACAATTCCAAATATTGAAGCAGTCGTACTTATAATAACATTGAAATAATCTTTGGCTTGGATTGACTGAATTCTAAATAAATCTGTGAAAATTGGCATTTCCTTGTTGCTAAGTAAGAAGTATATAAAAAAAAGAGCGATAGATATCCAGTTTTTAATAAGACCAATAATCAAATGCTCCAAAAATATTTGAAGGAGTGTCTTTTGTTCAAGGTTGTCATTCATAAACATTTTGTTTTTGATAAATTTACTTCATCATTTATGAATTTAATTCCTATGTCTACAAGTATATTTCTTTTTATCAAGGTGCTGCTATACGAAACTAACCGTACAAGTGTGCGACGCAACGAAAGCCTCATAGCAGTACTTCAGTTGGGCTCATAAAAAAATATTAGATTCCTCGTACCTCGGAATGACAAATTACTTCTCCGGCACAAACAATACTGCATCTGCAACTACAACTCCGTCTACGTCTTTGCTGGTAAGGGTTACTGTGGTTGTATTTCCTTTTGGGAGTTTGTATGTACCGAGTGTTATCCACTCGCCGCTGGTTTGCCCTTCGGCTTGTGTGGGTGTTGGTATATCAACATTTTTTGCGGTGCCATTATTAATTGTGTAATGCAATGTTGTTGCTGCATGCGCTACCATTGGCACATACACATAAATAGTATAGTTACCGGGGGTAAGTATGCCTGGCGTGTATGCAACAGTTGCGGGCTGTGCAGAAACGGGCAGTTGCAACCAGGTGGGTCCGTAGCCGCCGGTGGTTTGTTTTTGATGCGCACCTGTTATAGTTACATGCAGTGAATCATTATCATCAACAAGTATTTCGGGTGTGCTGCCATTCATTAAAGGGTTTTGTACAAGCAGTTGCTGTAACTGTTTTACATTAACCTGTTGCACTGTTTGGTGATTGTCTATTGCCATGCAAGCCGCGGCAGCGCTGCTTTCCGCAAGCACCATAAACACAGGCTCCATACGTATGGAACCATACGCTATATGACTGGCACTTAAACATACGGGCACATATAAATTTGTGCACTCATTTGCTTTTGGCACAAGCGCACGATAAGCAACAGGGTAAGGACCAAAGCCACCTACCTGCACATCGCCTTCGTTCTTTACCATGCCGTTTACAACAAGCCGTTCGCAGTTGTGCGAATCCATTGTGTAGGCAGCCATGCCTGCTGCATCTGTTATTTGTTCTCTGCCTTCGCAATTATTTTGTGTCATAACATAAGCGCCAATCATGCGGCGGCTTTCGCGTATGTACGCCTGTGGTGTGAAATTGTTATTGTCTGTGTATTCATCTCTTGGATAACCCCATTGCAACATTTCATTGCGCAGATGTTCGGGCATGCGTGGGTCGTGACCAATAAAATACAACAAGCCTTTTGTGTATTGCAGTTGAGAAAATAAAAACTTTTGCCGTGTGTTGTAATCTGCTTCGGGATAATCCCAGTTCATGCCAATATAATCTGTTGAGAACGGGCCATTGTTGTTGATGTCTGTTTTGTGATTGGGCATAATGTCGATCTTAAGCACACGATCGTTGAGTTCTTTGGGTTTGTATTTATTTATATAGCGTAAGAGTAATTGGTATTGAGAGGCGTCGTAACCATCGGGTGCGGTAATGTCAATCTTGTTTGCAGCATCATTGGTTAAGCAGATGCGGTAGTTGTAGGTTTGTACCATCTTGTTGCCAGTACCATTTGGCAACGGCTTATTATTGCTGATGCCCCAGAGTAAACCGCTTGTTGAATCGCCGGGAATTTTGTAAGGATCAATGCCATCAGGGAACTGGTGTTTATCGAGTAGCTGTGAGCCGTTCCATGTTTCGTTGTAGGTTTTATTATCTTCCCTGCCTACGGTATAGCTTACGCCTGCTTTAGCCATGAGATCGCCTTCGTAACTGCAGTCGATAAACATTTTTGCAGTGATGTTTTTCTTAAATGTTGATGCGGTTGGATTTAAGTTTTGTATTTCTATACTTTGTATGGCACCATTTTGTTTTGTTGCATTTGTAATAACATATTGAAACAACACGGGCACATTTGCTTCTTTGATGTATTGATTAAATATTTCTTCTGCTACATGCGGTTCGAAGATCCATGATTCGAATTTGCCATAGTGCTTGCCTACTCTCCTGTAGAAATCTCTTGCAAGACCAGTTACTACATATTTGTTGCCGATGTCTGTATAACCTAATCCGCCGGAAGTTAAGCCACCTAGGTGTTTGCCGGGTTCTATGAGGATTACCTTCTTGTTTTGCTTTGCGGCAGTGTATGCGGCGATTACGCCTGCGGAGGTGCCGCCGTAGATGCAGATATCGTATTGTGCTTTTGATTGAATGATAATAAGAATGGAGATCGTTAGTGCAAGAATGTGTTTCATACGATTAAAGTTATTGTTCTTTTGCCTTGGTGCAAGTTGGGATTTACTTTTTTGTCCTGACACAAAAAACTAACAAAAAAAGTCAAGGCTCCGGAAAAATGGCTAAAATTTACTTCATTAGGCTACAGCGAAGCAGGTTACTATGTTGCTTTATATCTTTTTTCAGCTAAGACTCATTAAATTCAGCTGAACTTTATTGAAAATCTTCGCTGCTTAACGCTCCATTCCATAAATTTCCTAATGCCATTTTGCTGATGCCGGATTCCAAGGTTCAGTCCTCGCATCTGACAAAACGGTATTAATTACTCACATGCAAACAATAATCAGGTACATGAAAATACAGCGGCCCCAAGCTACAGTAGTACTACAGCTTAATCAAGGCGAATGCACGGATGGGCTGTATATCATCAGTGCTTGAACTTTTGTTACTTTTTCTTTCAAGAGAAAAAGTAAAGAAAGACAAAAAGCAAATGAGATATTATTCTACAAATAACTCAGCCACCAATACTGCGGATGGTTTCTTTTATACCTGTCATATTTTTTGCACAGGAAATAGAGTATAACAATAACAAGTATCCAAACTAAATAAACAACGCCTAATGAAAAACCATAACCTTTTAATTTGGGGTCAAAATTTATCCATGTGGTAAGTATCATATCACTCCATTTGAAACCACATAAATAAGTTGCTGCCATTGCCAGCAAATGAATGAGGTAAAGATGCACGATGTAATAAAACATTGCTACACGGCCAATCATTTTTATTTGTTTACTGAACCAGCTTGTTACATTTTCACTATAGGCAAGAAACAATAATGCCGGCCCTATGGTAACAAGCAGGTATAATAGTGATGGCGGATATTTAGTTACGTTTATAAATGAAAGCAATGTGAAAACGGTAGTTGACTGCTCACTCCAGGGAGATGGATCTCCATACATATTCGAGAAGCGCAGTGCAACAAATAAAGCAAGCGCACCTGCACCCAGTTGCTTCAATATTTTTTTTCTTTTATCTGCATCAAAATCTTTACTGTATAGTCTGCCAATGCAATAGCCCAATGCCATAACGCCTATCCATGGAATAATGGGATAACCTACAAAATAGGTATGACCTCCATAAAAGAAAATTTGTTGCTCATGCAACATGGCCCATAAAAATGATGGGGCGCCATCACCAGGTACATGTATGCCATCAAGCAGGTTATGTCCAAACACCATGACAAGACCTATCAACAGTATCGCTGAGAAAGGCAGGTAAATAATAGCCGATAAAAACAGCATGCTTATACCAAGCGCCCATATAACAATGAAATCAATAACCGTAAAATGCACATCGAAATACCAGGCAAAACCTATAAAAGTAAATTCTAAAAAGATCAGCCATAAACCACGTGTAAATAAAAATTTAGAAAGATACTTTTTTCCTTTTTTCTCACCCACAATAAAGGCAGATATGCCGCTTAATACCATGAAAAGCGGTGCGCAAAAATGAGTAATCCACCTGGTGAAGAATAACAGCACATTTGTTTTAGAAAGATCAGTAGGTGCATACAAACCAGCGTCTGCATGAAAATAATCACGAATGTGATCGATGGCCATTATGATCATGATCGTTCCTCGCAACAGATCAATAGATTCAATACGTTTTGTCTTTGTTGTTATGGTGCTGGCTGATATAACGGGGGTACTTGTTTCCATAAAGATGATTTGTAAGCAGGTATTGATCCTGCATGCTGGTTGTTTTGGTTTGCCGTATTAATAATGTAAGACCTGAAGTTAAGCAAACAGAATCGTAAATGCAAAAGCCCGGTTCAGGCAGTGAAATAAAAAACTTTGGTGGTCAGCTATATCAGGCTATTGCGCTTCTGTTGTGTCACTCACTTGTACGTTCTTTTCTTTACTGAACAATGTAAAACATTTATATTCAATCTTAAATAATCACATTATGAGAAAAGCTTTTTTACTTACCACAGTCACTATAATATTATGCACTAACAGTTATGCTCAAAAAGCCGGTACTGAAAAGGAGATCAGAACAAGTTTACAACTATGGAATAATGCTGCAAAACGAAGAGACACCATTGCTATCATGAATATGTTTGATAAAGCTGAAGATATTATGGTTGTTGGTTCTGACAGTGGTGAGATTTTTAAAGGCCCGGCCTCAGTAAAAGAATTTATGAGTTTTCTTTTTGCCCAATACAGTTTTTCATGGGACATGAAAAGAATTGACATTTCTTATAATGAGAATACTGCATGGGCATTTACAGACGGCAATATGACTGTTACGGATAACAACGGTGGTATAATCGTAACACCTTACAGGTTTACTGCAATTTTTGTAAAAAGAAATGATGAGTGGAAATGGCGTTTGTATAATGGCTCAATCCCAAAAGGAGAGGAGCAATAAAAGTTGCAGTATATTATTCTGTACAAGTGTGCGACGCAACAGAAGTTTAATGCCCGAGCAACCGCATGGCCCCAAAAAATATTTCTAAAAATAAGTAGTAACTAATTTTTTAGTTATAAATTTCTATATTGCAGCATGCAAAAAATATGCTGTTGCGTAATTGCCTGTATTCTTATAACATCAACTGTTTATAGTCAAACACTTTTGTTGAAAGGAAAAGTTTTAGATGCAGCGTCCGGCAAGCCTGTTGCGGGTGCAAGTGTATTTCTGAGCAATACTTCTTATGGCAGCGTAAGCAACAGTGCCGGTGTATTTGAAATTACAGGCATAAGGCAAGGTAACTATGATCTTATTGTTTCTTATGTGGGCTATGAAACATACAGCAATTCAATATCACTAAATGCATCGAAAGAAGGTTTGGCGATAAACATCAAACAAAAAGTGGCAGAATTAAAAGAAGTGATCGTTCGCAATTATCAAAAAGATGGCTGGCAAAAATGGGGCAGTTTTTTCATAGAAAATTTTATTGGCACTTCCGCATTAGCACAACAATGTGTTTTGAAAAATAAAGACGTACTTAAATTCAGCTATTCAAAAAAAGATGATGAATTGAATGTTGATGCAACAGAACCAATATTGATAGAGAACAAAGCATTGGGCTACACCATTCAATACCAGCTGGAGAATTTTGTTTATGATTTTGAAAGAAAGTCGCTTTTTTTTGCAGGCTATCCTCTATTCATTGAAATGCAGGGTGGAGCAAGTAAAAAGAAAAAATGGGAAAAGGCAAGAGCGGATGCATACGAAGTTTCGAGTATGCGTTTTATGCGATCGCTTTACAGGAACAGGCTTACAGAAGATGGCTACCAGCTTTTATTACTGGAACGTATTCCAAACCTTGAAAAGCAACGACTACAGGCTAAAGAAAAATTTTATTACGATACTGTGCGGCATAAGAATTTTGTTGTAAGCTTTGAATCAACACTTCAACCAGACAGCCTTGATCATTATAAAAAGGTAATGGCGCAAAAAGACCCTATTGAAATTATACACCCAGGTTTATTAAAAGGAGAAGATATTGCTTATGGCGCGGATAGTATAACTGCTGCACTTGACTTTAAGCAATATCTTATTGTTCGTTTTCCGCAAAGAACCATTCCACAGGAATATGCAGCTATAATACCACAGGGCTCCACCAAACAACCTGTGTCGTCCATTATTTCTCTTATAAACCAGGTGCCTGTATATGTAACTTCAAATGGTTATTACTATAACGTAACTGATATGGAGATGGAAGGTTTCTGGGGATGGTGGGAAAAGATATCTTCTTTATTACCGTATGATTATATGCCTTCAAAAAATAACTGATATTATTTAGCCACCGCTTTAGCAGCTTCCTGCAATACTATTTCGGGTGTATTTTGTTTCTCGGTTAAAGTAACCTGGTAAATAACTTTTACATCAGTATTATAAAAAAGAAAGGTGGGTGTGGATGCAATGTTCAGTTTTTGTTTTTGTACAAAGGCCTGTGTTTCCACACTATTAGCATCAAGTCTGTAACTGATAAAATGATCGTTGTAATATTTGGCAACTTTTGCGTTGGCAAAAGTGGGTTCGAACGTTTGACATACATGGCAGTCCGGTGCATACACTTCCAAAAAAACTTTTTTGTTTTGTGCTTTGGCAAGTTCAAATACAGTACGGAGATTACCCTGTGTAAGAAAGTTCACTTTTTGCTGTGCATGCAACAGGTTGCTGAAAATAATAAAAGCAATAATTAAGCAACTGTATTTTTTAAGATAATTCATGAGTTTAGTCTATTGGCCAAATGTAATATATCTTTTATCAATATTTTTATTCGTTGTAATCATTTGCCTATCTTTCACACTAATGTACAAGTGTGCGACGCAACAAAAGTTCAATAGCATTGCAATAGCCGGGTACAAAAATATTTTACCTATATTCAATGCACACATGCTTATGTAGCATGGTTATTTTTTAAGATATGCGCGATAAAATAAATTACTATGGACAACAAGGGTAAAGGTATTCTCTACAGTATTCTGGGAATTTATTCGTTGATGGTAAGCTGGTATTATAATCATTCCATTATTTTGCTGATCATTCATTTTATATTCTGGCCCATTTACCTGATATACGAATTATTGACCGGGCATTTATCTCATGATATGTGGAAGATCATTCCTCAATCTTATTTTAAATAAGATCTGACTATAATTGTGCTCAAAAAAAATTCGTGCAGCGGAAAACTGCACGATTTTGTTTTAAGGATCAATTTTATTTTTATGCACGCTGCAACGAAGGCCTGCCATACCTTTTAGCCGGTCTGGCGTTCTTATTGCTATTATAAGATGGCTGACGACTGTTAACCTGCTGCGGCACTGCATTGCTAAATGAAGTGCTGTGGTAAGGGTGCTCGTTAACAACTGGTATTGTTTTATTAATGAGCTTTTGTATGTCGCGTAACAATAATTTTTCTTCCCTGTCGCAAAAAGAAAAAGCTGTACCACTGGCACCTGCCCTGCCTGTTCTTCCAATACGATGTACATAAGTTTCCGGCACATTGGGAAGATCAAAATTAATTACATGCGCCAGTTCATCTATATCAATTCCTCTTGCAGCAATATCGGTTGCAACAAGTACTCTTGTTCTCCTGTTCTTAAAATTTTCCAATGCAGTTTGCCGTGCATTCTGAGATTTATTGCCATGAATAGCTTCTGTAAAAATGCCTGCCCTGTTCAGGTTTTTGGCAATACGGTCAGCACCATGTTTGGTTTGTGTAAAAACCAATGCAGTCCCGATCTTTCTATCGCTGAGCAAATGCTGCAGCAATGATTGTTTATCCTGCTTCTCTACAAAATAAATGGATTGCTGAATAATATCAACGGTAGATGAAACTGGTGTTACCTCTACTTTAACAGGATTGGTCAGTAAAACATTTGCCAGTTGCTGAATTTCCTGTGGCATCGTTGCAGAGAAAAATAATGTTTGCCTTTTTGCAGGAAGTTTGGCAATGATGCGTTTTACATCGTGCACAAAACCCATATCAAGCATACGGTCTGCTTCATCAAGTACGAAGAACTTTATATCGTTAAGCGTAAGATGACGCTGGTTAAGCAGATCAAGTAAACGGCCCGGTGTTGCTACTAAAATATCTACACCGCGACGCAATGCATTTACCTGGTTAAATTGTGAAACACCGCCAAACATAACAAGATGTTTCAGGTTGAGAAACTTTCCATACGACTTAAAACTTTCTTCGATCTGTATTGCCAGTTCACGAGTGGGCGTAAGAATTAAGGCTTTTATTTTTCGCTGACCTTGTGGTGATGCCTGCTGTTGCTGATGCATCAATTGTAATATCGGTATTGCAAAAGCTGCTGTTTTACCGGTGCCTGTTTGGGCACAACCAAGCAGGTCTTTGTTTTGTAAAATAGCTGGAATAGATTTTTCCTGGATGGGTGTAGGTTTTGTATAACCTTCAATGCTTAAAGCCTTTAATACAGGCTCTATTAGCTGTAAATTGTTAAATGACACGTATAAAAAATTTGATTAAAAAATGTGGCAAGGCTATCAAAACGGATGATACTTTACCTGCCTTACGTTAAGCCATCACTGGATTTGTGTGGTATAAAAACGGAGAGAGCAATAACATTAAGAACTGCAAATATAGCTGCTTTAGCCCAAAGTAGGAGATTTTATATTTGTGTAGTGAGCTGTAATGCAGGTGGCGTCAACTGTTGCGTCGCACTCTTGTACAAAGGAATATTTTTCAACTTTAGAATACTTAAATTATCCGTAAAGCATGAATCAATTTAAATTAGCCGGATTATCATAATTTTAAAACTACTCTAAATACGATTCAACTTCTTAAATTATTAGGCTAAAATAATTTTGTAATTGCAACCATTAATTCTAAAAACTCTAATGCTAACTGTTCCTAAAAACATTATTACAAATAATATTTAAATCTTCAATAATGAGCAAAAAAAATGTTCCTGATAGCGAAAGAATTTTTGAAAATGTTATTTTTAAATATTATCAGCCGGCTTCGAATTTTATAAAAGAAAGGCTTAAGCAAGCGAAGAAGGTTTATCCTGAAATATTGCAGCAGGAACAAAATATCCAGGATACCTTAACAATCAGTTGTGCATATAGGATCTTAATTTCTCTTGATGATGAAAGCATTAAACCATTGATACCCGCAGACAGTAAATATCCGTTTGCAGGGATAACAGATGTAAAAAATCTATTGAAATTGATTCACCCCGGATTTCTTGTTCCTTTTTTGATTTATTGTGTAATTGCGTATGAACTTGCCGGAAAAGTAGAGGCAACACCAAATGATATCTTGTCTATTTTTTTTCAAATTACTTTACCTATTAGATTTAAAGGGCAGAAAGAATATGCATGGTATATTCAACGAACAAAAGTATTATCAGTAAATGAACGTAATGAAGTAATTAGTCATATTAATACTTATCATTTTGAAAGAGAGTTTATTCCACTTGAAGAAACTGAATACCGACTTATACAGGCTTCTGTTTTAAAGGATGAGTTTTTACATGAAACATTCCAGGATGAAATTGCGAAGCAAATGAAACTCTATTATGAGCATGAAGTATTTCAAAAACAACACTGGGATATATTGAAGTCATACATACACACAGAAAATAAATTGAAATATACCCAGAGTACTATTTATGCTTATAACAAAGATATCTTATCCCTCATGAAATTACATACAGGCTACGCGTTTGGCAGCGTTAAGTCTGTTGTTGCCTACCTGCAGAAAATAAAAGTGTTTTAGTATAATTCGATATACTTTTTTCTGTTCTAAAAGAATAACCCTAATAGGGTTATTTTTTTTCTTTTAACTCTAATAATTTGATTTGCAAAATAAATACAAAGAAAAAATGAAACCCACTTTTCCCATTATTACTATCCCATCAAACCTTTAAACTCTTACAAATAGATTTTTGAAAGCTCATCAATTGAAAATATAAAAATCAACCATCTCTAAAACTTAATTTATGAAAAAGACATGGCAAGTAAAATTTATTCCTTTGTTTTTGTGCACATTTTTGCTAGTTAAAACAAATGCGCAAAGCATTAATCCAAATGGATATGGCGTATGGCAAGCGTTTGGCGACGTGGCTTTTTCCAATCCTTCTACACACCCAGATCTGCTTAGGGGAAGACTTTTTAATATTAACTGGAGCCAAATTATGGATCCGGTTACCGGCAACTATGATTTTACAAGCATGGACCAGTCAATTAAAGTAAGAACTACTGATAATGGTGCAATTGCTGCCTTGCCAATCATTGTTATGGTATATGTTTATAACCTCCCTGACAATGGCCCTGCTTATATTCTTGCTGATCCGAGTGTGTCAAAAATAAAAGTTACCTATAATACGATCCCCCAAACAAGTTATGATATGCCTTATTTCGATGATGCCGACTATAAAGTATATTTTAAAAATATGATAACTGCACTCAAAAATCACATTCAGGATGTTTTAACCACTGGAAATTATTCAAACAATATCAAAAATGCGTATAAAAAAATTATTGGTATTCAGGCGTGCCTTGGAAGTACCGGCGATTATATAAGTTATAAAGGCGATGTTATTAATTACCAAGCCTATGATACTAACTTGCGAAGTCTTACCTGTGATGATTTCACCAGATTGTTTAAAGAATTTACAAAATACTATTACCAGGAATACAATGCTTTAAATCAGGTAATAACAGCAAGCCCTTATTCTTTAAGCCCCATAAGAGTTTTGATCAATCCAGACAATTCACGGAATGATAATGATGCATGGATTGCAGGCACAGGCGTAAATGATTGTAATTGTAAAGATACATGGCGCAAGAGCTCAATCTTAGGGCATATATATCAATTCAACCAGGAAAAGAATAACCCCGTTAACCCTGATCAATGCTCTTTTGATCAATGTCTGAATGGCGTACCAACATCCGATTGGTGGTATACAACCCTGAACACATTTTATCCTTCTTCAGTTTTCCCCCCAAGTGGTGATTATATGAGAGCTCGTTGCGAATTGTCAGGTGAATTAATTGGTAATACTGCAAATTGGTGGTATGACGGAAGTGTTTCAGGCAGTCTACCGAATGCACAATATAGAAATTTGTTTGCGTTGTATGCCTATATGCTTCATTGGGGAGTTGATTGGAGCAATGCTACCCCAACAGTACTTAATGATCAGAACTATTGGCCTGCTATGGACTTTTTCAATAAATATTCTGCTCCGGAGCTAAAAAATCCGGGAACAGCCACGAAAGCATTTTGTATGCTCAGAGATGGGCTTGACGCTTCTGACTATGTAAGGTTTAACAATGACCCAAACCCTCAGATAACCTGCCTTAAAGATGCCACCAATACAGCACTTATGAATCGGTTTAATTATGCACTGAATTATGTTGATCCGCAATTCCCAACAACAGCAACTTTTATTCAAAGAGGTGCTGATATACGCGATATGTCAGCAGCTATAGGTGGGTCATCATCAAACAGAAAGTCTACAAGAATAAATGATGTTGGTTGGGAAATAATACCGGATAATTACAGCAGATATATTACACAAATTAAACCAAGATTCGATCTTGATGGAGATGGCATCAGTGAGCTTTTGCCTTTATATAAATCGTGTGATGGATGGTGGAATTTAAATTATCCTTTCACAAAATCCGACGGAAGCACAATTGTTTCTGTGTATGGCCGTTTTGCAAAATCAATAACCAATGTTTATGGTAAAAGGGCCATGTATTTCGATATTAATAATAGTTTTTTGTCAGGATATACCGGAAATATTAAAATAACTATTACTTATCTTGATAAGGGCAGCAATAAATTTTATTTAAAATACAAAGATGCATCAGGTGCGATAGTTATAGAAAATATTCAAAAGTCAAATGCAGCCTCTCCTACATGGAAACAGTATGTTTCACAAGTAATTCCTGCATCTTATTTTGTGAATTCCTGCGCATTTGCAAGCGATTTTTTTATTCAAACACAGTATACAGGTGGTGTAACGCCTGAAGAAGATATCGTTGCATTGGTAGAGGTAGAAAAAGTTGCCGGACCTATGAAACAAACATTAACAAATAAGACAACAAATTCCTTATTATCTGTTTACCCCAACCCAGCTTCAGATCGGTTTACAGTTTCTTTACAAAACAAAAAAATTATGTCTAACATAAGTATAATAGATCAATCAGGAAGAGTTGTTTATCAAAAGCAGGCCAACAACGTGTCGGTAACAATACTTCGTTCTGAAATTGGAAACAGACCGGGTATTTATTTTATTTCCGTTACAGCAAATGGTGTTGTATATAAGAAAGAATTGAAATTACTATAATCCTAAACTCTTAAAAGAAAAGCTGGTTATTAAACCAGCTTTTCTCGTTTAGTATGAAAGTTATTTTATTATATTTTTTGCCAAACAATAGGAGTTTAATTAAGCATTGTTGCGTCGCACTCTTGTACAATTTATTCTTTATTCCACTGGTTGCTTTATACAACCAGTTGCTCATATAATTTCATCAATGTTTCTTTTGCATCTGTACAAAGACCCGGATGAACTGCAGAAGTTTGAACAATGGTACTTCTTGTAGCTGTCAACCACCGAAATCTGGAAGCAATGGGTAATGTTGCGATTGTTCCTCCTTCTTTAACGCCGGCAGCAATTTGTACAAAGGCTTTAAGTCTTTTTTGTACTTCATCTATATCAAGCTCTGTTGATAAAGAGAGAAACCTTTCTTCATTCAAACCAACAACAGCCTGCAAAAAATTTTGCGCAGCACAATACACTACAACGCCGGCGTTGATGAACTCTTCACGCTCTACACAAGGCACAACGCGTATAACAGCATATTCAAATAATTGCTTCTCTTGCATGTTTTGCTTCTTTAACAAAATTCCCGGAAAAGTTAAGACGTGTTGTTAAGAACAATAAATAGCCTGCACGTTTTTCTGGTTCAGATAAATTCGATGATTCATCCAGTAACCATTCAGCAGGTACAAGATCAACGATTGTTTTTAGTTTTTCTGCACTAAGTATATCATGAAATAATTTGTCTGTAGCATCAAGTTCTGCAGCCAAATGTAATAACACATGATCTTTTATTTGTGCAAAAGGTTTCTTAGCCTGTTCTTCGGGGTTCGTCCATGAATGATGAAAATAAAGCGACGCACCATGATCGATCAGCCATAATTCATTTCTCCAGCTTAGCATATTTGTATTACGTGCAGTGCGGTCTACGTTGGTGATAAAACAATCAAGCCACACAATGGCAGAAGCAAGCTTTGCATCAATACGCGTTACTGCAGGATCAAATGTGAAAGCGCCTGAAAGAAAATGCAGTGCAAGATTAAGCCCCTTACTTGCTTTCAGCAGATCCTGTATTTCTTCATCGGGCTCTGTGCGGCCAAAAGCTTCATCAAGGTTTGCAAATACAATTTCAGGAACTTTAAAACCAAGTGCCCGGGCTAATTCACCGCCAATTAATTCTGCTATTAATGCTTTTACACCCTGCCCTGCGCCGCGAAACTTTAGTACATACATAAACCCATCATCAGCTTCCGCAATAGCAGGCAATGAGCCACCCTCACGCAAAGGTGTTACATAGCGGGTCACATTAACTGTTCTGAGCTCGGGTGGACTAACATTCATACATGATCATTAAATATTTCCTTTTATGCAGTGGAGCAAAAATAACTAACTGTGATAATGAAAGTAAAATGAATATTTGAAACTGCAGAATAGTTATTCGGTTAGTATTGCTGAAAAATGAGATACAAGTACAAGTGTGCGACGCAACGAGAGCTATATGCATATTGTGTTGCAGGGTACAAAAAATTACAAACCACTTTCATATGCCAGCTTCATAAAATGTTGCACTTCTTCATTCACATCATCTGTTTGTTGCATACGAAAATGGTGATTGAATTGCTGCTGGCCTGGCACTTTTGCTATTTTATGAAAACATAAATTATCGTTGTAAGGTTCTTTAAACGGAAGAACAATATCAATAAAATCTTTACCGAGCCGTGTTATGTAAGCGAAGCGTTTCTTTGCTGCAAAAGCGATCATTGTTTTTGTGGGTTGTATAGCAATGTTGCCGATCTGTTCATAACATTGAGTAAAATGCCAGAAAAGTGAAATAGTATGCTGGGATTTTCCTTTAAGAAAATCTGCTAATGTTTTATCATTGCAGGAATGTTGTTGGTTGCTCTTAACAAATTGCCTGTTGCACAAAGGGCATGTCCACATAAACTTTTTTTGACCAGTATTGAAAGCAATATTTTTCTTTCTAAACTGATGCAAACATATAATTATTAAAAAGCCAGGCATCTGAATGCCTGGCTTTTTAAATAATTTCAACCAGATTAATATACTGCAATGGTTGCTTCGTTTGTATTGCTTTCCTGTTTGTCAGTATTTATTTTTTCATTGGTATCTGTTTTACCAACAACAATAACTCGTTTTGGCCTTGGCCTTGGATGCCTTGCACGATATTCTACTGAGCAGGAAGACACTGCTATCATTGCTATGGTTACTATCATTAATAAACCTGATCTGTTTGTTTTCATTTTTCTTGATTTTACAAATCAATCAGTGCAAAAGAGATGCCTGTATATATTAATCCATTCTTTGCAGGCATAATCAGCGTAAAACCTTTATATCACAAATTGAAATGTGTGGAAAAAATTACCGAAATGAATTTATTTGTGTGCATCATCTGCAGAAAGTTTTGTAATAGGCGTTAACTGCACTTTGCGAAATTCAACTTCTGACCCCTCTGCCTGTATTGCAATATTTCCTTTATCTGCTGTGCAATCAAAGCCATAATTTACGAGATCGCCGTTTACCCATATCTTAATTGACCGGCCCACACATTCAACTATCATTGTGTTCCATTCACCCACAGGTTTTTCAGAACTGTCTGTAAGATTAATGATGCGTCTTTCTTTACCTTCTGTAATGCCCCAGTTTTCTTTTGGTCCACGACGTTTTTCCATATCGGGCACTTTTATATCTTCTACAATGCACCAGAAATCGCCTGCATTATCATGCATCATTTGTGCTTCTATTGATTTGGGAAACATCTTATACAATGCTCTTGGGGTAGATGCATGCACCAGCACACCACAATTGCCCGGCACACCTGCAAAGCGGTATTCTACTGCAAGCCTGTAATTCTGGTATACTGTATCTGTTATTAAATGCCCTTGTGGTGTGCCAAGACTTACCAGCATCCCATTGCGGATAATAAAAGGAAAGACCGCACTTTTATTAGTGTCCAGTTCAGGAACATCTGCATGCCATCCATTCAGATCTTTTCCATCGAAAAGATTTATTGTTTGCGAAAAGATATTGACAGGCAGATGGCAGATCAATAAAGCAAGAAAAGATATAGTTGCAAAATGTTTCATACTTTAATCGTTTGTATAAGCAAGATAACTGAAAATATAATGATGGAGTGCTGTAATACGCTGGCGAAAGAACTGCTTCTGTAAATAAATTTTTTTACCCAGGCTTTGGTATTAGTGGCATCACCTGTTGTGTCACTCACTTGTACGTTCAGAACGCTGTGCATCATAAAGCCATTCAATTTACATTTGTACAGATGTTATATCAACTGCAGTTACAGGAATTTGCATTTAAAGAAATAAATATTCATGTGTATGTACCTGAGCGTGCGCAGGTGCAAAGCGTATATAAACAGCAGAGAGATATTAATGATGCAACGCCTTTTCCTTACTGGGCTAAAATATGGCCTGCAGCTTATGCTTTATCCAACTTTATAATAGAGCATAATCATTTTGTAAAAAATAAAAACGTTGCGGAACTTGCTGCAGGGCTTGCATTACCATCGTTTGTTGCTGCAAAATATGCGGCCATTGTTTGCTGCAGCGATCACTCAGCTGATGCAATTGAAGTTGTGCAGCAATCTGTTTTATACAACAGGTGTACCAACATAAAAGCAACTGTGTTTGACTGGCAAAAATTGCCCGTTGATTTTTCTGCTGATGTTGTGTTACTAAGTGATATTAATTATGCACCTGAGATATTTGATGCGCTCTACAATATGCTTTTATTGTTTTTAAAAAAAGGAATCACTGTTATACTGAGTACACCACAGCGTTTAATGGCAAAAACATTTATTGGAAGAATACTTCCTTTTGTAATACAACAGGAAAATATAGTTGTGCCGGATAATGATACAATTGTAACTATAGCGGTCTTTGTTTTAAAATAGAAAGATCACCTGTTGCATTTTGCACCAAAGTACAAGAGTGCGACGCAACAGGCGATCAACAAAAGTTAGATGGCCGGGCTCAAAAATTTAATTACTTAATTATTGGGAGCACCTGCAGCTACCCATTTTTCGATCTGTGTTATGTTGCAATCGGGCAGCATTGGGGCATTCTGTGGCATTGGTGAATATCCCGGAGCATGTGTTACAGCGCCTACCAATCGTCCATTAAGCGCTACTACTGATGCGCCTGCATAAGTTGACAGATCTATACCACCACTAGCATTGTTGGTGCTATGGCAACCAATACAATTTGTTTCAAAAATTCCTGATATAGTTCCGCTGTAGGTATATTGCGTGGTGTCGCATGTAATGCAGTTCTTTGTATTTAAAGCGCCTTGCCTTATCCATCTTCTTATGAGCGTAACCTGCTCTGTTGTTAATTTGGGATTACCTTTTGGAGGCATTTCTCCTTCTGCAATCACCTGGTACACTTCACTTTCATGCGGCTGGTAAGGCACTATGCCTTTTGCAGTAATATGTTTGTAATTATCAAATACATACCCTTCTTTATGTGAGGTTGCATCGTGACATCCGCTCTTGGCACAGTTGGTTTGAAAGATAGGTAATACTTCACCTTCAAAGCAAACAGTTGGTGCTTTGGCATCCAATATACTTTCGTTTGCAAGACTATCAGCATTATTTCCGCCCGAGTTATATTCGGGATTGCTAACCTGACGCTGACAAGCAAAGAAGATAATAACGATTAATACAACCAGATAAACTGACTTTTTCATAACAGAGAATTTTAAAGTTGATTTTATAAATAACCCTGCGCATTTACATACACACAGCGCACAATAATTAACCCGAACAAAACATAATAACTATGTTGTTTCAATATCATTTAAAATGTAAGCTTAATAATAAAGGTTGGGGCAACAGTTGAATCAAATGATTGTAGTGTTGCATTATGGTATCAAACTGTATTGTCTTGTGCTGTTAACGTAGGAGTTGTTAGAAAAAAAATGCACTGGCTTCAATACGTTTGTAACTATATTCTAAAATAACAAAACCATTTTCTGATTCAGAAAGGTGATGGGCTGTAAGCGTAAAATAATATGCTGAACAGGTAAATAAAAAGTCTCAGCTGGTAAGCCTCTAAATATTATTTGGACGGATAAATGGGTGACTTATAAAATTACAAGTATTTATTTTTCAATTGTTTAGTGTAGGCCATTTCACCTTGTAATTACCTTTTGGGTTACTTTTTATCCAAAAGGGTATTAATAGTGTAATAAATACACATTGGCTAGCAATGCATGTGCAGCCAAAAGCAACCCGGGAGCAGTAAAACAACTGCATGTATGTCCACGAATGTCTCGCCAGAATGAAACCCAGGCAAATGATTATCAACTGATCAAAATAATGTGCCTGGAGCAAAAACAAGGAGAAACAAATGAAAAAATATGTACTCATGCTGTCTGTGATCTTATTGATTACAGGGACCGCATTTTATAAACCAATAAAAGAAAAAATACAGGAGAAACCTGTTGATAAAAACATCTCATTTGCTATTTATAAAGGTGCTGACTATACTGCAAAAGTTTACGACTGTACTTATGTACAGGTTCAGGTAACTGTTGAAAAAGTAAGAGATGATAAGTGCACTGTTGTATGGGATAAAACATTTGATGAAAAATTACTGAAGCAATACCCTACAGCTAAAAATGCAATAGCAGAGCAGATAAATATAACGGGTGTATTTGAAAAGAAAGAACATCTGCAGGTGAAATATGTACTTACCTATAATTCAAAAGGAACTGAGTTGCAAATGCAGGGTGAAAACGTTATTGCAGACAGTGCTAACATTTCAGCATTATCACCAAAAGGTCAATTGGCCCTTGTGTTGTAATATTTCAGCAAATAATTTTAAAAAAAGCTTTATTAATATTTCTTCATTCAATGGAACATCTGGTGCCTACACAGCGCTTTCTGACAAGAGATAAAAAAAAGACATTGTACCAATGGATAAGGTGCTGGATAAAGTAATGCAGCTAAAACCAAGCTTATATCATTTTACCAAACAACAATCAAATGATCGCAGGTTTATGGGAATGATTGCACAGGAAGTACAACCTCTTTTTCCTGAAGCCGTATATGAGCAACTTGGAAAAAATGACAAAGCTGAAGATTATCTTTCTCTTGATTACACAACTTTTGGCATTATTGCAATAAAAGCCATACAGGAACAACAAAAAGAAATAGAAGAATTGAAAGCACTATTGAAAGGCAATACCAGTGTTAACCAGCAGCCAGCTTCTGTTTCACAGGAAAATGCAATCAACGTAAAATTAAGCACTACAAGCCTTGAACAAACGTGCCTAATCCCTTACGCAATACAACGAGTATACGTTACAATATTCCTGCAGATGCAAAGAATGCTTCTCTCGTAATTACAGACATGAGTGGAAAAGCTATTAAACAATTATCAGTAAAGGCAGGAAGTGGTATTATAAACATAGATGCTTCTTCACTGAATGCAGGAATATACAATTATACATTGATTGTAGATGGAAGAACAATTGAGGCTAAAAGAATGGTCGTTCCTAAATAAGTGAAAGCAAAAACGGGCATTAAGAGGTGCCCGTTTTTATTGCTTGTTATTTTGGGTTCGATAAATGGTAATAACTTTTTTGTTGCAGGCTATAGTGTTTTATAGCATCAACCGTTGCGTCGCACTCTTGTACTTATAGAATTTAATGCAGCAAAAACACAATTGACAGCGGCATTGCGTATTTTCAATATTGTTGAATTTGAAACTTAATGCACAAGAGTGCGACGCAACAGGTGATGATAGCAGTATTGCAGCCCGGTACATAAATATTATTTTACCATTTATAAACGATAGATGAAAAACAGTAACAAAAATTAGTGAAACAAAAAGAGGCCGCCCAAACGCAGCCTCTTCCATTGTAAGCGTGAAAACCAAAAGTATACTTGTTTTAAGGAGTGGTAGCAAACTTCAACGAAGTTCTGATACCATCTTCTGTAATAACATTTACGATAACAATACCTTTTATTTTGGTACGGGGAATATCCCACGTGTTATCCCCTTCGTTAGCAAATGTAATACCGCTGCTCAAAGGCCTGCCTTGTATATCTGTGTATACAACCTGCACTTTTTGTGCTCTGCCTCCATTTGAAAACAGTATGTATGAATAACCTGCATGATTGTATAAACCAAGTTTATAATTATTTTTATCCGGCGACGCAAGTGTAACTGCATCGCTGAAAGATGTGTTGCCATTTACATCTGTAATTCTGACTCTGTAATAAGCTTTGCTGTTGAAAGCCGGATCAGTAAACTTATAATCGCCACCACCTTTTGACATTACGGTTCCGATTTCTTGAAAGTTGGTGTTATTAGTGCTCTTCTCAATTATATAACTATGCACTTCATTTTCATTGGGAGTTGACCAGGTAATATTTGCAATATTATTTTGTATGTTTCCATTTAGATTATTTAAAGTAATAGCAGCAACAGGAGCAGATTCTGTTACTGTTAATATTGCACTTACTGGTTGGTCGCCAGTAGTACCCCCGTTATTATTTACAAGATTACCTGCTGTATAAAATTTTATTGAGCCAGTGCCTTTTTTAGGCCCTGTCCATGGTATTCTTATAATTGATGTAGTTAGTGCTGTGGATTGCTCTATATAGTTATGTGAGGAGAGTAATGTATTATGTGTGTTTGCAGGCAAGGTGTTCCATTTGTTAATGTTTACATTAGTTAAAGTAGCGGCTGTTGTTTGAAAACCATACAGCGTAGTGGTTGTAGAAGTTTTACTAAACATTATTCTGAATGTATATTTTTTACCAGGCATATACTTGCCAACTGCTTTATTTGTTGAATCAAGTAATTGAGTTTTAATACTGCCGCCGTAGCTGCCTCCGCCATGGCATTTGGAACAGGTAAGGCTGCTATTAAATGGAGCGCCTGTTACCGCCTGTCCATTTTTAGCAGGACCACTCTTATAGCTTTGCAGTATTAGCAAAGCAACTACACAGAGGCTGCATACAACAATTATAAATTTTTTTTGTCTGTACAATGCAGCAAAGTGAGTGCGTGAAAACTTAAGCATATAGTTGTATTTTATTGGTGAAAAAATCTGCAAGCGTTTCAAATAGATTTTAAAGTGTATTGATAATTGGATTATATTTTTTAAAACATGACCACATGCATTTTGCAGCCGGGTCATGTTTTTATAACAACTCCTACATTGTTACAAAAAATTTTGCTGATTTTTTCTTTTCAAAATTTTTTCTAACTGTTTGAAGTATGTAATGAATGAACCGATAATAATATTCTTCATGCTGTGCAGGAAAACAGGTGTTATAAAAAAATACTTTGCTTTACCTGCTTATGAAGAGAAAAATTTTGTTTAATTATTTTAGTATAGATTTTGGTTTTAAATGATTATTTTTTTTGATAACCACCTGAATATATTCCTATATGCTTCAAAGAAATGACACATAGTAGTTAAGTTATTTTGCTATCACTACATAGTATGATCAATATATAGCAATACATTGTCAAATGCTTATGCAGCATGCATTTCAGACAAGCTATCTGTGGATATTACACAAGCAGTCCTGCCATTTAATAGCCTTTAAAACACAACAGTCTGGTAAGTTTTTTAATTACATCAACATGTATTTATGATGCAATTACAGGGGTGGGAGCAATCATTGAGATTGCTGCAATTGGTAAGTTTCTGGAAGGGATGTTACTTCATAATCTTTCTTCTCACTCGAATAGATAAGTCTTTTTATTAACTCACATGGTACTTATCTGTGTGCAAATATTGCACGTCAATACACATGAAACTATTCTTTTAAAAGAGCAATCGTGTTATTGTGATCTTTAAATAAATCTATAATAAATTGTTAACAAAAAACGGGCCAGTATAGGTGTGTTCTAAAAACATAGCCTTATGATCATTGCATTGTTTTATTCTTCTTCATGTGTATTGAATTATATCTGCTGTAAAATAATTACATACTATTAAATAGTGAAAAGGTAAAAACCAGGCAAGGATACTTTACTGCCGAAATGGAAATTTTTATAGCTGAATGAAAAGCAAAAGTCTATTTGAATAGAGTGGCAAAAACAATATACAGTACAAGAGTGCGACGCAACAGGCGCTGCACTTTTTACTGAACGCCGGGATCAGGAAAACGCTACTTTGCCAATAGCATGCCTTTTTGAAAATAGTAAAATGATAATAAAATATTTAGCCATTTCCAAATGAAATAACCATTTTTGTTAACCTTTCAGCTATGCCAACAGACTTGACTTCGATTCCTTACTTTTGTCGTCCCTGAATTTAAAATAGCATGAGCGAAGAGAAATCACTAAATTTTATAGAAGAGATCATAGAAGAAGATCTTAGGAAAGGGAATTACAAGGAGATCGTAACACGCTTTCCTCCTGAACCAAATGGCTACCTGCATTTGGGTCATGCTTCCAGTATTTGTTTAAACTTTGGACTTACAAAAAAATATCCCGGGTATACAAACCTTCGTTTTGATGATACCAATCCAACTACTGAAGAAACGGAATATGTAGATAGCATTAAAGAAGACGTAAAATGGCTTGGTTTTGAATGGAAGAATGAACGCTATGCTTCCGACTATTTTGATACGATGTATGATTATGCAGTGAGTCTAATAAAAAAGGGACTTGCCTATGTAGACGATTCTACATCGGAAGAAATAGCTGCCATGAAAGGCACACCTACAGAGCATGGTAAAGAAAGTTCATACCGCAACCGCAGCATAGAAGAAAACCTGGACCTCTTTGACCAAATGAAGCAAGGCGCGTTTCCTGATGGTAGCCGCACATTACGCGCAAAGATCGATATGGCTCATGTGAACATGCTGATGAGGGACCCTGTTTTGTATCGTATCAAACATGCTCATCATCACCGTACAGGAGATAAATGGTGTATTTACCCCATGTATGATATGGCGCATGGTCAGAGTGATTCGATTGAGCAAGTTACACATTCCATATGTACACTTGAATTTGTTCCCCATAGAGAGTTATATGATTGGCTGATTGAAAAACTCGAGATTTATCCCTCACATCAATATGAATTTGCACGCCGCAATATTAATTATACAGTTACCAGTAAGAGAAAATTACTGCAACTTGTAAATGAGCGATATGTAACTTCATGGGATGACCCACGTATGCCGACAATTAGTGGGCTTAGAAGAAGAGGTTATACGCCAGAAAGTATAAGAGATTTTTGTGACAGGATCGGTGTAGCAAAGCGTGAGAATATGGTAGACGTAGGCCTCCTTGAATTTTGTGTACGGGAACATTTAAATAAGATTGCGTTACGCCGAATGGTAGTATTTGATCCTGTTAAAATAATTATTACAGATTATCCCGAAGGACAGTTGGAAATGGTACCAAGCGAAGACAACCCTGAAGACGAAAATAAAACTTACCGCGACATACCCTTTAGTCGTGAGATATATATAGAAAGAGAAGATTTTATGGAAGACCCGCCAAAGAAATTTTTTCGCCTCGCTCCGGGCCAAATGGTTCGTTTAAAAAGCGCCTATGTTATAAAATGTGATGAAGTAATAAAAGACGATTTAGGGAATATCATTGCATTGCATTGTACGCACATACCTAATAGCAAAACAGGCGAAGCTAATGCAAATATTAAAGTGAAAGGGACACTACATTGGGTAAGTATATTACATGCTGTACCTGTCGAAATAAGGCTTTATGACAGGTTGTTTAAAGTGGAAGATCCGTCTTCTGAAGAAGGTGATTTTAAAGAATACATAAATCCGGATTCTTTGCAGATTATCAAAACAGCTTACGCAGAACCTGCTTTGAAAACATCTAAATTCAATGACCGTTACCAATTTCTTCGTAAGGGATATTTTATGCTTGATAAAGATACCAGTGAAGAAGGCTTGATCTTTAATAGAACTGTTACATTGAAAGATACCTGGGCTAAAGAAAGCAAAAAAGATTAAAAGCTAATAAAAGTCTATTAAGATGCCGTAGAGTTTCTACGGCTTTTTTATTTGTGGCCCGGCATTTGAACTTTTCTCAGCAGTTGTTGCGTCGCACACTTCAACTAAAAATTAAGTTTTTTACTTACAGAATACGACGTTGATATAATGTCCAAAAAAGACATTTATAAATATAATTATATCTTATTCGGTATTTGTAATTGAAGTATAAAAGCATAAATAAAATAGCTGAAATATATACCAGTATTGATTTTTAAAGGCGTATTGTGCTTGCTGTCATTAAATTTTTTTAATTACAAAAAGGACATTTTTTAAGTGAATAAATTTGTTGAGCAAAATAGTACTGAGTAATTTGCACCCATCCAATATCATCAAACCCCCAATACGTATGACCAGGTATTTATATTCATACATTGGCTTACAACCAAAACCGAATGCTCATTTAGATTTTCTAAATCATATTTTTTTTATAAATAATGCAAGTGATAATTTCTTCGCAGAATTATTCAAGGCAATATACTCATGTAGCCTGAAAGAGACTCAAACATTATTAAACATATTTTTTTCACTATCAAAAGAAGTCTTAAAAAAGTAAAAACCGGAATATTCGTAGAATATCTATTCCACGTTTTATGATGATAAAATCCAATCTAAAAATCCAATAAAAATCCAAAAGAATGAAAAACCTCTACATGAAAGCTCTTATAGCTTTATGCAGCCTGTGCTGGCTTAGCGCTGGTGCACAAACAGACACCACACACTATAAATATGGTGTTTGGCAAAGTTTCGGAGACGCCGTATCTGCAACTCAATATCCCGAAGTACAGGGAAGATTAGCAAATTTTCGTTGGGCAGATATGGAACCAAACCCTGATCAATGGAATTGGACAGAGTTTGACAGTGAGATGACGAGTAAAGCAAAAGATGGCCTGCCTATCATTTTTCTTGTTTATACAAAAGAAGATGCACCGGATTGGTTATACAGTAACGGTGTGCCTAAGGTAACAGAGAAAGATGACCTTGGTAATGTTACCGGCTACTCTCCTTATTATGAAGATCCTGAATACAAAACTTATTTCAAAAGAATGATCTTAAGAGTCCATCAGCATCTGGAAACATTACCTGATTATGTGCGTAAGTCAATCATCGGTGTACAGCCATGTTTTGGCAGTACAGGTGATTACATCAGTTATAAAGGAAACGTTTCTTCGCAGTATGCACTTTCTGATGCTGATTTTTATGCATTGTTCCAGGAGTTTACCATGTATTATTATGATGAATACAGAAATACTGATCCCAAAATTTATATTCTTAGTAATCCTAATAACAGTGGTGATCAGCAAACATACTGGCTTATGGCGAACTGCCCTGGAAGCTGGATCAAAACAGGAACTCTTGGTAAAGGGTATCAATTAAATAATGAAACGGATAAAGCTGCTTGGTTATATGATATCCTGAACAAGCCTGTATCAGGTGGTACTTTTATGCGTGCAAGATCTGAACTGATCGGCGGAGCTACTAATGCTCCCTGGTGGAATGTGGCTCCATACAAGAATATGTTTACTGTAATGGGGTATGCAATTCATTGGGGGCTTGACTGGAGCAACCAGGCTTTTGAACATATAGATGATCACAATTATGATGATGCGTTTACACTGTACAATAAGTATGCGGGTTATAAAGACCCTGCAACAAGCAATAATGCTATGTGTATGTTGAAAGATGCACTTGATGCGGCCGATGGGGTAAGATTTCCTGCATCACAATATGGTACCGTAGCAATGACTGCTACACGTTATAATAATGTATTAGCGCCTTATATTTCTTATGGTGCTAAACTGGAAGATTTGAATTCCGCTATGGGTGGTGAAATGGATAACATTGCCGCAAAAGGAACTAATGATGTTGGCTGGAAAATTTTCCCTGGTAATTATGAAAGATTTCTTCACCAGATCAATCCTAACGAAACCAGCGTTGGTTACTGGAATGTAACATCTGCAGAACCTAATACTGTTTATGGAAGATTTGCAAGAGGGTTTGATCTTGCGAAAGGAAAAGATGCTTTGTACTTTGATGTGGAAGACGCGTTTCTACATAATGCACCACTTGATGCTGCATACCCTGTAGCTGTTGAAATAACTTATTTAGACAGAGGTACCGGAAAATGGCAATTATTTTATGATGCTAAAGGAAATCCTGCTAAAGGATCTATTGATGTTACTTGTACCAATACCAATAAATGGAAAAAAGTATCTGTTACTTTAAGCGATGCTTACTTTGGTAACATGGGAGCAAATGGAGCTGATCTTTATATCAAAAATATGGGATCAGAGAATGTTATTTTTACACTTGTGGAATTGTCGCGCTCCAGCAATGGTGTTACTGGTAGTAACCTTTTTTATTCCGGTCCTCTTACATTTGATACCGTTTGCGTAAACAGCACACCTGCAGCACAACAGCTTAGCATAAGTGGACAGCTCTTAAACAGTACTGCTGTTACCATTGGGCCGTTACAAGGTTTCAGTTTTGCAACAACTAAAGATGGTACTTACAGCGACTCGCTGATCATAAGCGGTTACGGAGCTGGTTTCTCACAGTCTGTTTATGTTAAATTTAACCCCACTGAGGCGCGTTCATATACAGGTGCTTTGCCTGTATCAGGCGGAGGTGCTTCAAAGATCAATATCAATATTTCAGCAACAGCTATAAACAGCTCGCCTGATATTTCTTCTTCTGTTATAAATACTGTTAGCTGTTATAATCAAAAAGACGGATCCATAGATTTGAAACCGTTAGGTGGTCAGGGGCCGTTCACGTACAGCTGGGTAAATAATACAAATAATTTCAAATCTGCAAACGAAGATATTAGTGCATTGATCCCGTCAACTTACACGGTTACTATTAGTGCAGCGTATAACTGTAAGCTAAGTCAGAGTTTTATAATTACACAGCCTGATGTACTTGTGACGCATGTATCTGCAGATCCAATGCTATGTAAAGGTAGTACTACCAACGTTTATGTAACAGCAACAGGAGGCACAATGCCTTATACAGGCACTGGTACTTTTGTGAAAAGTTCTGGCTTCTATACATATACAGTGAAAGATAAAAACGGTTGTAGCGATAACCAGGGCTTCAGTGCACCTAACGGTACTTTAACAGCACCGGCAAAACCAGGAACAATACAAGGTGCTACTGCTGATCTTACGGGTGTTTGCGTTGGTTCATATTCATTCTCCATTAGTTCAGTTAGTAACGCTACTTCTTACTTATGGACTGCTCCTTCCAAAAGCAGTATAGCCACTAACGGAGGTACAAAAATTGTATTGAACACTGTTAATGGTTTCAATGGCGGCGCGCTTACTGTTGCGGCTGTTAATGCTTGTGGAACAAGCAATGCGCAATCCAAAACATTAAAGACAAGACCCGCAAAACCAGGTGGTATAGTTGGACCACAAACTGTAACTCCAAACCAAAAAAGCCTGGTGTATAGTACAGCAGCCACCTCAGGCTTAACTTATACATGGTCAGTGCCTGCAAGCGCAAAGATTGTATCTGGACAGAACACACCTAAGATCACTGTTAACTGGGGCTCATCAAGTGGAAAGGTAAAAGTAGCAGCGAAAAATGATTGCGCTACATCTTACAATACTGTAATTGATGTAACGGTTTCAAGTTCATTAACAAATCTTAGTACTGCTAAATCTACACCTACAACTTACGATCTTACGGCATCGCCAAACCCTGCAAGAAGCATAACTACGCTTTCTTTCAATGCAGATGTTGAATACCGTTACAGTATTGTAATTTATGACATGACTGGTAAAGTGGTAGTTCGTAAATCAGGTATAGCTAAGCAAGGAAGCAACAGCGTTTTGGTATCTGTTGCATCTTTAAAAGATGGGCTCTATAGTATAGCAGTTATAAATAATGATACTAATGAAAAAATAACAACGAAACTGGTCAAAGGATAACCGGATGTTAAGCACTATGTAAAACCCGTTATGCTTCTGCATAGACGGGTTTTTTTATTGTATATTATTTTTGTTGGCAGGCTTAAGATATTCATGGCATCGCTTGTTGTGTCACTCACTTTTACGTTCGGAACACAGCGCAACAAGTTTACGAGTTCACTATTCTCAAAGATTTACATTGTTTAGTTGCAAAGAACCCGCAGACGTATGAACTTGTAAACTGGAGAAACATATTCTACAGTACAAGAGTGCGACGCAACGAAAGCTTAATAGCAGCAATGTAGTTTAGTACACACATAAAAATCCCACAGTACTTATATCGTAATAATTAAACGGTTATAAGCAAAAGAACGATAATAACTATTATCGTTCTTTTGCTTATTTACATTACGGAAATATAAATTGAGTAATAATATTTACTGAGCACTTACAAGATCAAAAAGTTCTTTATCCATTTGTGGTTTTACTACGCATGTATTATCAAAATGCATAGTGGCAGTATTGGTTGTATTGTATGCAGGCCAGTTTGGTAAACCTTTATGATTTGGATTTCCGCTGCGTGCAAAATTTATCCAGGCCTTGCTTACTTTCTCTGCTAATGCATATGCATCTTTATTGCCGCCGGTCATCTCTTCGCAACGGGCAATATTATTAAATACGAAAGCCAGTTCCATGCAATGCACTGCTTTGTATTTTCCATCCATTACCGGTGATTGCCATGTAAAAAGATACATGTAAACAGGCGCAGCATTTAATGCTGATTTTTCATTAGCCTGCGATACCGCACCCGGGCGAAACATGGCATCTACATCCATAAGATCTGTTGGTTTCGTATCATCCGGATACGCTTTTTTTACCGCAGCTATATATGCATCAGCTTTATCACCGCGCTGCTTTTTTATGTATGCCATTACCTGGTCTTGTGTTGCATTGCTCATACCCGAAAATAGCGAAGGCATAAATTCATTTTTTACTGTACCGATCAGCAGCGGAACATCTTTTGATAATTCAAATGCTTCTTTTGAAAAAAGCTGGTAAGGCAGGTCTTCTCCATCAACACTTGGTCCCCAGCTAAGTCCAAAACCTGGTATTGTTTTACCCTGTGCTTTCATTTGATCGGCAATCACCTTCAGCGCTTTTCTTCCCGCATCACTTAATTGTGCAAAAGGAATTGTTTGCAAACTGTCTGCCTGGCTTGGTTGCAGGTTAAGTGCCTTTAATACTTCTGCTGTAAGTGCCTGTGTAGTTGCTTTATCAAGCATCGTTGTTCTGAAAGAGCCGCTCTCATTAATAGCTTTCTGAAAAAGCCCTTTGGCAGAAGGCATGGCCATCAATGTGTTTACTTTTGCACCACCACCTGACTGTCCAAAAATGGTAACATTATTTGGATCACCACCAAAGTTTGCAATATTAGCTTTTACCCATTCGAGTGCTGCTTTAATATCAATGATACTTACATTGGCCGAGTGCTTATATTTTTCACCATAAGCAGACATATCCAGGAAGCCAAGAATATTCAAACGATGATTAATAGAAACTACCACAACATCACCGGTCTTCGATAAATTTTCTCCATCATAAGATGGTAATTCCTGCGAGGAGCCTGCACTATAGCCACCACCATGTATCCAGAACATAACAGGTCTTTTCTTTCCATCATTGATGCCGGGTGTCCAGACATTCACACGCATGCAATCTTCATTGGTATATCCCCAGTCGTGATGAAATGCAAATTCACTTTCGTCCTGAACGGATGTGGTAGGTGTTTCTAATGGAGCAACAGGCCCATAGCTCATTGAGCTGCGTACGCCTGTCCATGGTTTAGGTTTTTGCGGTGCTTCAAAACGTTTTGCTGTTGCGTAAGGGATGCCCTTATAAGTATAAATGCTGTTATGAATATAGCCGCGTACTTTACCGGCATCAGTATTTGTTATGGCAACATTTTCTCCTGTTTGTATTTGTGCATCTGCGGCAATGCAAATAAACAAAACAGCTAAAAGGCAAGTCGTTATTTTTTTCATATTACAGTTTGATTTGGTGATTATAGAAGTGCGTTTAAAGATAAATGGATACTTCTATTAAAAATAATGCATGAGATGAAAAAAGCATTTTCATATACATACAACTATTTTAAAGCGACAAGATGGTCTTCAATGCGTTAAAAATACAGAATAATTGGTGGCCGGCTTTTATATTGTTATGATGCTTTTGTTGCATCGCACATTTTTGTTCAGTAATGTACTGAACGATGCAGTGAGTGACACAACTAAAGTTTAATAGAAGTGCTAAAGCGAAGTACGTAAAATGTACTGCTGCAATAAAACTTTCCTGTTCTTAAAATTTACGCTATCTTAACTATACAATATGTAGCAATAGCTATTAAGTAACCCAACTGTATTGCTGCTATCAAAACCTGTTGCGTTGCACACTTGTACTAAAACAATTCTATTCAGCATAATAAATGCTCTTACAAACTATGCTGATAATGAAATTATTTTTTAAGCAAATCAAAACATCAAAATGAACACCGTTTCTTCAACAAACTTTGACGATTATCTTTTAGACCGTACTTCCGGAGAGTACAAGCGTTTGCACAGGCAGGCACTTGTTTGGGAGAAAATTACACAGCGTGTTTTAATAGAAGCAGGCTTGTCAGCGGGAATGCATTTTCTGGATGTGGGTTGCGGCACAGGCGATGTAATGCGGCTTGCAGGGCACATTGTTACAAAAGCAGGAAGTGTATCAGGCATTGATATAGATGAAAAAATAGGCAACGAGGCACTTCCTCTTTTGCAGGAACTTAATAATAGCAATTATTCATTTAAACGTTTTGATATTGTAAAAGACAATATCGACCTGCAATATGATTTTGTATATGCACGGTTTGTTTTAATTCACATGACCGACCCTGTAAATATTTTAAAGAAACTATATAATGTCGTAAAACCTGGTGGCACTTTACTTATACAGGATTATGATTTTGGATGCTTAAAAGCGTATGGTAAATATGAAAAAACAAGTGGCTATATGCGAAAGCTTATGTTTGATGTTTTTATTAAATCGGGCAAAGATCCTGAAATGGGTACCAACCTCTCAAAATACTTTATAGATGCAGGAATTGGAAACCCATCTGGCACTGACGCAAGCAGTGTTATAACAACCATTACTGCAGCGGCATCAATGATGAAAGCGGTAACATTTGGTTTTAAAAATGCATTTCTTCAACATGGTATTGCAACGGAAGAACAACTGAATGAATATGTAACTGATCTTGACAAAGTAATTGCAGAACAGGAAAATTGTTTTTTTATCTGGCCTATGTTAAATAGTGCATGGATAAAAAAGCCTTTATGATATTACATATGTGCACTTGCCAGTTTATAAACTTTGCCATCAGCTTTTGTTAGAATATATATTTCCCCATTTGCATCCCTGCCAAAATGCAGGTCAACACGATCGCTGCCGCAAAGTTCACGCAAAGATTTTTGCTCGCCGTTAAAAGTAATCTTCCATTCCTTTATCGTGGCTTGTTTGCCCAACTTAATATCCGCCATATCTATGTAGAACAATCTTCCGGTAGGTATATCACCAAAAAGAAATTTTCCTTTTAGCTGTGGTATTGCAGTGCCCCAATATTCATAGCCGCCACAAATAGCTTTACCTTCATCATGATCATATTCTGCAACAGGGTAAGTGACCTTATAAATGCTGTCATCGGGTGGAAGTGGATAAACATTATTCAGCTTGCCATAGGGGTTCAACATAAAACTTCCTTCTCTTATAGGCCATCCGTAATCATGGCCCGGCAATATCATATCTACGGATTCAATATTGCCATGACCAACATTGCATACCAACATTTTTCCATCCCTGCTCCATGTAATACGATGTGGATTTCTGAAACCAAAAGCATAAATTTCTTTCAATACTTTATTATCAGCAGTTGCAAATGGGTTACTCTGTGGAATACCATACTTACCATTAACGCTATTATTACCTTTAGGATCTATTCGAAGAACAGTGCCGTAAACATGTTCTTTGCTATGCGCCAGGAATGGATAACCGTTTTCTACACAACCACCTTCGCCAATACCGATGTATAATAAGCCATAATCTTCATCACCACGTTTTGCAAGTGGGTTAAAAATTATTTCCTGTATACCATGAATTCCACTTACCATATTTACTCTTAAGAGTTCCCTGCCTTTACCCGAGAATGTTGCGGCAGCAGGATCATCTGCTTTCCATACTGTTAGCACCCATTGCAACGTAACCTTAATAGAATCTTCGTAACCAAAATCTGCTTTAGCTGTTCCTGCAGGTTCAGTATGTGTTGTATATAATAATCCATTCTTTGCAAAGTCAGGATGAAAAGCAAAGCTACCAAAACCAGTTGCAAGACCAGGTTCACTAATAAACTTTGGTTCCAGCTTTTTTATATCCATATAAACAACCGGTTTGTTGTTTTGCAGTTTATATAATTTGCCATGCAGGTCAAGTATAAATGTATTGCCGCTGTTTGGTTCAATGTCTAATTTGGTTATTCTTGTTAAAGGCAGCTTGTTACTGTCACTTGATGGCGGAATTTGTGTAACCAACTGCAACCCTGCAACAAGTTCTGAAATTTTAATACTGTCGGGAATAGGATTTGCTAAAGCCTTTGCTTTAGTTGTATCTGCATTTATTGCGGGCTTTGCACGGGTATTTAAAAAGGCAATAATGCCATTCATTTCGTCATTGGTAAAAGAAGCAAATGATGGCATCATTATTTTGTACTTTTTAATCAGTTGCTGTGCACGTTCATCTCCCGATTGAATGATCTTTTTCGGGTCAATAATAAAACGTGAGATCCAGTCAGCAGAAATTTCTTTTGTAATGCCTCCTAATTGAGGCCCGATACCATCTTCCCTGAAATTATGACAACCGCTGCAATGCAGTATAAACGCAGCTTCACCGGTAGCTATAACAGCACTGTCTTGCGAAATAGTGCTGGTATTCACATTGTCTCTGTTATGACATGCAATGAAATAAAATTGCAATAAAAAAATACTGATAATAAGCAGTGATCCTTTTTTCATGTTGGTATAATAAATAATAATGAAACCAAATCTAAAGCTTTGATTGTATAATTTCCAAAATGATTAAGCGATCAATGACCGGAAATTCAGATCAGTATAAATATTGTAGGGAACAAGCATAAGTATCTTATAACATCGTCTTTTATCAAGCCTGGTTAATTAATCCAATAGCTTTATAAGTTAATGTTACAAAGCATATTTTTTTGAAAAAAAATACATTTTATGAGCCATGCAATATTACTGCCGTGCAGCTTTCGTTGCGTCGCACACTGCAACGGAGTATCCTTTGCTCAGCATTGTTCAAAGTGTACAAGGGAGTGACACAACCAAAGCTTTATAGCAGCAATACAGCTAAGTTCATTATTCATTGCCATTCTTTCATGCATTAAAAGCACAAATGCAGTAAATTGCCATCACATTAAATAAAAGCTTGCATTCATGAAAAATTTTTCCCGTCACACAAAACATATAATTCTTTTTACGTTCGCTCCTGTTTTGTTTTTTACTTCCTGCAACGGAGTGCCAAAAGATGAAACGTCAGCAACGCCTGCAGAAGATTCAAATGGCTACAAACTTATTTGGTCAGATGAGTTTAATAAAAGTTTTGTGGATACATCAAACTGGGTCTATGATATTGGCGGTGAAGGTTGGGGTAATCATGAACAGGAATATTACCAGGCAGACAATGCAACCGTTGAAAATGGTAACCTGGTGATCACCGGAAAAAAAGAGGATAAAAGTGGCAACCATTACACTTCATCAAGAATGAAAACAAAAGGTAAACACGAATTTCTATATGGGAAGATCGAAGCGAGAATAAAAATCCCGGTGGGGCAGGGGCTGTGGCCTGCATTCTGGATGCTGGGCTCAAATATAGACGCTATACCCTGGCCAGCCTGCGGGGAGACTGATATTATGGAGCACATAAATACAGACAGCTTATTATTTGGTACCCCACACTGGGATAACAACGGGCACGTAATGAAAGGCGATACAACTTTATATACACCTTCTGATTACCATATTTATGGTATAGATTGGGACTCAACAGCTATACGCTGGTATGTTGATGGCAAGCAATATCATGAGTTGGATATAACCAATAATATAAACAGCACTGAAGAATTTCACAGGCCATTTTTTATTTTATTGAACCTTGCTATTGGTGGTGATTGGCCCGGCCAGCAAATTGATGAAAGTAAAATACCTGCGAAGATGTACGTCGATTATGTGAGAGTATATCAGAAAGGATGATGCAATGAAAATAAAATGCTGCTTATTTATTTCGTTTTTTGTTTTATTGTTGTGTTCAGCAAGAAGTCAAACATCAATTGATTCATCTGTATTCAGAGTAGTTGGATATTATTCTTTACACTCAGCTATGACGGAAAGTGTAAAAGATGTTCCGTTTAATAAACTCACACATATCAATCTTTATTTTCTTAATCCCGATTCATTGGGAAATTTTCCAAAGAATTTATCGGCATTGGCTCCTTTTATAAAATCAGCACATGCAAAAAATGTAAAAGTACTTGCTTCGATCGGCGGCGGTGGTAATCATCCTTATTATGCAAAACTTTTGCGAGATAGCAGCAGGTCTGCACTGGTAAATAATTTATTATCGATAGTACTTAAATACGATCTTGATGGGATAGATGTGGATATTGAAGATCATGACATAGATGAGAATTACGACAACTTTGTTATTGAACTGGCCGCATTGTTACACCAGCAGAATAAACTTGTAACAGCCGCCATAGCTATATATTTCAGGGGACAATACACTGATAAAGCGCTTGCGCAATATGATTTTGTAAACCTGATGAGTTATGATCATACAGGTTCATGGGCACCTGAAAAGCCAGGGCCTCATTCTACGTATATACAGGCTGTTGAGGACCTTGCCTATTTCAGAATTATGAGAAACATACCTAAAGAAAAGATTACATTGGGCGTACCATTTTATGGTTATGGTTTTGGGCCTACACTTACAACGCCCGGCATCAGTATGAATTACGGGCATATTGTTGCTGAATTTCCCGGTGCCGAATTAAAAGATGAGTTGGATATGGGTGGCGGCAAGACTTTGTATTATAACGGCATACCTACTATAAAAATGAAAACTACTTTGGCAAAAGCAGAAGCCTCCGGTATAATGATCTGGCAGTTATCAGGCGATGCAACCGGCGCAAAATCTCTGCTCGAAACTATTCATGAAGCCGTTACAGATAATAAGTAAAAGAGAATATTTTATGTACCGGGCTTTTGAATAAGCATGAAGCATCGTTGCGTTGCACTCTTGTACTAAATAATTATAATTCAAAAATAACCAGCAATATTATGTGCTGGTTACTTTTTTGATAGTAAGAATAATCTTATTTTATTGCTTCTTTAGTTTCGCAATTACTTTGGCATATGTAGTAGTAGTAATAGGCACTCCATAAACTTCCTGTGTCGCAGTTTGATTTACATATTGTGTCATAGATAAGATATCACCCTGCAGATCGAGCTTAGCACCGGATGGAGTTACATCAGTCGCTACACCACTCATAAATAAGCTTCCTCCATTAAAATGAATAGAATCTGCGCTAACACTTGTATAAGTAGCGGTGCCGCTGGAAGCGGGTGCGGTAAAATTAAATGGTAAGTCAGAATTGTCTATAAGTACCCCGTTAGAATAAATGCTTGCATGAGCAACTGTGCTTACTGAATAAGAAATGTTACTCGATGTCATACTCGAACCATCAATAACTATTGTACCTGTATTGTTACTGGTAGTATAGTCACTTGTTGTTACAGTTTTTGTAGATACACCACTTTCTGTGTATTCCTGGGTACTGCTGCTAGTGACATCCATTGATTGAAAATTCCATGTTCCCTGGATGTCAGCCGAAACACCGGGCTGACTGCTTTCTTTTTTACACGACACGGAGAACACACATGCACTAAATGCACTTAAGATCAAAAAACTTTTTTTCATTGTTTGAATTTTTAGGTTTAGAATAATGCAGCCGGGCAGTAATACGTGAAGCAACTGATAGTTTTGGATTCTTACTTTAAGGGCTCAGTACAACCTGCACATTGCAATTTCATTTCGTTTGCAAATAACGGAAAATCAGGCATCAATTATACAATGCTGGATTTTTTTATTGGTAATTCATGAAATCTAATATAGGCTTTTCATTATTGGGCAACGATATAGCGTACAAGTGAGATCGCTCACCAACTTTTTCTTTATTATATCTAAAGCCGCTTATTTGATCAATGAAACAACTGCACAAAATAAATTCAGCAATAGTAAAATCTAATTTATTATTGTTGATTTCTTCAATGTCTCGTAAGCTATAATTTGAAAAGCTATGAATAATTTGATCAATTATCTGGTCTTCAGTCATTATCTTTTTTTGTTAATGTGCTTACTTTAAATAAATCACTTTTCGGAATCAATAATTTTATTCTGACCAAAGATTTTCTCTAACGGCTTTTTACGTAATGCTGTAAACAGCAACACTCAATACTTATTCAAACACGAGATTTTAGAAACAAAATCACCCCTTCGGGGTTTTAATGTAGGCTACTATTTGTGTTTGTTGTGGTGATATCAGCCCTTCGGGCTTTACTTAAGTTAATGTGAATTATTTTTTTGAAAATTTAGTTTATCAATCTCAGGCAATATGATTATTGCACAAAAGCGATTTGGACCTACAAGAGTGCGACGCAACAATGCTTAATACTTATTCAAAAGCTTAGTACAAAAATTATTTATTGTCCTTGGTATCCAATATAACCGGTGCGTTGCTTTTACCCATGATAATAACTTTTGCATTCGGTGATTTTGCAATTTCCAGTTGTGCTTTAATGCTTTCGTACTGTAGCTGTTTATCCGTAAGACTTTCACTGATGATGCGCTGGTAATCGGCAATGCCCTGTGCTTCTACACGTTTACGATCCGCTTCCTGTCTTTCTTTTTGCAAAACGAACTGCATCTTTTGTGCATCCTGCTCTGCATTGATCTTTTGTTCAATGGTTGCTTTTACGCTTTCAGGCAATGTAATATTCCTGACAAGTAATTGCTCAAGCAATAAACCACGTTCATTAAAATCGTGCTCAATGGTTTTATAAATGCGTTGCTGAAATTCATCACGTTTGGTTGAATATAAGGCAACTGCATCATAATACACAGCGTTGTCCCTGATCCTTGTACGTGTTAACGGTCGAACAATTTTATCTTCATAATCTGCACCTGTTTCTCTGAGTAACTTTGGAGCATCTTTGGGTACTACACGATACAGTACAGAAAGATCCATGGTTACTTCAAGACCATCAGCGGTTAAAACACGTATTGCATCGTCACCGGATTTGGTACCTTCATCATGCGTGCCACTCATGGTATAATTTTTTGTTTTTATATCAAGCCGTTCTACTTCGAGCAGAGGATTGATAAAATGTAAGCCACTTGCCAATACATCTTCCTGTACTTTACCGAACAATTTTTTTACACCAACCTGGCCCGCGTCAATTTGTACGATACAGGCGGTTGAAATACCAAGTAAAATAATAATGAAGCCAACAATGCGGGCAGGATTGCCAAAGCGGCGCAGGTTATCATTTCCGCGACTGATGCTGAGACCCACAACAAAAATGATAATACCAAGAATAATGAGTAACATTTTGTATAGTTTTAGTATGGTGCATTTATAATATCAAAAGTCAAGGTACATTATTAGTCGGTTTGAAACATTAATTATTACAGTTATTGGATCATGAGCTATCAGGTTCAATTTTAAAAAAATAATTCTGGCAAATCATTTGCCTTACCGAGGTCAATATGAAACTCTTTAAATGTACAAATTGCGGACAACCCGTTAATGGCCCGCAAACAAATGGATGAAGTATATAGAACAGTACTTGGTCACTTCAGGCATGAGATAGGGCATTATTACCGGGACAGGTTAATTGAAAATTCAGATAAGCTTTTTTTTGCTTTCAGAAATTTATTTGAAAACGAGCAAATTGATTATGATGAAGCTTTGAAAAAACATTACAAAGAAGGCGCTCGGGCAAACTGGAATCAAAATTATATAAGCACTTATGCAACTGCGCATCCATGGGAGGACTGGGTAGAAACATGGGCACATTATTTACATATAATGATACACTTGAACGGCTTACTCATTTGGTATGAGCGTACATCCGCAGGCTGCAGATACAAAAACACTGCATGCAGAAATAAAGAAAGATCCTTATGCTATCGAAGGCTTTGAAGCCATTATGGAATTGTGGCTGCCATTACCTTTTGCTATGAACAGCTTGAAAAGGAGTATGGGTCTTAAGGATATTTATCCATTTGTTATCACTGCCGCAGTAAAAGAAAAAATGAAGTTTATACATAAGATTGTAATAAGCCATTCGCAGCAGAAGAATAAATAGTATTAGTCAACATAACCTGGGAAACTTAAAGAAACAGAAATATAAAAAGCCTCACTTAGGAGGCTTTTTATTTGCAGATAATTTTTTTTCGTCAGCATCACCGTTACTGTTTTTCAATCGCCCTGCTTCTTTAAGTTTTTGGTCAAGCAGCCATTCTATCTGTCCATTTACAGAACGAAATTCATCACCGGCCCATTTTTCAATTGCCTTGTAGGTAGTTTCGTCTATTCTTAAAACAAAAGATTTTTTGTCAGCCATCAGCTTTTTTCTTTATTGATACAAGGTGCCGGTATTCAATACAGGTGTTGCAGCTTTTTCACCACAAAGCACTACCATAAGATTACTTACCATGGCGGCTTTCTTTTCTTCATCCAAATGCACAATTTGTTTTTTACTTAATTGCTCCAGTGCAAGTTCTACCATTCCTACAGCACCTTCCACAATTTTAAAACGTGCTGCAACAATAGCGGTTGCCTGCTGACGTTGCAGCATGGCGCCTGCAATTTCTGGTGCATAAGCAAGATGGCTGATCCTTGCTTCTAATACAGTAATACCAGCAGCCGATAACCTTGCATTCAATTCGTGTTCCAGCATTTCATTCACTTTATCGCCACCATTGCGTAATGTAATTTCTGCACCTGCTTCTTCCATTTCATCGTAAGGACAAGAAGTTGCCAAATGCCGAACGGCAGATTCGCTTTGTGTTTTTACATACTGGTCATAATTGGTTACTTCAAATGCTGCACGGTAAGTATTAGCAACCTGCCAAACAATAACTGCTGCGATTTCAATTGGGTTACCCATTTTATCATTCACCTTTAGTTTGGTGCTCTCAAAATTGTTGGCGCGCAACGAAAGTTTTTGCTTACTGTAAAACGGGTTTACAAACAGCAAACCATTTTCTTTAATGGTGCCAACATACTTACCAAAGAAAGTGCAGACACTCGACTGGTTTGGATTAATGATAATAAGTCCTTTAAAAAGAAATACGGCTGCGATTATGCAAATAAAACCTACGAAAAAAAGAGGAGAGGGTCCATAATCGGTCATACCATTTGCAAAACAATAAACCGAAAAACCCATTAACAACAAGCCGATAAGCAAGGTGAGAAACCCTGAAACGGGTTTTATGATCTTTTCCATATAATGTTGTTTTGATATTATTTTGATATCAAATTTATATAAAATATTTTTTCTGACAATTAAAATTTTGATGAATGGTTAGAATGATTTGCCCTGTGTTTGGACCAAGAAATAAAAAACCCGCTTGTAGCGGGTTCTGATATTTTTATCATTTCTGTTATGGCACTCCTGTTGCACCATCCCTTACTTTTATCTTTTTCTTTTTAGAATTCTTCTTTTCATAATCCAGTACTTCCTTTGGTTTGGGAAGAACCTTCGTAGTATCATTTGATGCGGTTGAACTGCTGTCTATCGCAAAGGGATTACTTTTTTTGCTGGTCACCAGTTTATCCAGCACATAATCTTCTGTCTTGGTTATCATGCCTGTTTGTGGATTGTAATAATTCCAGGTGCCATGCTTATAAGTAGTGCCTTCCAGTTTTACAAGGCGGCGATAAACAACATCAGAATGAAGATCCGGCACATCAATAGTATCATAAGGATTTTTAGGATCTACGGCTTTCCAGCTTTCTTCCCGCAACATACCATACACAGTATAATAAGTGGATTTGCCATCTTTGAATCCAAACCTGTAACTTTCAATAGCCTGCAGGTCACCCATGGTGCTGTACTTTCTCCAGATACCATCTCTTTTGTCATCTTTAAAATAGCCTTCTTCTTCATAGCCCGGCTCACCACGTAAAGCATCAACTTTTATAACCCAGCGGCCCTGCTTAAGACCAGCATTGTCTACAATGTTAAGCGTATCGCCTTTTACGCCAATAACAAAACTTTTGTATTGGCCAAAAGATGATAAACTAAAAATCAAACAAACAAAAACGATCCCACGCATTACAAATATTTTTATTTTTTTGAACCAGGCTGTATTACTACTATTGATCTTTACTTGCGTCGCACTCTTGTACATTTTATTCATTACTCAGCCTTGACAAAAGTACAAAAGAACACAACCGGCATCTTGTTAATAAACGCATTTTAAAAACCGGGATTGTATAAAAAGGTGGTAAAGAAGTTAAAAATATGATTGCTTTTTGCTTGTAAGATAACAAAGCGTACAAGAGTGCGACGCAACAATGCTTAATTAATATTCAAAAGCCGGACTCAAAATTATTTTTCTATCAATGCACGCACTGCCAGTTCGTAACCCATTAATCCCAGACCGGCAATAGTGCCTTTGGCTTTTGCTGAAACATGCGATATTTTTCTAAAGTCTTCTCTTGCATGTACATTACTGACGTGCACTTCAACAACCGGCGTAGTAATAGCGGCAATCGCATCGCCTAGTGCTATGGAAGTATGTGTATAGCCACCGGGATTAATGACAATACCATCGTAAGAAAAGCCAACGCGCTGTATTTCATTAATAAGTTCACCTTCCACATTGCTCTGGAAATAGTGAAAAGATACAGCAGGAAACATAGCCTGCAGCCCAACAAAATATTCTTCAAAAGAAGTACTGCCGTATATGCCCGGCTCTCTTTTGCCTAATAAATTGAGGTTGGGCCCGTTGATGATAGCTATCTGCATCTCCAAATTTTTATTAAAGGTGCAAGTTTAAATAACGCAGTCAAAAATAAAATTGAGCTTTGAATTTATCTGTAGTTATTTACTGTAAAAAAATAATTAACTTTCACTCCTGCATATGCCAGATAAAACCTCCATAAGTCAGCCGCAACAGGGTAACCAAAACCTGCCGTCCCTGTATTATACTTATTATCAAAGCCCGCTGGGCCTGCTTAAGATTGGAGGTACAGATCATTATATTGCCGAGCTAAGCTTTGTTGATAATAAAGAAAGTATCTCTTATGGTGAGCCTGGCGTAAGCGATATTATACATCAATGTACGGAGCAGCTAATAGAATTTTTTAATGGCAAACGCAGGGTATTCGACCTGCCCGTGCACCAGGAAGGCACAGAGTTTCAGCAACGTGTGTGGGGCGAGTTGTTACATATCCCTTTTGGTAAGACTATCAGTTACCTTGACCAGGCCAAAAAACTTGGCGATGTGAAGGCCATTCGTGCAGTTGCTTCTACTAATGGTAAAAATAAAATTGCCATAGTAGTTCCCTGTCATCGTGTTATTGGAAGTGATAAAAGCCTTACCGGTTATGGTGGAGGATTGTGGAGAAAGAAATGGCTGCTGCAGCATGAATTCAGGATAATACATGGTATACAAACTTTGTTTTAAAGAAACCTTCTGATCCCCGGGGAATTATATTTCACTAACCTTATTTTATTACTCCACGGAGTTAACCATGACAAAAATCACCATCATACATGGAGATATTACCAAACAACCAGTTGATGCAATTGTAAATGCTGCTAATAGCTCTTTAATGGGCGGAGGAGGAGTTGACGGTGCAATACACAGGGCCGGAGGGCCCGGCATTCTTGCGGAGTGCGTAGAAATAAGAGACAGGCAGGGTGGCTGTAAAACAGGCGAAGCAGTAATAACAACAGCAGGAAGATTACCTGCAAAAAAAGTAATTCATACAGTGGGGCCCGTATGGAACGGCGGGCAGCATAATGAGCCTTTTTTGTTGGCCAATTGTTATACAAACAGTTTGCGGCTTGCGAAAGAAAATGGTTTACATTCTATTGCTTTTCCTAATATTAGTACGGGTATATATGGTTATCCAAAAGCGCAGGCTGCTAATGTTGCTGTGGCTGCAGTGCGCAGTTTTATAGATAACAATTATGGTGCACTGAAAGAAATTATTTTTGTATGCTTTGATGAAGAGAACTACAATTTATATATGCAGATATTGGAGTCGGCGAGTTAGATTAAACTTTTAATAATAATAGAAAGCCCCGCAGTTTAGTGCAGGGCTTTTTTATTTGTTGCTCGATGACATGAATGTACAAGTGTGCGACGCAACAGGAGTTTAATAGTAGCATTACAGACTGGTTCATAAAAAATCACTTCTATTACTTCAAACTATAAACTGTCAATTATCAATTCTCAACTCAATTTCATTTCTGCATAAAACTTATGAAAGTATGGAATGGTTTCAATGCCTTTATAGAAATTTACGATGTCATATTTTTCATTCGGACTATGCAGGTTGTCGCTATCTAAACCAAAACCAAGGAACACGACTTTGCAACCCAACTCACTTTCAAACAATGCTGTGATAGGAATGCTTCCGCCACCACGTACAGGAATAGGTGGCTTGCCAAAGGTTGCTTCAATCGCTTTTGATGCAGCTTTGTATTCAATACTGTCAACTGGCGTCATATAAGGATCTCCGCCATGATGCGGAGTAACTTTTACCTGCACATAAGGCGGCGCAATTTTATACAAATGATCGATGAGTAATTTTTCCATTGGTGCACTTTTTTGATTGGGCACCAAACGGCAACTGATCTTTGCATAAGCTTTTGAAGGCAATACTGTTTTTGAACCTTCGCCTATATAACCGCCCCATATACCATTTATTTCAAGTGTTGGACGAATACCGGTGCGTTCATTTGCAGTATAACCTTTCTCACCCCACAGTGCATTTACCTCAAGATCTTTTTTATATTCTTCTTCATCGAATGGTGCTTTGGCAAGTTCGGCTCTTTCTGCTGCTGAAGACTCAACAACATCGTCATAAAAACCGGGAATGGTTATATGATTATCTCCATCATGCAGGCTTGCGATCATCTTTGCAAGAATGGTGATGGGGTTTGCTACTGCGCCACCATACACACCGCTATGCAGATCACGGTTTGGTCCGGTAACTTCAATCTCAACATAGGTAAGCCCACGCACGCCAACATCAATACTTGGTGTATCAATGCTGATCATCGCGGTATCGCTGATAAGGATTACATCAGCTTTTAGCAAGGCTTTATTTTGTTTTACAAAATCTGCGAGATGTGATGAGCCGATCTCTTCTTCACCTTCAATAATGAATTTTATATTTACCGGTAGTGAGTTTGTTTGCACCAAAGTTTCCAAAGCTTTTACATGCATGTAAAACTGGCCCTTGTCATCGCATGCACCTCGTGCAAAAATTTTTCCATCTTTTATGGTTGGTTCAAAAGGCCCGCTGTGCCAGAGTTCCAGCGGCTCGGCCGGTTGCACATCGTAGTGCCCATATACGAGCACTGTTGGCTTTGATGCATCAATAAATTTTTCAGCATACACAACCGGGTGACCATTTGTTGCATAGATTTCTGCTTTATCTGCACCTGCATTAAGAAGGCTTTTTTTCACTGCTTCCGCGCAGCGTAGCATGTCATCTTTATGTTCGCTGCGTGCACTTACGCTTGGTATACGCAACAGTTCCAGTAATTCATTTAAGAAACGATCTTTATTTGCTGCCTGGTAATCTTTCCATTCCTGCATATCAAAAATTTTTAAATAAAAATTGAGTGCAGCGAATGTAGTGTGTTTTGAGAAATATTTTAAGCCCGGCTGTAGAATAAGTATTTAACAGCCGTTGCGTCGCACTCTTGTGCGGTTGGATTATTTATTTCAGCATGTGTCTATAGACTAGTGCAAATAAAAACACCTGCAAAATATAAGCGCATATTTTGCAGGTGTAAACTCTATGTATCTTTTAAAGATATTACGCTATACGTTTCTTATCAATAATGCCATCTCACAAAGGCCTCCATCGCTGCATATTTTGTTAAACCAAGCGAAGCATAAAGCCCGGCAGTATTGCCATTGCGGTCTTCAGCGCGTTGCCAGAATTCTCTTAGATCAGTTCCCTGGAATGGAACAGAATCTTTCTGAGATTGATGTATAAAAATGCCAAAACGTTTTTTCATTACCTGGTCAGGACTCATTGGAATTGCCATTTCAATATCGGCAATATCCCATTCCTGCCATGCACCTTTATACAACCAAACCCAGCAATCTTTCACCCAATCATCCCCTGCAGCTTTTATGCGGCGCAAACTTTCAAACACAATATCCAGGCAAACTTTATGAGTGCCATGTGGATCAGCAAGATCACCTGCACAATACACCTGGTGCGGTTTTATTTTGCGTAAGAGTTCCATGGTAACGATCACATCTTCTTCACCCATTGGTTTCTTTTCAATGGTTCCTGTTTCATAGAATGGCAGATTTTGAAAATGCCATCTTCCTTCAGGCAAGCCAACATATTTGCAGGTTGCTTTAGCTTCGCATCTTCTTATCAAACCTTTGATACTCCTGATCTCCGGCGTATCCATCTGGTTTTTCTTTTTGCCGGCAAGAAATTTATCAGCATCAGAAAGTATCTTTTCACTTTTGTGTTTATCCATACCAAACATATCTTCAAAGCCTACAGCAAAATCAAGAAAGCGTGTTACAAATTCATCTGTTACTGCAATGTTGCCGCTTGTTTGATATGCCACATGCACTTCGTGCCCCTGGTCGTGCAAGCGCATGAATGTGCCACCCATACTTATAATATCATCATCAGGATGAGGAGAGAAGATGATGCAGCGTTTTGGATAAGGCTCACTTCTTTCCGGATGTGTTGGTAATGCCGCACCCGGTTTACCGCCCGGCCATCCTGTAATGCTATCGCGTAATAAATAAAATACCTGCAGGTTTATTTCATACGCATCACCCTGCTCAACCAATAAATCACCTAAACCGTTTTCATTATAATCAACTGCTGTTAAACTCAAGACAGGTTTATCTAATTTCAACGCCATATTTACTACAGCACGTTTGATCATCTTTGGCGTCCATTCTATCTGACCCGTAAGCCACGGTGACTTAAATCTTGTTAGTTCAGATGCTGTATTTTCTTCGAGTACAAAAGTGCAGTTGTTGTGTTGCTGCAAAATACTTGCAGGCACTTGTTCTGTTACATCGCCTTCAACTGTTTTTGCAATGATCTGTGCTTTAAAACCCCACGCCATCAAAATAATTCGTTTTGATTTCATGATGGTGCTGATGCCCATTGTTAAGGCAAGTCTTGGAACTTTTGCTATGTTTTGAAACTCTCTTGAATTGGCAACACGTGTGCTGTTGTCAAGATTTATCAAACGTGTTTTGGAAAAGATACTCGAACCGGGTTCATTAAAACCAATGTGCCCGTTATTGCCAATGCCGAGCACCTGTAAATCAATGCCACCGGCATCTTCGATCATCTGCTCATATTCCATGCAATGCGCTTTGATCGCTTCTTTTGGTAATTCACCATTTGGTATGTGAATGTTTGCTTTATCAATATCTATATGATCAAATAAATGCCTGTGCATAAAGCTCCAGTAACTCTGGTAAGCATCTTTATCTATCGGGTAATATTCATCGAGGTTGAATGTAATTACATTTCTAAAACTCAATCCCTCTTCTTTATGCATGCGCACAAGTTCTGCATACATGCTTATTGGCGTAGAACCTGTAGCAAGCCCTAATACACATTTTTCTCCTTTCGATTGTTTCTCTTTGATAAGTGCAGCTATTTCTTTTGCTGCATAACGGGAGCCTTCTTTAGCGTTCGAAAAAATTTCGCAGGGAATTTTTTCAAATGAATCAACCATGCTCATGTTGTTGTTGGTTTTATTATTAGTGCGCAAAAATATTGTTTGCTTTACAATTTATGTTGTGCAATCGTTTGTGATTTTTATGTAACCAGCGTTTGTTCTTCTTGGCATCGCCTGTTGTGTCACTCACTTGTGCGTTCGGAACTTTATTCGTCAACCTCACCCTCCAACCCCCTCTCCTTGAGGAGAGGGAGCGGTGCACTGCGACATTTATTAACTTACATATTCCAAATCATCTCTATATCTTTTTCAGCACGATACATTATTACAAGTCTTGATTTTATTTTAAGAACTGTGTTTTAATTATCGAATAGAATTGTTATAGCACAAGAGTGCGACGCAATAAAAGTCTCATTCTTATCCTATCCCTGAGTTCATAATATTCTTTTAAAATCAATTAACGCAAATTAAATCCTTAAGTTCTTTGCAAGTCCCCTTCAGGTGGATTTAGGGTTTTTTATTCTCCTTTATTAATGCCTTTTGGATTATACTTTACATGCCACAGATCGTAGCGCTTGTATTGCATTTGCAAACGTTGCTGAAAATCTGTCCAATTCTTTTTGCTTTTATCGCTCCATGCAACTTCGCATAACGCATCCATTCGTGGAAATACCATGTATTCAACTTTTACAGGTTTGGTTACATATTCCGTCCACAAATTTGCCTGTACACCTTTTATATACTGTTGCTCATCGGCTGAAAGCTGTACTGGCAAAGGCTCGTAGTTGTACACTGTTTCAAGTGGTAGATATCCGCCAATGGTAAGACTGTCTTCTTTTTTTGTTTGCGAATAATCGAAGTAAACATAAGTTGTAGGCGTCATGATAACGTTGTGATGTTCCTTTGCAGCTTGTATGCCACCGGCTTCTCCGCGCCAGCTCATCACCGTTGCATTTGGCGCAAGACCACCTTCTAAAATTTCATCCCAGCCAATTATGTTGTGACCTTTACTGTTCAAATATTTTTCTATAGTGCCAATAAAATAACTCTGCAAACCATGTTCATCTTTCAGATCTTTTTCTTTGATGAGATTCTGGCAAAATTCAGAACGCTTCCAGTTGTCTTTTGGACATTCATCGCCGCCAATGTGAATATATTTTGAGGGGAAAAGTTCCATCACTTCATCAAGCACATCTTCTAAAAAATGAAAGGTATAATCTGTTGGTGCAAACACATCTCTGTAAACGCCCCAGCTTTGTTGTACCTGTTTGCCTGTTGAATCGCCAGCCCATTTTACGCCTTTTGCAATCGGAGTGTTCTCATCCGGAAAGCAACTCAGCTGCGGGTATGCAGCAATTGCAGCAGATGCATGACCAGGCATTTCAATTTCGGGAATGATGGTGATGTAGCGGTCAGCAGCATATTTTACAATGTCTTTAATTTGCTCCTGTGTATAAAATCCGCAATCTTTTTTATTATCATTACCTGTACCTGGATGATGACCAATGATGGTTCCGTTTCTGCAACTTCCAATCTCAGTAAGTTTTGGATATTTTTTTATTTCAATGCGCCAACCCTGGTCTTCTGTTAAATGCCAGTGAAAAGTGTTCATCTTATGTAGCGCAAGAAAATCTATGTATTGTTTTACAAAATCAACAGAAAAAAAATGACGGCCACAATCGAGCATCATACCGCGATAAGCAAAACGCGGTGCATCTATGATTGAGCACTGTTGAAGCGGTAAGGTGTTTTTCTTTTCTTTCTTTACAGGTAATAATTGGATCAACGATTGTATGCCATAGAATACGCCTTCTTCATCATTTCCATGAATATAAATTTTGTCTTTGTCAACAGTTAATTGATAACCACCTTTTATACCAGTACCTGATTCGTCAAAATCTAACACAATTGCATTCTTCCAATCTTTTTCTTTTTGCGATCCGGGCTGAACAATGAATTGTAATTTAAGGTCGTAATATTTCGTAAGATACTTATTGAAGAATGCTGCACTTTTCTGAACTTCAGTTGGTGTCAAAACAATTTTGGTTGAAGCAGAAAGTGTAAATATTTCCTGCCCAACTTCTACCTTTTGCGGCGCAGGAATGATGTTTAATGATTGCTGTGCAAAACACGAAACTGTAAGAAAAACAAAAAAGCAGAGCAGTAATGGTTTCATATTGTAATTTATTTTAGAACAGGTAAAATTATTTTTGATGCATATTGACTGTTGTGATAAATGCTGATATTACTTTTTATGAAATCTTTTGGATCGGCATGATAAATATCAATGAACTGTTGCGGATTTCTATCAGCCAAAGGAAACCAACTACTTTGAATTTGCACCATCAGCCTGTGACCTTTTTTGAATGTATGCGCAATGGATGGAAGTTCATATTTTACTTCTTCAACTTTGCCAGGTGTAAATGCTGAAGGTGATTCATAACTTTTTCTAAAGCGACCGCGGAAAATTTCTCCTCTCACGAGCATTTGATAGCCGCCCATCGGGTAAGTTTTCGCAGGATCATTATCTGCGTAGATATCCACATCATTATAAGAAAGATCATCAGGAAAAACGTCAATGATCTTTACTACGAAATCAGCATCTGTTGTTGAAATGCTGGTCATGATATCGGCTATCACATTTCCTGTTACAGTCATATCTTCTGTTAATACATCTGTTCGAAAAGTTAATACATCAGGTCTCCTTGAAGCAAAGCGTTGATCATCTGTCATGTATTCTCTTGTGCGGTTGAAATGCACATCTTCAGTGTATGGAACAGGATGCGCAGGATCGCTTGTATATGTTGTAGAGCCCTTTGTTGATGAGGGTTTCGACCAATCTAATTTGCCATCGCTTTGCAAATACATTGCTTTATCTTCTTTATTTGCAGGTGGCCATTGATCAAATGTTTTCCATTCATTAGCACCTGTAATAAAAATATTTGCCTCTGCAATTTTCGAAACATCGCCTTTGCCTTTCAGAAAATAATCAAAGAAAGGTATCTCAATATTCTGCTGAAAATATTCATTGGTCTTAGAATCAAAATGTATGTTGCCTAGATGTGAGCCATCATTGCTTGCCCACTGACCATGATACCACGGCCCCTCCACCAATTTATTAAATGCTTTACCGGGATTATTTTGTTCTGCTGCTTTATACGCGTTCCATGCGCCCCAGCAATCTTCTGCATCAAATAAACCGCCTACCCAAAGCATGGCAGGTTGCAAATTTTTTGTTGCATTGCGTGCATCACGTGCATGCCACCATGCATCATAGTTTGGATGTGCATATAAGTCTTTCCAAAACTTAATGCTATCGCCCATGTAGCTTTCCAGTTTTTTAAGCGAACCTGCTTCTAAATAAAATTTATAATTATCATGCGTTGGGTAATCAAAACCATCAGGGCCAATAGTTGTAGGCTTTGGTCTTGGTTTGCCAAATGATGAGTAGAATGCAAAAGCGTCCATTTGAAAAAATACTCCGTTGTGATGAAAATCATCTCCAATAAACCAATTTGTTACAGGGGCTTGCGGGCTAACGGCTTTCAGGGCAGGATGATTTGATGCAGCAGCCATCGTAGAATAAAAACCGGGATAAGAAATGCCAAATACTCCTACATTACCATTGTTGTCTGGAATATTTTTTACAAGCCAGTCAATGGCATCATATGTATCACTTGCTTCATCAATTTCATTTCCTTTTTTGTTTGCATTGAACGGACGGACATCTTCAAATGTTCCTTCACTCATCCAGCGGCCACGCACATCCTGGAGTACAATAACATAGTTTTCTTTAAAATAATTTTTCACATAGCTGTTCCAGAATGATCTGAAATTATTTTCCCCATAAGGTGCACATGAATAGGGTGTGCGTGTCATAAGTATCGGATGCTTTTCACCGTCATCTTTAGGCATGTAAACAGACGTAAACAATTTCACGCCATCACGCATAGGAATCTGCACTTCTTTCTTTGTATAATTATTTACGATCCAGGCAGAGTCAGCATTTTGTGCATGTGCATAATAAAATGAAATTACCAAAAGGCAGGTAAGCAATCTTTTCATACTTATAATTTGAGTAGCATTAAAATTATGCCATCTGAATTTGTTATTGCAGGAATTTTTTGAGCCAGGCTGAAGTATAAGCATTAAGCATTCGTTGCGTCGCACTCTTTTACTTTCTGTTGTATGCTGAACTTTTCTCATTAAGTTTAAACCGGAAAGCTAATACAGGCCTGTAATATTTCTATGCTGATTATTGGTAAATAATTCTTCAATATTTGCGTATTTGTAAAATCATGAAACCTTTGCTATGCAAAGATGCCACCGCTACTTCAGTACAAGAGTGCGACGCAACAGTTGATGCTATGAAATACAGGAGCATGGCTCATAATAAATAAAACATTAGTGTATAAACAACACAAAAAAATCCCCCCGATTTTTCGGAGGGATTTTTTTATTCAACTTTCGTTATTTTAAGTACGTTGGTCGGCAAATGCAGGTCGACCGGCGTACTGCCTGTGTTAATTACCGTATCTCCTTTTTTAAGAAAACCTCTTTCTTTAAGAATGTCTATCTGGTCGAAGATGATATCATCAAGACTATTTTCTTCGTCATAATAAAATGCTCGTACGCCCCAGCTTAAACTCAACTGGTTTACCAGTGTTCTTGTTTTAGTGAAAATATACAGAGGTGATTTTGGGCGATAACTGCTGAGAATAAAACCGGTGTAACCGCTCTGCGTCATACCAACCAACGCATCTGCGCTTACATCTTTTGCAATCTTACATGCATTGTAGCAAATAGCATCGCTGAGAAAAGACGGTGATTTGGCTTGCGGCACAAGATCTTCTTCGCGGTTATAACGGTATTCTGTTTTCTCAACTTCCAGGATGATCTTGCGCATAGTTTCTACTACAAGCGCGGGATGCTTGCCGGTTGCAGTTTCGCCACTAAGCATTACTGCGTCAGCACCTTCTAGCACAGCATTTGCAACGTCGGTGATCTCACTACGGTTTGGTTTAACGCGGTCGATCATACTTTCCATCATCTGTGTGGCAACGATCACGGGTTTTGCCCGGTGAATACATTTGCGGATAATATCGCGTTGAGCTGCCGGTACTTTTTCAACAGGTAGTTCTACCCCAAGATCGCCACGTGCCACCATTATACCATCTGATTCTACGATGATATTGCGAAGATCTTTGAGTGCGGAAGGCATTTCAATTTTGGCTATTACTTTACTGGAGCAGTTTGCTTCAGCTATTCTTTTCTTAAGATCGATAATATCTTCTGCCTTACGTACAAAGGAAAGTGCTATCCAGTCTACCTCCTGGGTAATAATAAATGCAAGATCAACAACATCTTTTTCTGTCATAGCAGGCAAAGAAATTTCTGTATCAGGAAGGTTTACACCTTTTTTTGGAAAAAGTGTTCCTCCATAAGTAACAGCTACTTTTACATCTCCAGCTTCTGTTATTTCTATAACAACAACTTCGAGTTTCCCATCATCTATAAGAATCTTATCGCCGACTTTTACATCTGCATGCAAGTCCGGGTAAGAAACATAAATTTTTTCTTTCGTACCTACTACTTTTTCTTTGGAAGTAAAAGTGAGAATATCTCCTGTTGCAATTTCAAGAGAACCACCTTCAAGATCACCCACCCGCAATTTTGGCCCCTGCAGGTCTGCAAGTATGGAAATATTATAAGGCTCTTTCTGGTTCATGAGTTTTATATACTCAATGATCCTTGCTTTATCTTGATGTGTACCGTGTGAAAAATTTAAACGGAATACATTTACGCCTGCTTTTACCAATTCAAGTAGTTTATCATAGGTGTCGCAGGCAGGTCCTACCGTTGCTACAATCTTTGTTCTGTGAAAAGAATGCTGTATACCTGCTTCTTTATCCATGTCTTTGTGCAGGTATTTGGTTATAGTTTCTGACATACTTAAAGCAATGTTTTAGTAATTGAAAAATAACAAAATTTCTTACCACTAACTGGCAAGGATCTTAACCATTTTCATCCAATCGTCACCTAATCTTTGTTTTTCCCTGATGGCTATTTCAATAGGAGTGTAGTGCATAGCGTTATTTAAAATACCTACCATAACATTATGCCTTCCTTCCAGCAAGCTTTCTACGGCATGATAGCCCATGCGGCTTGCAATCAACCTGTCTAAGCAAGTTGGAGAACCCCCTCTCTGAATATGCCCGAGAATAGTAACCCTTGTATCCAGATTGGGCAGGTTAGCTTTTAGTATTTCAGCCACGCCATTTGCTCCACCAGAGCTATGACCTTCAGCTACCACTACAAGGTTAACTAATTTTTTACGTTTCTCTTTTTCAGAAAGTGAAGCAATTACTTCTTCGATTGTAGTCTCTTCTTCCGGTATAAGAATATTTTCAGCACCTGTAGCAATACCACTGTGTAATGCTATGTAACCCGCATGACGTCCCATCACTTCTACAATAAAAAGTCGGTCATGCGCATCGGCTGTATCCCGTATCTTATCTATGCACTGCACAGCAGTGTTTACTGCTGTATCGAAACCTATCGTAAAATCTGTTCCGTAAAGGTCTTTATCTATGGTGCCAGGCAAAGCTACACAGGGTAAACCAAATTCCTGGCTTAACTTATAAGCTCCTGTAAAGCTTCCATTTCCACCAATAACTACAAGCCCATCAATGCCTCTTTTAACGAGGTTGGCATAAGCTTTTTTACGACCTTCTTCATTATAGAATTCTTTGCTTCTGGCAGTTTTAAGAATTGTTCCTCCACGTTGTATAATATTGGCTACTGACCGGGAGTCCATTTGTACAATTTCATCTTCAATCATCCCATTGTATCCCCGATAAATACCAAATACTTCCAGGCCATAATAAAGCGCAGTTCTTACTGCCGCCCTGATAGCAGCATTCATTCCCGGCGAATCGCCTCCTGAGGTCAATACCCCGATTTTGGTTACTGTTTTTGACATTGTATCAAAATAAAAATCATTCCGTTAAAAAATCTTCAGAAAGGCAGGCGAATTGTTAGATGAGTTGTACTACTCATTTGGCAACGAAAGTAAGGATTTGCTGATAAAATAAGAAGCGTAATAAAATTTACCATGTTTTAGTAATACGATTATATGTACATAAACCAATAATTTCAATCGACTCATTAAAAATCAATATGATTTCCTTAAATATCCATTACGGGTTTAAAATGTCTCTTTAGGATATATTATTGTTCATAAATTTCACAATGGAATCAAATGATTTGTATTTTTACAGTGTCCAAATCCAATATCCAAAACCGAAAGTCAGTTATCTAATTAAAGGCTCCCCCAAAATGGAGCTTTTTTTATTTTAGCCAAAAACTTTGCAAACGTATTGTTTCAAAAAGATATTACAGATGAAGAGTGCGACGCAACAAGTGATGCTATGAAATACAGATGTCGGGTACAAAAGACTAATAAGTTCAATTAGGCACTAATATCAACTTTTCTAATAATCTAAAAAAATAACTTATAAATTATAGCAGGGACAGCTAATAGCAATGTGACTGCGAATATGCCTTTGGCCGTTCGATCGTGTTTTGTATTTAATGCTATTGTAAAAGCGGCAGCATTTGCAAGTAAAGCAAAACTTATCATGGCCGTAAGTAATGAACTGGTGTGTATGACTACATTTAAAAAGTCAAAGAATTTGGCGGAACTTGCTTTCCAGAAATAAAATATAATTATACCTACAAAAGGAGCCAGCAACCCTATAACTATGCCAATGGGCAAACTATCTTTTTTCAACTTATTTTATAATTAAATATTTTTCCAATTTTTCTTTCAATACATAATGTGTAAGATCGAACTGTACGGGCACAACACTTATATAATTATTTTTAAGTGCCCATACATCGGTATCTTTTCCTTTATCAAAATTTATAAAGTCACCAGTTAGCCAGTAATATTTCTTTCCGTGCGGATCATGACGTTCATCAAATTCTTCTTCATATTTAGCATAAGCCTGTTTGCAAACTTTTAAACCTTTCAAAAGACTTTCCGGCACAGCAGGAATGTTTACATTAAGGCAAAGATGTTTGTCGTAAGCTTTATTTAGTAAATGCTCAACCAATAATCTAGCATATTTTTTTGATCCGGTGAAGTCTGCTTCAATACTATAATCAAGTAAACTGAAACCAACGCTTGGAATGCTTTCTATAGAAGCTTCCAATGCGGCACTCATAGTTCCCGAATAAATAACATTGATGCTGTGATTGGGGCCATGGTTTACACCGCTGAGACAAATATCAGGTTTACGATGGAGCACTTTATCAACTGCAAGTTTTACACAATCAACAGGCGTACCTGAACATTGATATGCATCTATTCCTTCAAATAAATGAACCGGGTGCATACGTAGCGGATGACCAATAGTAATTGCATGACCCATACCGCTTTGTGGCTTATCAGGTGCTACTACCACAATTTTACCTAGACCAGTTACACTCTCAACCAATGCCCTGATGCCTGGCGATGAAATTCCATCGTCGTTTGTGATCAGTATTATTGGTTCGTCTTTCTTTTTTGCTTTTGCCATATATGCAAGGTAAATCTTTTTGATTGCAGGAAACAGCAGGCTGCTTACAGTTAGTCAGGAGTAATAAATTTATGAACCAAACACTTGTACATAAATGAAACTTCCGTTGCGTCGCACACTTGTACGTTCAAAACTTTATGCATCAATTATCAAGCAGGTCTGCTAATTGTTTTAATTCATTTTTTTTATAGCTCAAATCACTGGTGTCAAAGCATTTCGCTAATTCCTCAATCAGTATTTGTATAATTCTTTTTTTTGAAAGCGGTTTAAAATAAGACGCAACGGGTGGCACAGATATTCTTTTAAAATATTGTTCCACATCTTTGTGCGTAAATGGATGGCCGGTAGTGGCATCAACATAAAAAATGATCTTACTTTGTGGATTATCAGTGATATTCAACGGGTCGGTATCATTATTAAAAAAAGCCAGTACAAACTGGCGGGGTATATTAATAGCCTTAACAGGGATATCAAGCAGCTCTGCCAATACAAGGTATAAAATGCCATTAGAAATAGCGTTGCCCTTTTTACATTGTAATACTTTGTGCAGAAAAAAATCATCAGGGTTAAGATAAGCGATCTCAGTTCCCTTTAGTTTATAGTAATTATACAAGATGTTACTAACTACGTTTGCCTGCTCTAAAGATGTGAGGAAACTGTTTAATTCCAGCCATACATTGCGTCGGATCTTTTCTATTTCCTGTATTACCGGAGTTGTATGTAATTCAGGGTATTGAAATTTAGCTACAAGCAAAGCGCCAAACAAAAGATCATGATAGGCGCTATCCCGCCATTCTGTAAGATCGTTGGTAAGATCTGTATAGTGCAACCTGTGTATCAGCATTTCTATCCGGCTTTGGATATCATTGCTGGGCGTGGTTTCCCAAAGATTTTCCAGATTAGGAATGATACCTGTACCATAATGTACTATTCTTTCCGATACGTTAGAAAATACCTCTTCATCAGGATCATCGATCAATGTAAATAAGGCTGATATTTCTTTTGTTTCGTTCATAACGGATATGCAACCCAAACTAAAGAATTTTTATCATTATATCAATGAGTTAGTTATTAAGCTATGTGGATTATGTAGCAGTTATAAAAGAGATTTGTGGATTACTTTTTAAATGCAGCCTGTATTGTTATAAGCTTTTCTGCAATAAGCTGCATAAAGAGCTGAACGTACAAGTGAGTGACACAACAAAGGCCTAATAATAGTAATGTAGTTTAGTGCAATAAAAAAAGCTCCTTTATCTAAGGGAGCCTCTCTTATAAAATTATTATACCAAACTTATAACACGATCATTGCATCTCCATAACTGAAGAAGCGGTATTTATCTTTAATGGCTTTTTTGTAAGCTTCCATTGCAAGATCATAACCGGCAAAAGCACATACCATAATTAACAAGCTTGTCTTTGGTAAATGAAGATTGGTTACAAGACTATCCGCAACATTGAACTGGTATGGAGGGTGAATAAAAATATTTGTCCAGCCCTCACTTGGTTTCAATAATTTCTGTGCAGTAAAACTTGTTTCCATTGCACGCATAGTAGTCGTGCCAATAGAACAAATGCGATGCCCTGTTTCTTTTGCTTTGTTTACAATGCGGCAAGCCTCTTCATCTATTTTATAATACTCAGCATCCATTTTATGCTTGCTCAGATCTTCTACTTCAATAGGGCGAAATGTTCCAAGTCCTGTATGCAAAGTAACTTCTGCAAAACGAATACCTTTTATTTCGCAACGTTTAATCAGTTCCTGGCTAAAATGCAAACCTGCAGTTGGCGCTGCCACAGCACCTTCATGTTTTGCATATACGGTTTGATAGCGCTCCCTGTCTTCTTCATCGGGCTTGCGTTTGATATATTTAGGCAAAGGTGTTTCGCCTAAGAACTCCAACATTTTTTTGAAACTCTCATCATCATTATCCCACAAAAAACGAATGGTACGGCCGCGGCTGGTAGTGTTGTCGATTACTTCTGCAACCAGTTCGTCATTTTCACCAAAATATAATTTATTACCAACGCGTATTTTTCTTGCGGGATCAACGATCACATCCCATAAACGATTGGGTTTATTTAATTCACGCAACAGGAAAACTTCAATACGGGCACCGGTTTTCTCTTTGCGGCCATACATGCGTGCAGGAAATACTTTGGTATTGTTTACAACAAAAACGTCTTTGTCGTCGAAGTATTCAAGAATGTCTTTAAAATGTTTGTTTTCTATATTACCTGTCTTGCGGTGAACAACCATCATACGGCTGTCTTCTCGGCGTTTCGTAGGATTTTGAGCAATAAGGTTTAGTGGAAGATCGAATCTGAACTGCGATAATTTCATGTGTCTACTGATTTTTGTATAGGCCACATTTAACTCGCCGCCGCCTTACGGGGCGGTTCGTGCAATGCAACTGTAATAATTCAAAAGTGGGCAAAAGTACAGCGAAAAATTGATTCTGTAACTTTATTTTTCTAAATTACAGGTAACTGTTCAATTGTTGCTTTATATCCATTCAATCCCGCTCAAGAGAAAATTTGTAAAACGGGAAATTGGAAGCAGGACTCTGCCGGCGTAACAGGAAGATAAATATAAGGGGGTGATTGATGCATAATTTTTTGTTCCTATCTTTTGCACTACTATTAAACTTTGTTGCGTCGCACTCTTGTACCATTTAGTACAATATGCAGCATAAAACTATCGAATAGCTTTATGAAATAATGATCAGCACTGCATCTTAATTCTTTCAAATAAAAACGTCATTTAATCTTTATTGTTATTAATCAATAATAATATTGCAATGATGTTTTTTCAACCAATTGTATCAATATGAAAATGAAAATTGTCTTTGTGCTGTTGAGTATCAGTGTTGTCTTATTCGCCAACCCCTTTAAAAGCTTTTCACAGAAAAAAAATACTGATTCAAAATCCAATACTGCTGCTGCAAATCAAAAAAAATATCCCAGCCTTTTATGGGAAATAACAGGCAACGGCCTAGTTAAACCATCTTACCTTTTCGGTACGATGCATATCAGCAATAAAATGGTGTTTAACCTCAGCGATTCATTTTATAAGGCCATTAAGAGTGTAGATGTTGTGGCACTTGAACAAAACCCCGAGGTTTGGCAGGAAGCCTATTCCCGGGAAGATTTTAATGGTGGCAATGATTTTATACATTCTCAATTGTTTCGCAGTTTTAATATGTCTAATGAAAGATTAACAGAGCAAACATTTTCGCTTTCAAATTATGAATCTAAAATTCAGCTTGGGCTTGCATCAGAAGCAAGAATGGTAAATGGAATGCTTTACCGAAATAATGTAGGACAGGAAGACTTTGAAGAAGAAACCTATCTTGATATGTATATCTACAGACTGGGCCGGAAACTGAATAAAATTGTAACAGGCGTAGAAGATTACAAAGAGTCTGACAAATTGGTAAAGGAAGCTTACAGGGATATGTATAAAGATAAAAAGCCAAGAAGAAGTTATGATATAAGTGGTTTTGATTATAAACATAAAATGGAAGACGCCTATCGTAAAGGTGATCTTGATCTGCTGGATTCTTTACAGGACATCACAACTGTATCAGACGCTTTCAATGAAAAATTTTTATTTAGGAGAAACGATATACAAGCCAATTCAATTGATACGATTCTTAAAAAGCATTCCCTGTTTGTTGGTGTAGGTGCTGCTCATTTACCAGGGGAAAGAGGGGTGATAGAATTACTAAGAAAAAAAGGATACACCGTAAGGCCTGTTGTTATTGGCCAACGCAACAGTGAAGAAAAAGATAAGCTTGAAAAAATAAGGGTGCCGGTTGAATTTAAACGACAGTATGCGGAAGATAGTTTGTTTAGCGTGGAGATTCCAGGTGAAAAATTTTTCCGTTTTGGCTCCTTTGCTCAAACCAATATGATGCAGTATGCTGATATGGCAAATGGCAGCTATTATATGGCAACTCGTGTAAAAACCAATGCTGCTTTATTAGGTCAGTCTGCAGAAGAAGTCTTAAGAAAAACGGATAGCATGTTATATGAAAATGTGCCGGGCAAAATTTTATCGAAGAAAACAATAACAAAAAATGGATTCAATGGTTTTGATATTACCAACAGAACAAGGAAAGGAGATGTACAGCGCTACAATATTTTTATTTTACCAAATGAACTGGTCATATTAAAAATAAGTGGCATCGCAGACTATATATCAGGCGGAAAAGAAGCCGATCAGTTTTTTTCTTCTGTAATTTTTGATAGCAGCGCTTATGTATTTAAGCAAACAATTTATCAGCCTCCCTATGGGGGCTTCACCGCAACCTTTCCTTCAAAACCTGTATATGTAGCAGAGAAGCGTAATGATAAATCACGAAGCGAGTGGCTAAGCGTTGATAACAATGGCAACGATTATTTTATTTTCAAAACAACCATTAATCAATATGATTATATAGAAGAAGACACATTTGAATTAAGATTGATGGAAGAAAGTTTTAAAAGTTCGCCCGTTATCAAAGAATCTGCTAACGGTAAAACTGCGTCATGGAAAGGCTATCCTGTTATTAATGCAAAATACCTGCATGCTGATGGCTCGCAAATGAAGATCCGTTATTTAATACAAGGTGCTAATTATTATTTAATAGGTGTCAGGTATAAAACCAATGAATCTGTTGCAGACGATTTTTTAAATTCATTTAATATTACTGCTACGCATTACGGCGAAGTGAAAGAAAGAAAAGATGCTGCAGTTGGCTTCTCCGTAAACAGCCCGTTATTTTATCCACCTGCTGATACAACAGATGATTTTTCTATTCAGGATTTATACGCTATGTCTGGTGGGGATGAAGACAAGGTCGGCCCCTACATTGATATGCTGAAATCCATGTTTATAAAAACCATAGGCAACGATACAACAGGAGAACGAATTACATTGGTCTCATTCCGTTTTCCAAAATATACTTACCTAAAAGATTCGGCTGCATTCATGAAAAGTAAGGTCTTTATTGGTTCTCATGATAAAGATTATATTATAAAAACAAGAAAAGAATCTGTAACACCCAATCATTGGTACACCATTTATTACCAGGCAACAGATACCGCCAGCAGCAGGATCATAACGGCCAAATCCTTCTATAAGGATGGTGTTATTTTCTATCTTGCCAATATGAGCGATTCTGTTACGCCACCCGGTTCATTTGTAAGCAATTTCTTTGAAACCTTCACACCTTCAGATACTTTTAAAGCGGTGAATGTATTTGAAAAAAAATCAAAACTTTTTTTTAGCGAATATTTTAGTTCGGATAGTGCTTTAAGCAAGAAAGCCATGCAATCAATGGCTGCTTCTTTATTTGATTCATCAGACTTATCACAAATAAAAAAAGCTATTTCACAATTATCATGGAGGAATAAGAATTACCTGTCTCTTAAAAAAAGATGGATAAATGTGATGAGCAATTTTCATGATACTGCATCTGTAAATTATCTCACAGATCTATACACACAAGTAAAAGATACATCAGGATTACAAAATGCTATATTGAATGCCTTGCTTGAAATGCGCACAGCAGCATCGTTTGCCTCATTTAAAGATCTTTTGCTGCAAGAGACACCCGCACTAATAACCGGTGATAATGCTTATGATGATTACCAGGGTTTTAATATGGATATGATGCTTGATGCTTTTACGAACGAAAATACAGTAGACAAACGTTCAGCTTTTAATGGACACAAATGGGCGCCGCTATACGATACGTTAGCATTATCTAAAACTATTATACCCGATTTGCTGCAGATGATCACGCTTGATGATTATAAAGATGATATATTGGAACTATTAACCTATGCTGTTGACAGCGGGTACATAAAAGCTGATGATTACAAACAGTACTATACTAAATTGTTGTTAGATGCAAAACAACGGGTGAAAAAACAAGTTGCAAGAGAAGATGAAAAGGAAATGAATAAACTTGATCGCGATGATGATGCAGATAATAATTATAACTACAACCTTAATAACCGTTCAGTAAATAATTACCTTGAAAATTATGCTGTTCTGCTTATGCCTTTCTGGGATCGTTCAGCCGAAGTTCCGGCGCTGTTTGAAAAGCTATTACAGCTTCGCGATAAAGACATAAAAATATCTACTGCCGTTTTAATGTTGCGCAACAAAAAAAATGTTCCGGATAGTATATTAAACATGCTTGCAGCAGACGACCATTACAGGCTTTCATTCTATAACCAGTTGAATGATGCAGGTATTGCTGATAAATTTCCGGTAAAATATAAGAACCAAACAGATATGGCGCTAAGTGCTTTAAGTGCAGCTTTCTATTACAGTAAAACAGATTCTCTTATTTACCTGGATAAGTTACAGGTGAATGATGCAAAACACAAAGGCTGGCTATATTTCTTTAAATACAAAAAATCAAAAGACGATAAAGAGTGGCATATTGCCTATTCCGGTTTGCAGCCGCTTGATGCAACAAAGATCAGCACTACATTCAATGCATATAAAAATGATTTTATTGGTTATAGCAGGGAAGTATACAACACTGCGGATGTAAAGCAAAAGATGCAACAGTTATTAAAAGAAAATTTGTATGCGCTTCGGAAAAGCTCTTCTCAGTTTTACGGAAACAATAACGATGAAGATGCCCTTGTTGTAGATGAAGTAAAAGGCGGAAGAGTTGAGTGATTTTTTGGACCATGCAGTAGTTCAATGAGCATCACCTGTTGCGTCGCACTCTTGTACTCTTGATCCATATGCAACATAGAAAGCTTCCTGTAAATTAATTTTATTATCACATATTTTATAATGACTCCTGAAAGAAAAAATAAACTATTAAAAGTATTAAGTAAAAGGCAACCCGGGCTTACTGTAGTAATAGAAAATGTGCAGGACCCACATAATATTTCTGCTGTCATGCGCACCTGCGATGCGGTTGGTATACAAGACTTATACATACTTAATACAAAAATCCCGCGTCATAAAAAATGGGGAGCCAAAAGTAGCAGCAGTGCCGCTAAATGGTTAACCATTCATCAATATGATAAAACTGCAGCATGTGTTGCTGAACTACGCAAACACTATTCAAAAATTTATACAACACATCTTGCTGCAGATGCTGTAAGTTTATACGAGATAGATTTTACAGCAAGTGTGGCACTTATTTTTGGTAACGAACACGAAGGTGTAAGTGAAGAATTACGCACACTGGCAGATGGCAATTTTGTTATACCACAGGTGGGCATTATTCAAAGCCTGAATATTTCCGTTGCATGCGCTGTAAGTATTTATGAAGCATTCCGGCAAAAAAGTGTTGCGCATCATTACGAGGCACCTGCACTTACTACAGAAGCTATGAATGAACTGATGATGCAGTGGAGTAATAAAACTGAAGAAACTGAATGAGATTTTTAAATACCAATTGCATTTTACAATTTATCAGCTGCACAAAAAAATAAATGCACAAGAGTGCGACGCAACAGGAGATGCACAATGAACTTATGCCCGGTACAAAAAATTGCTGCTAATTTTTAGAACCTGCTACAGGGTTAACGGCGCCTACTTTGTAAACAATTCCGCTTGAAGAAGTTGCGTATAACTCTGCATCCTCTCCTTCGCCGAAGCTGGTAATGCCGGCAGGAATATTTATTTGTTCAAAAATATTCCAACCGCCTGCACCATTGGTTATTATTTTCCAGGCCTTATTTTGTACATAATCTGCACATACATAATATCCTTTTAAAGGGCGATAAGCTTTGCCACGATAAACATAACCGCCTATGATGGCTTGTGCGCCGGTTGTATCTGGTGGATTTATAAAAATGGGGAAAGTATAAGTAGAAGAGTCTTTGCAACCTTTTGTAAGAAATGGCTGTGTGCCTTCATAACATGGCCAGCCCATATTGGCGCCCACAGGTTGTTTGCGGGTACGTACACTTACTTCATCCCACTGCTCGCCACCATCATCTGCGATCCACATGTTAAGCGTAGTACGGTCAAAACTCCAGCGCCATGCATTCCTGAAACCCAATAACCATATTTCATCACGTACAGTGGAGTCATTTATAAAAGGATTATCGGGAGGAATACTGTAATAGGGTGCAACAGTTGCTTTGATATTTAAGCGCAGCATTTTACCAAAGAGTGACTGGCCATCCTGCGCAAATTTTGTTGTATTGCCGAGATAACTGCCATCATTAATCGTGATATATAGATAACCATCTTTACCAAAATGCATTTCCCCAAGGTGTGGCCCGTTTGTAACGGTATCTTTAAGCGAAAGTAATTCTACACGTGAACTTAATACAGCGGAATCGGGATTTGTTTTACTTGCTTGATAGCGTGCAAGAATGGTATTGTTTCCCTTATCATGATAATACACAAAGAACTGGCGGCTTTTTTTGTAGTCCGGTGCAAAAGCAATACTCCATAAACCTTTATACTCGCCAACAGCAACAAGGCTGGTAAGATCAATAAATGGAGTTGGCTGTACAGCACCGTTCTTATATATTTTTATTTTACCGGTTTGCTCTACGATGAACAAGCGACCAGAGCTATCACCCGCATTTTTTACGTTCACCGGTAAATTCAAATTTTGAATTAACGGTGTAAATGTAAGCTGTGGCTGTGTTTTGGCGGTATATACAACACCGCTGGAAAAGAAACAGCATAAAATAAATACACGGAATCGACGGAACAAAAAATTGGTATAATATTTTTTCATTGCAGCAGTTTATATAAAAAATTAACCAGAGAATTTTGATGGATTATTAAAATAATGGTTCAGCTAATTTAGAAAAACATAAAAATATATTTGCGGATAGTAAACGATATTATAATATTTATATTATGATAAATAGTAATAAAAAAAACTTTAATTGTATATTAAGATGCATGTTTACAATTGTAAATCAGGATGCAAGAGAGAATATTTTCTAATGTTGAACCTGTATAAATATTAGCTGCAAAATGTTTCAACAGTAAAAGAGTGCGACGCAACGAATGATGCTATATAGGTTACAGCCAGGCAACAAAAAATGTTCAACTATTTACGGTACACAATATTTACAGAGCTACTTACGGTATAATCTGAAGAAATAGTTAGATCCTCTTCTTTGGCGCCATAAATTATTTCAAGCTTTGCAGTGTTGGGTGGAAACTCGCCAAGATTATGCGCGTAAAAAACAAGTGTGTTGGTACCATCTGTGTTTACCGGAATTTTTAGTGTAACGGCTTTTGAAGTAAGTGATAATTTATCAATCACAATTTTATCGTTGTACACTACAGAAACAATATCTCCATCCACTACACCATTGTCGTAAACGCGTATGGTAATGGAATCTTTATCTACGGGAATTGTTCTTATAACATTTACTTTTCTCTCTGTATAACCAACAGGTAAAAGTGCAACGCTATCTTTTAAAAGTGGAGTATTTTTTAGCGTTGCTGCAGTTGTGTTTTGTTTCGCAACCAAAGCCAATGTATCGGTAACAGGAAGGATTTTTTGCTGAACCTCTAATGCTTCGCTTTTTCTTATTATTAATGAGGGCTTCGTCCGCCTCAAAGAGGCCAAAAGATTCTGCGAGGCAAGCAGTGGTTTATCATCTTTTACCTGGGCAATATCGCCCGGAGGTGCCAATATGGTTCTCGGCATAGGAGGATTTTCTTTTTGTACTGCAACGGCTGTATCTTTTATTTTGACTGCTGATGCAAGAGCCTCGTCCTGTGCTTTCGCAACCGTATCCTTTTTTGTTGATGCTGCAGCAATATCCTTTGGTTTTTCCATATGCATTAAAGCATACAAAGAATCCTGTATAGCCGCACTCATTTCTTTTATGTCTTTTACGAATTCGCTGGTGCCCTTGCATTGCTCATAGCATTCTTCTGTTGACCCTTTAAAAGAAAACTTGTCATTTTGCAATGAGAATATCATTTTTGGTGGCTTGCAGTTAATACAGCTAAGCAGCCATTGGCTGCCCGGTGAATTTCTTACATAAAATACTTTGGTTGATTTTATGGTCAGGTAATCTTCAAACAGCTCTCCGTTTATTTTGGTGTCGTAACGGATAGCTGTATCATAAGGTTCCATAGTGCTAAGAGTGCCTTCAAATTTTTTTCCTTTAATAGTATTAATTCTTAAGGTAAGTGAGAAATATTGTGCTGCATCGCTTCCCGGTAAATAAGATTTTCCTTTCCATACACCCTGCAGCCATGCAGTATTCTGACTATAGCAGCTTGCCGAAATAATTAAACAAACAAAAATACAGCTAACACGAGGCATTATTCCCGGCATAGACAGTTGTTCTGGTTTGTATTCAGTAACGTTTATAAAAGCTAATCATTGTAGGAAAGTAGTAATTTTTATGAACCTGGCTATGGTATTTTATGGCGTCTTTTCTTGCGTCGCACTCTTGTACATGCTCATCAATAGTCGTCAATAAATACAGGTTACGGTTTTTATTACACCCGGCCCTGCCACCATTTGTTTTCAGGTGCAGATTTATTTAACACAACCGGTTCGCCAATCATAGGTGTGGTAACAGGTTGATTATTTTCAGCAGCAGCTTTCATAACTCTTTCTATCGGCTCGTTCCAGGCATGCAGCGATAAAGAAAATTTTGCCCAGTGCACAGGCAATAACAACTTTGCTTTTAAATCTTTTGCAGCAACAGCAACCTCTTCAGGCATCATATGAATATATGGCCAGTCTTTTCCATATTGACCACATTCAAGAATTGCGAGATCAAACGGCCCATATTTTTCTCCAATGTTTTTGAAATGGCTGTCGTAGCCTGAATCTCCGCCGATGTAAATTCTATAGCTATTCAATTCCAGTATAAATGAAGACCACAATGTTTTCCCTCTGCCAAATTTTCTGCCCGAAAAATGGCGCGATGGTGCTGCAGTTAATAGAATATTATCACTGACTTTCTTCGTATCCCACCAGTCAAATTCCGTTATTTTATTTTCATCAATTTCCCAATGTTTTAAATGAGCTGCAACACCTAATGAAGTATAGATATGTTTTACTTTAGGGTTTAATGCCAACACTGTTTTATAATCAAGATGATCAAAGTGATCATGTGTTATGATGAGCATATCTATAAAAGGCATGTCTTCCGGTTTATAAATATCCGCTCCGTTAAAGGCTTTTACAGAAAACGAGAATGGAGATGCATGACCGCTAAAAACAGGATCAACCAAAACATTGACTCCTTTATATTTTATTAAATAAGAAGAATGCCCAAACCATACAATTGCAGGTTCGTCATCACTTAAACTATGCAGGTTGGTTTTAACAGCGGGTATTAATTGTTGTGGTTTTGTATCTTTTGGTTTGTTCAGGAAAGCTATCATCATTTTAGAGTAAGAAGCGCCTTTTCTTGTAACCTCAGTAGGAGAGAGGTTTTGAAAAACGCCGTTCCTGTAATTTGATGAATTGCTTAATCTTGTTATTGTTTTTGCATCAGGCTCTTTACCAAATATTTTTTGTTGCATAAATGCATATACGATAATAAAAAGAACCGCTATTATTAAGAGTGCTGCTACCATATTGGCTAAATAACAGTTATGAAAATATATTTATTTAATAAAAAAGCACGATAAGTTTTTGGTTCTGCAAACTTATCGTGCTGAATAGAATTATTATAGCACAAGTGAGTGACACAACTAAAGCTTAATGTATATTCTAAAGCTTAGTTCATAATATTATCCTTTGCTCAAAGCTTTAAACGCATTGATCAAACCATTGGTTGATGAATCATGCGAACTAATGATGGCTTCATTTTCAAGCTCAGGTAAAATTTTGTTGGCCAGTTGCTTACCCAGTTCAACACCCCATTGATCAAAGCTGAAAATATTCCAGATAACACCTTGTACAAATATTTTATGTTCATATAAAGCGATAAGGCTACCTAAAGATTCGGGTGTAATTTGTTTTATAAGAAATGAATTGGTTGGCCGGTTGCCTTCAAAAACTTTAAAGGGAAATAATTTTTTTATTTCTTCTTTGGTCTTACCTGCTTTCACCAATTCTTCTCTTACTTCTTCTTCGCTCTTACCGGTCATTAGCGCTTCTGTTTGTGCAAAGAAATTGCTAAGCAGTTTTACATGATGATCTCCAATCGCATTGTGACTAATAGCCGGTGCAATAAAATCGCAGGGAATCATAACTGTGCCCTGGTGTATAAGTTGATAAAACGCATGCTGACCGTTGGTGCCGGGTTCACCCCATATTACTGGGCCGGTTTGGTAACGAACATCATTGCCATTGCGGTCAACATTTTTACCATTGCTTTCCATATTACCCTGCTGAAAATAGGCTGCAAACCGATGCATATATTGATCGTAAGGAAGAATGGCTTCTGTTTGTGCTTTGAAAAAGCTTGTGTACCAAAGCCCTATCAAGGCCATAAGTACCGGAATATTTTTATCATGTTTTTCTGTGCGAAAATGTTCATCAACCTTATAAGCTCCGTTAAGCAATGCCTCGAAATTATCGTAGCCAATTGTTAGTGCAATTGACAAACCAATAGCGCTCCACAAAGAATAACGGCCACCAACCCAATCCCAAAATTCAAACATGTTTTGTGGGTTGATGCCAAATTTTGTTACTTCTTTTTCATTGGTGCTAAGAGCTGCAAAATGACCTGCTATATGCGCTTCATCTTTTGCATGTTCCAAAAACCATGCACGTGCGGTGTGCGCATTGGTCATTGTTTCCTGCGTGGTAAATGTTTTGGAAGCAATCAGGAACAATGTTTCATCTGGTGTAATTTTCTTTAAGGTTTCGGCTATATGCGTTCCATCAACATTGCTTACAAAATAAGTTTGAATGCCTTGCACCCAATAAGGTTTCAATGCTTCTGTAACCATGAATGGACCAAGATCGCTGCCACCAATACCGATATTTAAAATGTATTTAATTGGCTTGCCGGTATAACCTTTCCATTCGCCGCTGTGAATAGATGCGCAGAATGCTTTCATATGCGCCAACACTTTTCGCACGGCAGGCATTACATCTTCGCCATCGCTCAACACAGGTTTGTCGCCCATATTGCGCAGCGCAGTATGCAGCACAGAACGGCCTTCGGTTTCATTGATTTTTTCTCCATTAAACATGGCTTCAACTGCTTCTTTTACATTGCATTCTTCGGCAAGTAACTGCAGCAATTGAATTGTTTTGGCGGTAAGGATATTCTTGGAATAGTCAAACAAAATATCATTGAAACGAAGCGAGAATTTGGTAAACCTCTCTGCATCAGCATCGAAAAGGCTTTTCATTTTCATGCGCTGCATTTCTTCCTGGTAATGCTTTTTCAATAAGAGCCAAGCCTGTGTAGTTGTGGGGTTAACTTTTGGAAACATAGATTCGGTTAATTAAATTTTGATACCGTATATAAACAAATGTTTTTTTTGTACCAGGCTGCATTGCTGCTATTAAACTTCGTTGCGTCGCACTCTTGTACTCAATATCTTTACTCCACAAACACAAATTTCTTCTCTTAATGCTGTTTTTATTATTATGTAACCCAAGCTTTTTACAACTGTTCAATTATATGAATAGCTTCTTCTATCATTGCCTTGGTAAGATCAAGATGTGTAACAAATCGTACCTGTGTTGGAGATATAGCTATTGATAAAATTCCTTTTTCTTTTAAGCTTGCTGCCAGTTCTTTTGGTGTAAATCTTCCTTTCACTTCAAAAATTACAATGTTCGTTTCTACGGGTAGCATTTCTCCTGCAAAATCTTTTTTGGCAATTGCTTCGCCCAAAAGTTTTGCATGCACATGATCTTCTGCAAGCCTTTCAATATGATGGTCTAATGCATAAATGCCTGCTGCTGCAAGATAACCTGCCTGCCGCATGCCACCGCCAAATATTTTTCTTACTCTTCTTGCCTTGGCTATAAGATCTCTCTTGCCGATCAATACACTGCCAACAGGGGTTCCAAGTCCTTTGCTTAAACATACAGAAATGCTGTCGAAAACCTTTCCGTAGTTTTCCGGTAATTCTTTGTTGGCAACAATCGCGTTAAAAACTCTTGCACCATCCAGGTGAAGTTTGAGATCGTTGTCCGCACAAACCTTTTTGATCTTGTAAAAGTCATTAAAATCATAACAAGCCCCGCCACCACGGTTTGCTGTGTTTTCCAGCGATACGAGAGATGAGAAGGCTTTATGTACATCAGTTCGGTTATTAATGGCTGAGGCAACCATTGCAGCATTTATTCTTCCACAATTGCCATCTAAGAGTTTTACTGAACAGCCGGCATTAAAGGCTATACCACCACCTTCGTATTGATAAATATGAGAGAGCTTCTCACAGATTACTTCATCGCCGGGTTGTGTATGGCATTTAATGGCAATTTGGTTGGTCATTGTACCGCTTGGACAAAAGATGGCGGCTTCCATGCCAAACATTGCCGCAGATTTCTCTTCAAGTTCATTTATGGATGGATCTTCTCCAAAAACATCATCGCCAACCTTTGCCTGCATCATGGCTTCAAGCATGGCAGAAGTTGGGCGTGTAACTGTATCTGACCGCAAATCAATCATGGTTGCGAAGATAAGCGTGGTGGTTGAGGATTTTTACAAAAGATTCCTGCCAAATGAAAAAGAAAATGGGTTACTTTTTACGCAATCCTGTATCTATACAGCAGGCTCGCTGGGAAATGCGAAACTGTATTAACACTGGTGATTAAAGTTCAAGCCGTAGAAGAGTGCGACGCAACGGAAGTTTAATTAAAGGATCTGTTGCCGGTTCAAAATAAAATCTTAACAGTATTCGTTAATAAAATATTACCAATGTCAGGTAGTTTTTACACATTTCTCACTAAAATCACCTTAAACTGTTGTACCTTTGCCCGCTATTTTCTATATTGTTACAAATTTAAGTGTCAAAAGCAACTTTAACCCAACATTTGGCGTCTTATAAGTGTTTATAAAACAGTAATTACCCAATATGAGGCAACTCAAAATCGCTACACAGATCACCAACCGTGATTCGCAAGCCGTAGAAAAGTATCTGCAGGAAATTTCTAAGATTCCAATGATCACTCCCGAAGAGGAGACCACATTGGCTCAGCGAATTAAGATGGGCGATCAAAGAGCGCTTGACAAATTGGTGCAGGCCAACTTACGTTTCGTGGTATCTGTGGCTAAGCAGTACCAGCACCAGGGCTTATCACTTAGCGATCTTATCAACGAGGGAAATCTCGGCCTTATTAAGGCGGCACAGCGCTTTGACGAGACAAAAGGTTTTAAATTCATTTCTTACGCAGTATGGTGGATTCGCCAGTCCATTTTACAGGCGTTGGCAGAGCAGGGCAGATTAGTCCGCCTGCCTCAAAACAAAATTGGCACGTACAACAAAGCCAATAAGGCTTACATGGCTTTTGAACAGGAACATGAACGCGAACCTTCTACAGAAGAGTTGGCAGACATTCTTGAAATGAGCGAAACAGAGATCAACAACATTTTCCAGAGCAACACAAGACACACATCACTGGATGCACCTGTGCACGAAGCAGAAGATGTGGCTATGGGTGATCTTTTGGAAGGTAGCGATGATACTGATGATGATGTAATGAAAGATTCCCTGCGTGAAGAAATTAAACGTGTATTGAAATCACTTAGTCCACGTGAAGCAGAGATCGTGAATGCTTATTTTGGTTTAGACGGTGAAAATGGCGTAACCATTGAGCAAATTGGTATGAAATACGATCTTACCAAAGAGCGTATCCGCCAGATTAAAGAAAGAGCAATAAAGCGCTTACAAAAAGCCCGTTACAGCAATGCGCTAAAAGCATATTTGGGATAACGGAACTTTACAAAAACATAGAACCTCTCACAAATTTGTGGGAGGTTTTTTATTTGGTGGCCTGCTATATCACTTCTGGCATCGCTTGTTGTGTCACTCACTTGTGCATTTTATTATATAATCAACTTTAATTATTTGTAGAATTAACGCAACTAAATGTTTCAATGTTCTACACATATTTTGTTTAATCCCTTTATTAAGATCGTGGCTTGCCATTTGTGTTATAGCTGATATTGTTAATCTAAAAAACACATTTTATGAAAAGAGCACTTTGTTTATCTTTTATAGCAGCAGGATTTTTAGCTTTAGGTTCATGCGGTAATAACGCTTCTAACCAGGACAGTGTAGATAGCGCTAAAGATGCAAATGATATGAAAGACACGACTTCTATGATGAATTCTACAGACAGTTCGGCAATGAATACGATGCCTGTAGATAAAGATGCAGCAGATTTTGCAGTTGAAGCAGCTAATGGCGGTATGATGGAAGTAGAATTAGGGAAGTTGGCACAGGAAAAAGCTTCTGATTCAAGGGTTAGAGATTTTGGAGCTATGATGGTTAAAGATCATTCAGCTGTAGGTGATAAGCTTAAGTCCATTGCTGCTGCTAAGAATATTACTTTGCCTGCAGAAATGGGAGATAAAGCCAAAAAAGAAATGGAAGATCTTTCAAAAAAATCAGGAAAGGATTTTGATAAAGCATATATGAATATGATGTTGGACGATCATAAGAAAGACGTAAAAAATTTTGAAGATGCGGCAGATAAATGCAAAGATCCTGATCTTAAAACATTTGCATCTACAACACTACCAACCTTGAGAATGCATCTTGATTCTGCGAAAGCAATAACAGGAAAAAAATAAAACACGCATAATTTAAAGCCAAATGCCGGTCGATAATATGACCGGCATTTGGTTTTAAACACGTTTCGTAGCTGATAATCTTTACTTCGTCGCAATATTTAACCGCTCATCCTTTTAATTTGCCAATTCTTGTTACTTTGGCATTATGAAAGTTGCATGGTATAGTAAAAAATGGATCATTGTAGTCTTGCACATGCTTAGCTGGCTGTTTATTTTTGCACTCCCTTTTTTGATTCGAACAAATTCTAATGATCAGCATAGGCCGGGTCCGGAAGAGGGTTTTCTTTACTTTTATATTGTTACAAGATTTTTGTGGGTAGGATTTTTTTACCTGAACGCGCATTACTTATTCAAAAAATTTCTGAACAGAAAAAGCTACTGGTTATATATAATATCACAATTTTTGGTATTGTTTATCATTTCAATACTTTCTAATTTATGTTTTAACATCTTTGTAAAAGACTCAGTGTATGATGTAGCGAACTTTTTGGTGTACAATATTTTTACTTATTTCTTTATTCTCGCTGCAAGTACTGCTTACAAGGTAGTGCTTGATAAAATAAAGTCAGATAAACTCTCACGTGAAAGAGAGAATGAAAATTTAAAAACAGAACTATCTTTTCTGCGCTCGCAGGTTAGCCCACATTTCATGTTTAATGTACTGAACAACATGGTTGCACTTGCTAGAAAACAAAGTGATCAGCTGGAGCCTTCCCTTATAAAACTTTCATCATTGATGCGATACATGTTATATGAAACGGACGATGATAAAGTGCTGCTGGAAAAAGAAGTGGAGTATGTAAAAAGTTATATCGATCTGCAGCAATTACGGTTTGGGAAGAACGTAAAAGTGAATGTGAATATTCAGAATGTTGATGGAGGGCACGAGATCGAACCCATGCTATTGATTCCTTTTGTAGAGAATGCTTTTAAACATGGTACCGGACTTATTGAATGTGCACAGATTGATATTGAAATGTCTGTAAAAAATAATATTCTTTATTTTTCTGCACGCAACAAATACAATGAGCAAAGCAATGAAGTAAAAGATAAAACTTCCGGAATTGGACTTACCAATGTAAAGCGAAGACTAAATTTGCTATATGGAAATAACCATAGCCTTTTGATAAACAGGAAGGATAACTGGTTTACCGTTTCTTTACAATTAAACCTGCACTAATGCTGCGCTGTATTGCCATTGATGATGAACCACTAGCTCTTGAGCTGCTGGTAGATAATATAAGTAAAGTTCCATTTCTTGAACTGGTGGCTGAATGTTCAAATCCACTCGAAGCTTTGAAGGTTTTACAGGAGAAAAAAGTTGATCTTATTTTTCTAGATATACAAATGCCCGGTCTTACCGGTTTACAATTTATACAGAGCCTGGCAGAGAAACCAATGTTCATACTCATTACCGCCTATGAAAAATATGCACTGGATGGTTATACGTTAGACGTGATTGATTATCTTGTAAAACCTGTTTCCCTTGATCGTTTTATCAAAGCATGTAATAAAGCCAGAGACCTGCACGAATTAAAAATTAAAGGCAACGATAATAACGGCAACACACAAAAAGCAGACTATTTTTTTGTAAATGTTGATTATAAACTCCTCAAGGTTGTATTTGCTGATATTACTTTTATTGAAGGATTAAAAGATTATATCAAGATACATCTCAAAAGCACTACCCGCCCCATCATTACAAGAATGAGCATGAAATCTGTAGAAGAGCAGTTGCCGGAAAATGATTTCATCCGGATACATAAATCTTATATTGTTTCAGTTTCGCATATTACCGCTGTAATGAAGAACAGTGTTTTTATTGGTGAACTTGAAATACCCGTTAGTGATAATTACAAAGACACACTTGCTGCTTTAACTGGAAAGCACGGTTAACTTTTATACCAAAATATCCGTTAAATGATTTTTGAAAAGGCAGATGTTTAATACAGCATCTGCTTTTTCGTTTATTTTGTTCCCGTAAGTTTATTGATCTGAACGATGAAGTGCTTGCGACGCAACGAAGATGCTATGAAAAACTGTAGCTGGTATTTAAAAAGAGAACAACATGAAAAAAAAATTATTAAAATATACTTCCCTTTTATTGAGTTTTACAGGACTTATTTCCTGCCAGGGTAAAAGCCAATTTGCAACTGCTGAAAATAACAAAAGCCTTTTATGGGAAATTACGGGCCCTGATTTACAAAAACCATCTTACGTTTTTGGTACCATGCATTTGCTTTGTTCAAATGATGCAAAACTGAGCACCAATTTGCAACAGGTTATTACCAACGCAAATGAAATATATTTTGAGGTTGATATGGATGATCTTGGCCAGTTGCTCACCGGGTTTACTGCAGGAACTATGAAGCATGATACAACGCTTCATCAATTATATACAGACGAAGAATACAACCGTGTAAAAACTTTTTTCGATACCCACGGCATGGGCATGCAGTTGCAAATGTTTAGCCACATGCAACCTATGCTGGTATCTGCATTGGTGTACCAGACCATGCTTCCATGTGCGCAGGCAGACGGGATGGAACTAAGCATTATGCAGCTGGCACATACCAAAAAGAAAGAGATAAAGGGATTGGAAACAGTAGCATTCCAGGCATCTGTGCTTGATAATATTCCTTACGATAAACAAGCCAAAGAATTACTGAACAGCATTGACAGCATTGAAACTTCCACTAAGGAAGCAGACGAAATGATAAAATTGTACAAAGAACAGGATATAGATAAATTACTCGAGTTTAGTTTAAAATCTGATGGCGGCACTACATCCGATGTACAGGATGTAATGATAGACCAGCGCAATAAAAACTGGGCAGACCAGTTTCCCAATATCACAAAAGACAAACAAATTCTTATTGCAGTAGGTGCGGGACATTTAGGAGGCGAGAAGGGATTACTAAATCTCCTGAAAGAAAAAGGTTACACCGTAAGAGCTATACAGAATTAAAAATCCCCCGATAAGTCGGGGGATTTCCTTTATCTAAAATCTTTCCAGCCCGGAAAAGAAGAAATTACCTTCTATTACTGCGTTCTCATCACTGTCGCTGCCATGTACCGCATTCTCACCAACTGATGCGGCATATTTTTTCCTGATGGTACCTTCTTCTGCATTGGCAGGATTAGTTGCACCGATCAGTTTCCTGAAATCAGCCACTGCATTATCTTTTTCAAGAATAGCCGCCACAATTGGCCCGCTGCTCATAAACTCAACCAGCTCTCCATAGAATGGTCTTTCCTTGTGTATTTCGTAAAAGGCACCTGCCTGTTCTGCGCTAAGTTTTATCCATTTCATAGCCTTTACAGAAAAACCAGCCTGTATCATCTGGTCCAAAATTGCACCCGTATATCCCTTGCCTGTAGCATCGGGTTTTATCATGGTAAAAGTTCTGTTACTCATCACGTATAAATTTGGCGGCAAATGTAAGCGTAAGAATGTAAACGGCGGAGAAATTTATGTTAACGGGCTGTAGTAATCCTATTCAACACCTGTTGTGTCACTCACTTGTGCGTTCAGAACTTTACGGAGCTTTTATGGATATAATTTAATTGATTTTTAGTCAACCTATTTCAGCAAGGTTTCCAAATTATTCCTGGTGTAAAATGCCATCATACTTTGCAGCATTGGCAGCAAATATTTGTTTCTGCTGGTCGTTTAAGAAACCCATCATTTGCTGCGTCATTTGTGCTCTTGCCTGCTGTATCTGGCTTCTGTCGCCACCTGTTGATTTTATACTTTGGCGTTGCTGTTTGAATGACTGAAATGCCTCCTTCAGTTTAGCCACCTGGTTCTGATCAAGATTAAGATCTGTAATAAGCGTTTGAAGAAGGTCAGCCATTTTGCCGCCACCTTTATTACCACCTAATAGTTTTTGAAAGAATCCCATAAGTTAGATTTTTGGATGATAAAATAAGCGAATGAAACTACAGGCTAATGTAGCTAAATAAAATAACCTTACTGTTAAGTTATTTGGAGTCTGTGCCCGGTTGTTTATATTCTATCACCACTTTGGCATTTTTCTTTTCATCAGACGATACAAACAATTCATAATGTCTGCCATCTGTAGTAATCACCATTAATGCAGTGTTGGGGGGTATGGTGCCAAGATTATTGGCCACCATTACGATCTCATGATAAGGATTATCAGCCGTTGCTTTTATATTGATAGTGATTGCTTTTTTGGTAAGCCCTCTCCTAAAAGCAATAACCTGGTTATTGTCATAAACAGTAATGGTATCACCATCAATTTCACCGTTATCATACAATTGTATCTGTATATCCTGCGATGCCGTAGTGATCTTTTTTACCAAAGGGTTATCCCTGTCTTTTATAACATCCGGTACAGGTAGCGTCTTCTTTGAAAGTATATCATCCGTTGGGTTTACAACTTTTGGTACCACAGGAGTCATCTTTACAATAGTGTCAGGCGAAGTATCTGTGCTTTTCCTTTTTACCGTGTTGTCACCGGCTTTTGGGGCAACAGGTTTTTTTACATCAGGAGTTGATTTTTTTACAACTGGTGGCGCAGTGGTATTTTTTTTGTTACCAGCTAATGGTTGTGCTTTCGGTGTTGTGTTAGCAGGCGGTGTTGTTTTTGCAACAGGTGGCTTTATTGCAGGTTTGTTTTTCTTTACCAAAAAATCTTCTTTTACAAAATCAGACTCTTCCACTTTTTCAAGATATACGTAGCCGCTGCCGCAATCTCCTTTTGAGTTCATGTTCACGCTTATAAAACTACCTTCCAGTATTTCTGTTTCCCCTTCTTTCCTGTAATCAAGATAACAGGTCATTAAGCAGGGTTCGCTTTTATCGGCGATCTTTAATTCTACAAGTTTGGTTTCTTTTATTGTAAGGCTTTTATTCTTTGAATCATAAATGCCCTGCAGGCTTGCTTTGCCATAAAAAACGGTGGTGCGGTAAGAATAAGTAACGCCCTGTATGCCTTTCTGCAGTGCTTTATTGGTAAGTTCATTTATCTGCACTTCATATTTGTATTGTTGTTTAAAGTAGCCGTAACCGGAATTGAAATAACCCCTCCATATCCCTGTAATTTTCTGGGCATGGACGGCGGCACTAACAAGTAAGAGAGTCAATAATAAAAGCCGGAATTTCATATTACAAATCTACCGTGCAATATAACACCAGCTGATAAAAAACAGTTAAGGTTTACGAAGTTTATCGTGATGAATCCGAAATTTCTTCGAAAGGTTTTTTGTGTGACGGGCAGTAACTTGCTATTAAGCTTTGGTTGTGTCACCTCACTTGTACGTTCTGATCTTTATGCAGCAACGAACACCTGATTTTAAACACATTGCATTTCATAATCATTTGCTACTTTTGCAGCCCGGAAAATAATGGCTTCTTTCTTTCTCCGTTGCTGCTACATGATATACAGATAAAGTGATTGCGACGCAAGGGACGATGCCATAAGATACTAAAGCCGGTATTACAATAATTTCAAGGAATAAAGCAAGCATGATCAATATTACTTTACCAGATGGCGCCGTAAGACAATATGAGCCCGGCGTTTCTGCATTGGATGTAGCAAAATCTATCAGCGAAGGACTGGCCCGCAAAGTGCTGGCCGCAAATGTAAATGGCGAAGTTTGGGATGCAACAAGACCAATCACCAATGATGCTTCTTTAAAATTGCTGATGTGGGATGATACGGATGGTAAATCTACTTTCTGGCATTCCTCTGCACACCTGATGGCAGAAGCTGTGGAAACCATGTTTCCAGGCGTAAAGTTTTGGGTGGGTCCGCCGTTAGATAATGGATTCTATTATGACATGGATCTTGGCGACAGGAAACTAAGCGAAGAAGATCTTGCAGCGTTAGAGAAAAAAATGAATGAACTGGCAAAGCAAAACAATGTTTATTTAAGGAAAGAAATTTCCAAGCCGGATGCCGTTCAATATTTTACAGAGAAAGGTGATGAATACAAACTGGATCTTTTGCAGAATCTTGAAGATGGTAAAATAACTTTCTATACACAGGGTAATTTTACCGATCTCTGTCGCGGTCCTCATATTCCAAACACAGGATTTATAAAAGCGATCAAACTAACCAATATTGCCGGCGCTTACTGGAAAGGCGATGAGAAAAATAAGCAGCTTACACGTGTTTATGGTATAACATTCCCAAGTCAGAAAGAATTAGATGCTTACCTGCAAATGCTGGAAGAAGCAAAGAAGAGAGATCATCGTAAACTTGGTAAAGAGCTTGGTATTTATACAATGGATGATGACGTTGGTCCGGGTTTAATTATGTGGATGCCTAATGGAACGATCATTATTGAGGAACTTGAAAAGCTTGCAAAAGAAACAGAAGAAGATGCGGGTTATAAGCGTGTAGTTACGCCGCATATAGCTAAAGAAAGTATGTACTTAACAAGCGGGCATCTTCCATATTATGCAGACAGCATGTATCCGCCCATGGAATTGGATGGTGAGAAATATTATCTGAAATCGATGAACTGTCCGCATCACCATAAAATATTTGCAGCAGAACCAAAAAGCTACCGCGATTTGCCTTACCGTATTGCGGAATATGGTACCGTATATCGTTATGAGCAAAGCGGTGAGTTGTTTGGTCTGATGCGTGTTCGTTGCCTGCACATGAATGATGCGCATATTTACTGCACCAAAGAGCAGTTTGGAGCTGAGTTTAGGGCAGTAAATGATATGTACCTGAAATATTTCAAAATATTTGGCGTAGATAAATATGTAATGCGTTTGTCTTTGCATTCACCGGAAAAACTTGGGATTAAATATGTGAATGAACCAGAGCTTTGGAAAGAAACAGAAGAAATGGTTCGTAATGTTTTGATCTCTTCGAACATTCCATACGTAGAAGTACAGGATGAGGCAGCTTTCTATGGTCCCAAAATAGATGTTCAGATATACAGTGTTATAGGAAGAGAATTTACCCTGGCAACTAACCAGGTTGATTTTTCGCAGGGGCGCAGTTTTAAACTGGAGTACACTACACAGGATAATAAATCAGAAACACCGTTGATCATTCATCGGGCGCCATTGGGAACACATGAAAGGTTCATCGGCTTTTTGCTGGAACATTATGCAGGAAAGCTACCCGTATGGTTAGCGCCACTGCAGGTAAAAATATTGCCGATCAGTGATAAGTTCATGGATTACGCCAATGACGTAAGAAAGAGACTGAGGTCTGTGGGAATCAGGGTTGAGATAGATGACCGCAGTGAAAAAATAGGAAAGAAGATACGTGAGGCAGAACTGAGCCGCGTGCCTTATATGCTGGTACTGGGTGAAAAAGAAGTGAACGAAAACAAACTGTCTATACGCAGGCAGGGCAAAGGAGATACTGGCACACAAACAGTTGATGAGTTCATTGGAATAATAACAGCAGAGATAAAAAATCGTAGTGCTGAATAAAAGAAACATTTATATCTTTAACTAAAACATTTTTAACTAAACAACAATTAATGGCGTTACCTAACAGAGGAGGAGGTGGGGGCCGTTTCAACCCACGCTTTAACAGGCAACCGGAGCCTGAGCATCGTATCAATGAAAGAATAAGAGTACCGCAGGTACGATTGGTGGGAGATAATGTAACTGTAGGCGTTTATCCCACAGAAGAGGCAAGAAGAATCGCTCGTGACCTTGAACTTGATCTTGTAGAAATTTCGCCAAATGCAGACCCGCCGGTTTGCAAGGCGATCGATTATAAAAAATTTCTTTACGAAAAGAAACGTAAAGAGAAAGACATGAAAGCTAATGCCAAGCAAAGCGAGGTGAAAGAAATTCGTTTTACGCCAGGCACTGATGATCATGATTTTGATTTCAAAGCCAAACATGCTGAAAAATTTTTGAAAGATGGTAATAAAGTAAAGGCATACGTGCAATTTAAAGGTCGTGCCATCATGTTTAAAGAAAGAGGCGAACTGGTGCTATTGAAATTTGCTGAACGTTTGGCAGAGGTTGGTCAGCCGGAAGCATTGCCTAAACTGGAAGGCAAAAGAATGTTGCTGATGCTTACACCAAAAACAAGCAAGAAGAAAAAAGAAACTGCAGAATAAGATTAGTATAATGTTTATTCAACAGATGAAAGGATTGCGACGCAAGGGACGATGCCATGAAAAACCATCGTCGGTATCACAAGTATGGGGATAATTTCATTGATCGATAAAATAAAAAGCTAAGGAAATTTCGCCTTAGCTTTTTTGGTTTAATTAAGTGGATTGCCGTCGTCATCCCGGAAAGGCACCGGTACCGGAGCTTCGCCATCTTTTAATTTTTGTTCGGCAAATATTTTTGATACATGTACCCATTTACCATTACTCCATTTAAAGCCTTCATAGTCACCATCTGGTATAAGGTTGTATTTGCTGTTATCATTTGCTGTTTCGCTTACGAGATGGTCAAATGTTATAATATCTAATTGTTTGTCGTAATTCAATCTTGCTTTGGCATCCTTTTTAAATTCAAGACAAAACCGTGCAACTGGCTGTTCCGGCTTATTATCCTCATTTCTATAAGTAAAGAAATCGCCACCAAAAACAGGCTGCCCGTTTGCATCAAAATATAAAACCTCGATCCATTTGCGGGTGCTGGTAAAATCGTTGTCATCAAGGCCGATCAGCGTGTAATATTTTTTACCGTTGAATTCTTTCATTACAACCTGGTAATAAATAGCGCCGATCCAGTTCCTGTTTGTTCGCACAGAATCTGTTGGGATAGATGCATAATCACTTTGGTCAAACAAAGGAAATAATTTCAAGCTGCCATCAGTAGTGTGCATTTGAATTGCGCCAAATTGCCGGAAATAGCTTTCATCTTTTTGAATCTCCCACGTATATATGCGGAATAAACTATCCGGTGCATATAATTTGGAAACAGTTTTTACAGAATCAAAAGCATATTCAAAAGAACCCGGAACTTTCAACGCCTGCACAAATTTTTTAATAAAGACGCTGTCTGCATAAAAACGCGTTGAAGGGTCCTGTGCCATTACCATCTTTTTGGAATACAGGTTCAATGAATCTTCCATCGTTAGCAATAACTTTTTGTTGACAGGAGTCAACTGTGCGTTGACGGTAAAAGAACAAAAGAATAATATCAGGATAAGTATTTGTTTCATATATGTTGAAAAACTGACGACTTACTTTCTACGCTTTTGAAGATAGATTATTGTTTGCTGTCAAAACATTAGGATATAATTAATGACGCAACCGTTTTGCAACTTCATACAAACTATCCAGCCTTTCATCGATCAGTGGATGTGGGAACGGCGTTTCCGGATTGGTAGAAGGAATGAAAATTGTTTTTGCTTCTATATTACGTCCAAATTCCATGTCACTTAATTTATTTCCTACCATAATGCTCTTATGAAAATCTATTTGTGGAAAATCTTCCTTTGCCTGCAAAGCCATGCCGGGCAGGGGTTTTCGATTGATACCACCATTATGTAAGTCAGGAGCAAAATAAATTTTATCAATTCTGCCGCCAAGTTTTGCAAGTCCTTCCCGCATATAAATATGGATGTCTTCAAGGTCTTCAACAGTCATTAAACCTTTACCCACACCGCGTTGATTGGTAACAATCATGATCAATCCAAAAACATCTGAAAAAAGTTTTATCGCTTCTTCCGCGCCGGGCATAAAAATAAATTCATTTCTGTTGAAAATATAGCTACCCACCTTGTCTTCATTAATTACACCGTCGCGATCAAGAAATAATGTCCACGATTTATCTATCAAACTATAGTCTATCATTTATTGAAATATATTTTTAACCGAACTCTATTATTGCTATTATGCTTTCGTTGCGTCGCACACTTGTACTTATGACTGTGCTTCAGCAATTATTAATTATTAATTATTAATTCCTTCTGAGCCCTTTCATAATCTTCAGGAATGCCAATATCAATAAAATATTCATCCTGCACTACACCATACATTCTTCGTTTTGTATAGAAGGCTTCGAGATAATCTTTTTCAAAAGAAAATTTCAACGGAAGGTATTCGGCTAAAAATTTTTTTGTGTTCAAGACATATAAGCCGCCATTTATCAACCCTTCTTCATATTGTTGCTTTTCTTTAAAACTTGCAATGCTGTAATCTTTATTCAATTCAACAACGCCATAGCGGTCAAAATTTTTCATCGGTTTTAAACTCAATGTACAATCTGCGCCACACATAGCATGAAAGCCATACAATTTTGCTGTATCAATTTTGAAAAGTGTATCTCCGTTTGTTGCAATTACATTGTCTTCAGAAGTTTTTAGACATGCATATCTTATTGCTCCACCTGTGCCTAATGGTTCTTCTTCAATGGAATATTCAACATCAAGTGTTGGATACCGGTTCTTAATAAATGCAGTAATTACTTCATGCTTGTAACCAAGTGAAAGAATAAATTTTTCAACGCCTTGTGATTGTAAATAATCAATAACGTAAACAATGAATGGTTTTCCATTTACAGGAGCCATACATTTGGGAAGATCAGGAACAGCGCTTCTTAAACGTGTACCTAATCCGCCGGCAAGAATAATGGCTTCTTTTATTTTCATTCTCTTATTAACTGAAAAGTTTTGTTTCCACCAACTCGCAAATAATATGGCCGATCATAATATGGCTTTCCTGTATGCGTGGCGTATCTTTCGAGGGAATATTAAATAAATAATCACTTAATTCTTTCATCTTACCACCAGTCTCTCCTGTAAAACCAACTGTGATCATTTGTTTTTCCTTAGCAGCTTCAAATGCTTTTACAATATTGCCGGAATTGCCGGATGTACTTAAGCCAACCAATACATCTCCTGCATTGCCTGTTCCTTCTATTATGCGGGAATAGATCACATCATAACTATAGTCATTAGCCACTGCTGTTAAATAAGATGTATTGCAATGCAAAGCTTCAGAAGGTAATGCTGTTCTGTCTTTATAGAACCTCCCGGAAAATTCTGCAGCCAGATGTTGTGCATCTGCAGCGCTGCCACCATTGCCACAAAACAAAACTTTTTTTCCATTTTTAAATGCATCTGCAATTGCATTTACTGCATCGCAGATTGTTTGCAGCATTTTTTCATCTGCTAAAATCTTTTGCTTCGTTTCAATTGAAGCGCTGATTATTTCTTTAACTCTTTTACTCATAACATTTTCTTTTAAGTCCAAAATCACTGCGCCGTCCATGTTCTCAATCCTTCTTTTGTAAAGCGGTAAGGCTTTACTTCGCCGCCAAAAGTATTCAATGTTTCAATAACCTTATAACGTGTGTTGCCCGGGCAATAAAATATCATAAACCCACCGCCACCTGCACCACTTATTTTCCCGCCTGTTGCACCAGCTTTTTTTACAGCTTCATATAATGTTTCAATAGCGTCGTTAGAAATATTTTTTGCCATATTTCTTTTCTGCTGAAACCCGTAATCAAGAATCTCTCCAACCTCATGTAAACGGCCTTTTAACAAAGCCTCTTTCATCATACGGGCCTGGTCTTTTAACAAATGCATGGCTTCAATGGATTTCTCATTCTTCTCCAGCACATTTTTTTGCTGCTCTTTTATGATTGTTGCAGATTCACGGCTTGTTGAAGTAAAATATAAAACGAGATTGTTTTCCAGTTCATTCAAATATTCCTGTTTGATGCGTAAAGGATTCACAATTACTTTGTCATCACTATAAAACTCCATAAAGTTTACGCCACCAAATGTTGCTGCATATTGATCTTGTTTTCCACCGGCTAATTGCAGATCTTTTCTTTCAATATCATAAGCATAATGCGCAATATCATATTCTCCCAATGGCAACTTCAGCATTTCTGCAAATGCACCAATGATCGCAACAACCAATGTTGATGATGTTCCCAAACCACTGCCTGCAGGTGCGTCTACGAAAGTGCTTAAACAAAAATTTGTCATGGGCAAACCATAATCTTTTTGAATGCGGTTATATACGCCTTTCAACAGATCAAGTTTTCCATCAATTGGCAAATTGTTATTCCATTCAAAACGCTGCTCTTCTTTCCTGTCAAGCGTTTGAATAATGATACCATTTTCTTCAATTGGTTGAATGCTTGCATGTGCATAATGCGAAATCGTTGCATTCAAAATTGCACCGCCAAATTCATCGCTGTACGGACTAACATCTGTACCACCGCCAGCCAAACCAATTCGTAATGGAGCCCTGCTTCTGTAGATCATATTTTCAAGCTTTGAGCTGTCAGCTATGAGCTGCGAGCTTATATTTTTTTGTTACAAACTTTTGTTCTTCGTAGCATCGCCTGTTGTGTCACTCACTTGTACGTTCGGAAAAATTAGAAACAAGCTTTGAGCCTTGAGCTTCGTGCAAAACATAAAAGCTCAAAGCTCGCAGCTATCAGCTCATAGCTGCTTCACCAGTACAAGAGTGCGACGCAACGAAAGCATTATGCATGCACTACAGTTGGGCTTATAAAAAAATTACTTTGCTAATTCTTTGATGGTATTTACCAAAACGTTCCAGCTGTATTTCTTTTTTTCTTCGCGAAGGTGCGGCAAAAAATGGTCTTCTCCTAATTCGTACAACTTAAGAATATGTGAAGCTATATCCTGGGGATTTGGTTCACATACGAGGCCAACTTTACCTGCAGGCACGAGATCGGGCAAACCACCTACATTCGTTACCAGCATTGGCTTTTCGAAGTGGTAGGCGAGGGGCGTAACGCCGCTTTGTGTTGCATTGCAGTAAGGCTGTATTACAAAATCTGCAGCGCTTAAATAATATTTCACCTCGCTGTCAGGAATAAAATCTGTTCTTAAAATAAGTTTATCGCTAATGTTCAGTTGCTGAATAAGATCATCGTATGTTTTGCGGTCTTCATAGAATTCACCGGCAATAAGCAGTTTAATGTTTTGGGTTGTGGGTTTTGAGTTTTTTAAAACGTTCATTGCTTCGAGTAAAATGTCGAGCCCTTTATATTTTCTTATGAAGCCGAAGAAGAGAATGATATTTTCATTCGTGTTGATGCCAAGATGTTCTTTTGCTTTTTGTTTCTCAACCTGCTCTCCAAAATTATCATATAAAGGGTGCACGATTTGCTTTGCTGGTTTATTTGTAAAAGTGCGCAGATCATTCATTACTTTTTCACTCATGGTTATGAATGCATCAACAGGCTTTACTAAATATTGCGTAAACTGTTTATCACCGGGACGTTTTTCATGCGGAATAACATTGTCTGCAATTGTTACAATTTTTGTATGCTTATTCTTTTTTACACGCCGCAAAATTGTTCCGAGACATGGACCCATAAATGGTAACCAATAACGAACAACAATAATATCTGGTCGTAATTTTTTCAGTTCGTTGCCAACACTGATCCAGTTTAATGGATTGACAGAATTGATACAAACTTTTATGTTGATATCTGTTGGTGCAGGCTCAGAAGAATATTGTGTAGTGCCGGGAAAAAGAAAGTTGGGATATTGTAATGAAAAAGTATAGATGGTAACATCATCACCCTGTTGCTGAAATGCACGTGCAAGACGTTCATCGAAAGATGCAAGGCCACCACGCAAAGGATGTGCAGGACCGATGATAACTACTTTCTGCATGCAGCAAATATCTGTGAATTAGTTGATGCCGAGTTTTTCATCTATAAGATAAGTGTTGCGGTCAGCGGCATTTCTCGTTACAAGTTCTGCAACAAAACCAGCAAGAAATAATTGCATACCGATTATCATCACTGCCATGCCGATATAAAATAATGGTTTATTGGTAAGCGCAAAATTTTCATCAACAAATTTTGATATAATAAGATAAACACTGATGCCAAAGCCAATCAAAAAGCAAAGCGTTCCATACAGCCCAAAGAAATGCATAGGCCTCTTGCCAAATTTACCGGTGAAGGTGATGGTCATGAGATCAAGAAAGCCATTCACAAACCTGTTCCAGCCAAATTTTGTTACACCATACTTTCTTGGTCTGTGTTCAACTATTTTTTCCCCGATCTTTCTAAAGCCTGCATTCTTTGCAAGTACAGGAATATAGCGGTGCATCTCGCCATACACTTCCACACTTTTAATAACTTTGTTTTTATAAGCTTTCAAACCACAGTTAAGATCATGGAGTTTTAATCCTGACATCCTTCTTGCCGCAGCATTATAAAATTTAGAAGGTAAATTTTTAGTTAATGTATTATCGTAGCGTTTCTTTTTCCAACCGCTTACAAGGTCGTAGCCATCTTCGATGATCATTTTACGCAGCTCAGGAACTTCGTCAGGAGAATCTTGCATGTCGGCGTCCATTGTGATTACCACATCACCTTTTGCAGCTTTAAATCCCTCATTTAAGGCGGCAGCTTTTCCGTAGTTGCGTTGAAATTTTATGCCTTTAAAATGACAATTTCTTGCGGCAATACTTTGAATAATATCCCAGCTGTTATCTGTGCTGCCGTCATCAACAAAGATCACTTCGTAAGTAAGATTGTTTGCTGTAACCACACGTACAATCCACTCTGATAATTCAGGTAAAGATTCTTCTTCGTTGAGTAAAGGAATTACTATGGATATATCCATTCTGTAAAATTACATTTGAGGTTGTTGCGCAAAAGGATCCTGTGGATTTTTTTTAGCTGTAGCCGCACCTATAAGTGAACCTATAGCACCTACTAAAGCAAAAAAGAAAATGATACCGCCTATTGCAAATGGTACAAAAAATTTCTTGCCCATTTCTATTCCCTGGTCTACCTGGCTTTCGCTCAACTGGCCACCTTTAATCATTTCCTGCCTGGCTGCATCCATTATTTTATCCATCATTTCAGGGAAAATAAATTTAACTGCAAGCAAAGTGTATACAGCCATCAGGGCAGCAACAAAAGCAGTTGTTTTAAATCCATGCGCAAAAATATTCCCGAATGTAACATTGCCATTCATTTGTTTGGCATAAGTATTACAACTCCATATAATGCCTCCAAGCAGAATAACATATTGAATATAAGAAAGACCTTTATTCATATATTGGTTAGTGAAATAAAGCACTAAACCAAATATGATCAAAAGCAGTGAAATGATCAGACCCTTTTGTACCGGGGTAGAAACTTTTTGTTCCATGATATAAGCATTTAATTTAAGAGTAACTGATTTTTATTAAATATACCTAAAACCTCCCCATTTAACTCTCTATCAACAAAAGCAGAATTGTAAGATTTACTTTTTATCTGCTCTTTATTAAATATATTTTTTCCTTCTTTGCTGAATATAGTTAGCTCTGCAATTGACCCTTCATTAATGGTTGCCGGCGGCAGTGAAAATATATTTCTTGCATTAGTAGCAAAAAGCCCTGCAATATTACCAGTACTTAATTCAGGTATGGCAGTTTGTACAGCAGTATAAGCTGTTTGTAAACCGACCATACCATTTTTTGCATATTCAAACTCGCAGGTTTTATTATCCCAATCCTGTGGTATATGATGCGATGCAATACAATCCACTAATCCATTTTTTACAGCTTCTCTTAAATTCATCATATCAGCCCTTGAACGTAGCGGCGGATTTACTTTCAGATTCGTATCATAAGTTGTAAGATCTTCATCACAAAAGAACAAATGATAGGGTGTAACTGAACAGGTGACCTGTAAACCGGCATCTTTGGCTCTCTTTATATACTCGAGTGATTTTGCTGTTGTAACTCCTGTGAAATGAAGTTTTGAATCGGCATAGCGTGCCAACTTAATATCTCTTGCAATCATCAATTCTTCTGCCATGGCAGGAATACCGGGCAACCCAAGTTGTGTTGAAATAATTCCTTCATGCATCAGCCCAAACTGGCCTATACTTTTATCAACAGGAACCTGTATAACAACACCATTAAAAGCCTTTACATATTGCAGCGCTTTTACCATTAATCCTGCTGATTGAACAGGGTTTATACCATCACTAAAAGCGACTGCGCCACTTGAGTACATGTCGTACATTTCAGCAAGATCTTTACCCTCAATATTTTTTGTGACTGCCCCCAAAGGTTGTATATGAATTGCAGTGCCAGCACTTTTCTGAACAATGTATTCTACCTGGGATTTACTGTGTATTACGGGGGCTGTATTAGGTAAGGTGAACACTCTTGTATAACCCCCTGAAACTGCAGCGGCAGCGCCACTTTCAACAGTCTCCCGATATTCAAATCCCGGGTCACAAAAGTGAGTAAATACATCTACCCAGCCGGGAGAAACCGCAGCGTTTTTAAACTGCATTACTTTGTCTGCTTCTGTTATTTCATCTCTGATGTGAGCAATACTTCCGTCAATAATCAGAATGTCTTTTACTAAACCGTTGTAGGTTGAATTTGGATCAGCAATAGTAACCTGCTTCAGTAAAATCTTCATGAGAAGGCTGTAAAATTTGTCGCAAGATAGGCGGATTTTTGTAAAAAGCCGTTACATTTGCAGCCCATCTAAAAATGGGTCCACGGGATGATAGGTATGGTTTACATATTTTATCATGAGGTTCGGGTGGTGGCGCAGCCCGGTAGCGTATCTGCATGGGGTGCAGGGGGTCGCTGGTTCGAATCCAGTCCACCCGACTGATTAAGATCTGATTTTCTTCAAATGCCTGTAAATGTCTGATTTTACAGGCATTTTTATTCTCCTTCCTATCAAATAAAATCGGGAAACATTAAATCCTTGGTGCTTTAAAAGTCGACTCCGTGAAATTTTATCTTGAGGTCAATAAAAATTGATCCGCGATTTTTGAAAACTAAACAAGGCTTTTGCCCTGTTATGTTTTTCGGATCAAAGGGAGGTTACTTTTTGTTTCGTAAATTTCAGGCAATAGAATCATTTGCTCAAGGAGGCGCAAATGGATGGATGTTTAGTTATCAGCAAAGAAAAAAATATTAAAGCAGAATTCTCTCAACAAGAAGAAGGTCACAAACGAATATGAATTTCCGTTGTTAATTGTCTTCTGTTATTTCATTAAGAAATATCACTTTTTTTTGTTTTGCAGATTTGTAAATGGCAGCAATTACATATTGATCTTTTAATCCTTCCTCGCCAGGCGTAGCTAAACTTTTATCATTTAAAATACATTCCGCCATGTGATCCATCACCAATACAAATTGATTTTCCTGTTTAACAACCGGCAGCGGAGAATCTTTTCCATCATTTGTTTTAGATACCTCGATCTTCAGATCGCTGTACGCAAAGGCAGGATCCATCCCAAACCAGGTATTATTGGTAAAGCATCTGTATCGCTGGTAATTCAAACTATAACTGGCTGCGCATGATGCAATAATTCCGTCCTCAAATCCCATCTGAAATAAAATTGTTTCTTCCACTTCTTTAAATCTTTTATCACCTGGTGTGCTGTACATATTTGCAGCAACCCAAACAGGTTCATTGCCGGTTAAAAAACGGATGGTATTGATGCAATAAATTCCCAGATCCATAAGAGCTCCGCCACCCGCAAGCGATTGCTTAAAACGCCATTGAGATGCATCATCAATATATTCGCCGTTAAAACATTCAATCACTTTAACCCTGCCAAATACATCATTGTCTATCCATTCTTTTATAACCCTGTTATGCGGCTCATGCTGAATACGATACGCTATCATTAGTTTTCGATTTGCATTTTTACATGCATCGATCATCATTTTAGCATCTGAAATGTTTGTAGCCATAGGCTTTTCGCACAGCACGTGTTTGCCTGCCTTTGCTGATCTTATCGTAAAATCTTTGTGCATAACATTTGGCAAAACAATATATACAACATCAACAGCTGGATTTTTTCCGATCTCATCAAAATTATCATAGCTATACACGCAGGATTTCCTGAGATTATATTTTTCAGCAAGTTCATTTGCCTTGTAAGTATCATCACTTACCAATGCCACAGGTTCAGCATACCTGCATTTTTCGAATGCCGGCAGTAATTGCGTTTCTGTAAGCTCTCCTAATCCTAGAATTGCAAAACCTATTTTTTTATGCATCTCACCTGTAATTGCTGATTCAGAAAATTCTAATATTTTTTCTTGGTTCAATTTAAGAGCATTATAGTTACGGGATGTTTTATGATGCCGGCAAAAGCAACCATGTCATCTTCGTTGCGTCGCACACTTCTGCGCCTTGTCCACCATTCAACTTAAAACAACATCTATTTTTCATTAGGTACCGGGCAATTTTATTTCAGCTTTTTTCATATCGCAGATAAGCTTTTCCTGCAAGCTATTTCTTAGTTTATGAAAGTCTTTTGAACTGACCCAAACATTTAGTTCAACTCTGTAACCATCAGCCAACACTTCGGCAATGCCCAGATCTGGTTTTGGATTTGATGTTATCCCCGGAAAATTTTTGATCGTGTCATTCACCACATTCTTTATTTTATCAAAATCAATTCCGAAACCAAGCTTTAGAGATATATCAAGCCTTCTGGTGGTTTCACGACTAAGGTTAACAATTACTTCGTTTGATAATTTGCTATTTGGAACTACTACCGTTTTGTTATCATAAGTATTGATCAAAGTGTAAAAGATCTGTATTGATTTAACGATGCCCTCATATCCCTGTGCAACTATGGTATCACCGGACCGATAAGGTTTCAACAACAAAATTAAAACGCCACTGGTGAAATTCTGGAGTGTGCCGGATAAAGCTAAACCTGCTGCTACACTTATACCACCAACGATAGCAGTGAATATTGTTAATCGTAAATTCAGTATTTGCAGAACAACTAGAACGGTAAGAACCTGTAAGATGGCAGCAGTTAAACTTACAAGGAATGGCTTAAGAGAACTGCTAATATTTTTTTTAAAAAGAGCTTTATTCATGCCTCTTTTTAAAATCCTTATTGTCCATTGTGCAACAACAAAAAAGATGATTGCCGCTATCAGCCGCGGACCAAAGGCTAAAATCCAGTTATAGGCTGTACTGTAAAACTTATTTATATCAAAATGCATGTTTGGAGAATTTAATACAGTTGAAATTCTAAAAACATGCCAGCTTATGGTAACATTATATTTATAACGCTGATGAAGTTTTGAAAGCCTTACATATAAAATTTTATTGTTGCTGATAAATACCATCATTTGCTCCCTCGTTTTGTTGGCCAGGGCAAATATGTGTTTCTCCAAAAGTTCTTATGGCAGGGTAATTGCGTTAAGGCAAAAATGACGTTTTGTATTTACCAGAGAAAAAAATGAAATATGAAATATAGTGAAGCAACAAAAAATCGTCCGGAGGGTTCAAGAATACTTGATGCATCTCAATTATATGCTGACGTTAAAGAAAATATTCTGTTGCTGAAGCAGGAGATAACATGGGAAAAGAGTGACAGAAATGCAATAACGATCTTCAAAAATGATAGCGTTACCATTGTTCTTCTTGTTCTAAAAGGAGGTGCTACCTTATTTCCACAGGAAATAGATGCACTTCTAACAGCTCAGATAATTGAAGGTGCGGTAAGTTTTGAATCAACCCAGGGTGTAAAAAATCTCAGCGATGGAAACATAGTTGTGTTGCACAGCAAACAACCTTTTAATGCAACAGCTATTCAGGAATCTGTATTGTTGCTCACTGTTTTTAGTGAAAAAAATAAAATAAAGCAACAGTAGATTTTACCATGTATTATAGTTCACCTGTGTTATTAAATGTGTCAGATACATTCAAGGATAATGCTGATGTGATCATCAGAATGTGGTGAGTGATTTCCGAATAACCTGTATGAAACAGGGAAAGATATTACCTGTTGTATCGGTAGAATTATTTAATAACATAAGCTGTAGTACAACCTTTGTATTTTTTTAATGGTTTGAAGGTTAAACGCGTTGCTATACCTAAGATAAACCTGAGCTGAGCATCTCTTGCGGGATGCTTTTTATCCTTAACCACTTAGAGGTTTTTAAGTTGAAGGGCTAATATCACTCAAAATAAAACCGACCTGACTACTGGTATTGCAACCTGCAAATAAGTCAGGCAAAAGTACCTGCTTCTTCTGTTTATTTTTTTCAGGTGTACAAGTGTGCGACGCAACAGAAGATGCCATGTAAATATCAGCTGGTTTCATAAAAAACAAAGATCACCCAAAAGATACCGTCTTTTTACAACTACTACTAACTAAAAACTTCTATTCTGCGTGGAGGGTATTATAATCTATTTATGTTTGAGGAAAGTTTTCCCCTTTCTTATTATTTATTCTTTTTGTCATTTTTACTTATTTTTTTTCTTCAAATCTTAAGAAGCCTTATAGTTCTGTATTTCATTACCTACATTCTGAAGAGCGGTTTAGTAGTTTTTAAGGCTTTAGTTTATAAGCATAATTTTTGTTGCCTTTAGAGTTGCTACAAAAATTAACTTATGAAATTAACTTTAATAGGAACCTATACACCGCGTAAGTGTGGCATTGCAACGTTTACAAAAAACCTTTCAGATGCAATAGAAATAAATGATGCGGCTGATGTAAATATTATTGCAATGGATGATGAGGGTGCGGACTATGAATATAGTGAAAGAGTTATTTACAGGATAAGGCAAAGTTATCAACAGGATTACATTGATGCTGCAAATTACCTCAATGAATCTGATACTGATATCTGCATTATTCAACATGAATATGGAATATTTGGCGGGGATAATGGTTTATATATTCTAACACTCCTTCATTATATACAAATGCCGGTAATTGTAACTGTGCATACTGTTTTAAAAAAACCATCATACCTGCAAAAAATAATTATGCAGCAGATTGCAAGGTCTGTGCACAAATTGGTTGTAATGAGTAAACTTGCAGTAGATTTTTTAAAAAATATTTACGAAATCCCTGCTGATAAAATAACAATTATAGAACATGGCGTACCTGATACAGAAGGCACTTCATTGATGGTAAAAAGAGAATTGAAAGCATTTGCTGACAGAAAGATTTTATTCACTTTTGGTTTACTAAGCAAGAATAAAGGAATTGAAACGGTAATTAAAGCCTTACCATCTGTAATAGCTAATCATCCCGATGTATTGTATGTTGTACTCGGTAATACACATCCATCCGTATTAAAACATTCCGGTGAAGAATACAGGAACTATCTTATTAGCCTTGCAGAAACACTTGATGTAAGTAATCATGTTCTTTTTATAAACAGGTTTGTAACAGATGAAGAACTCTTCACCTACTTAAAGAACATTGAAATCTATATCACTCCTTATTTGAATGAAGATCAAATAACAAGTGGTACTTTGTCTTATGCAGTGGGTGCAGGCGCAGCCTGTCTATCAACACCATACTGGCATGCCAAAGAATTGCTGGACGGAGGAAGAGGAAAATTATTTCCTTTTAAAAATGCAGCAGTCTTAAGCACTATGTTAAACGATCTTTTGGATGACAACTGTAAATTAAAAGCCATTCAAAAAACTGCACTATTGTATGCAGAGTATATTAAATGGCCGCGGATAGGGTCGCGCTATCTTGAGTTGTCTGCAGATGCTATTAAGAAAAAGAACAATCGCAGGCTAAGAAATTCAAGGCCACATGAAATAAGCAATGTACCTGTGTTTAATATGGCACATATAAAAAGACTTACAGATGATACCGGCATTGTACAGCATGCAAAATATGGCATACCTAATCTAAAGGAAGGCTATTGTCTTGATGATAATTCAAGGGCTTTAATCATGATATTAATGTCATACAATCAACATCATAACAAAGAAGCTACAGAATTATTACCCATCTACCTTAGTTATATTCATTATATGCAAAGAGATGATGGGTGGTTCAGGAATTTCTTACACTTTAACAGAAGTTATCTTGATGAAATAGGTTCAGAAGATTCATTTGGCAGAACCATTTGGGCATTGTGCTATCTTATATGGGATGCACCCAATAATTCTTACCGTGAATTTGCCCATGAACTTTTCAGCAGATCATTCCCGGTTTTTAAAGATTTAAAACATGTGCGTGGAATAGCCAATACTTTAATTGGCATTTGCTATTATATGAAAAGTTACCCTTCTGATGAAGGCATGCTTGCAATACTGAATGACCTGACCAATAAACTGACGGATGCCTTTACCAAACATTCTACAGAAAACTGGTATTGGTTTGAAGATAAAATGACATACGACAATGGTATTTTGCCACTTGCACTTTTACACAGTTATGAGATAACAGGGAATACAAAAGTGAAAAAAACTGCCATACAGGCTATAGAATTTCTGAAGAAAAAAACCCTATTTAAAGATTATCTTATGCCAATTGGCAATGAGGGCTGGTGTGATAAAAAAGATCCAAAAATTGCAGTGTTTGACCAACAGGCGATTGAAGTAATGGCCATGGTATTAATGTTTGAACAGGCTTATAATGTAACAAAAGAAACTAAGTTTCTTGCAGACATGAATACATCTTTTATGTGGTTCCTGGGAAAAAATGAATTACATATTCCTTTGTACGATCCTGAAACACATGGTTGTTCGGACGGTCTTGAGTACAATAGTATTAACAGGAATCAGGGGGCAGAAAGCACGCTTGCTTATTTCATCTCATCACTGGCGGTTACGAAACTGAATGAAAAAGAAAAAATACAACAACAAAAAAATACAAACCTGCCCATGAGAATACAGGATTTTAACAACATAAACGAGCTTATAAAAATATGAAAATAGCTGTGCTTGCTCCCGTTGCCTGGCGAACGCCGCCAAGGCATTATGGTCCGTGGGAGCAGGTTGCTTATAATATAACGGAAGGCTTGGTGAAAAGAGGATTTGATGTGACACTGTTTGCTACAAAAGACTCACTTACCTCAGCAAAATATGATGGTGTAATAGAGCGTGGCTATGAAGAAGATAAAGATAGTGATGCTAAAGTGTCTGAATGTTTGCATATAAGCCATCTTATGGAAACAGCAAATGAATATGATATTATTCATAATCATTTTGATTTTTTGCCGCTTACTTATTCTAACCTTATAAGAACGCCTATTATAACAACTATTCATGGATTTTCTTCTGAAAAAATAATACCTGTTTATAAGAAGTACAATGCCACGAATTATTATATATCTATAAGTGACGCAGATAGAAATAATGAATTACATTATGTTGACACAATTTATCATGGTATTGAAGAGAGCTTATTTTCCTTTAAAGAAATTCCGGCAGATTATTTATTATATTTTGGTCGAATTCATCCGGACAAAGGAACATATGATGCTATACAAATTGCAAAGACTGTAAATAAAAAATTGATCATTGCAGGCATAGTACAAGACAATAAATATTATAAAGAGAAAATAGAGCCGCTTATTGATCATGAACAAATACAATTTATCGGTCATGCCGGACCTGAGAAAAGAAATGAACTTCTGGGTAGTGCTCTTGCGTTGCTTCATCCTATTTACTTTAAAGAGCCTTTTGGATTAAGTGTTGCTGAAGCAATGTTTTGCGGTACGCCCGTTATTGCTTACAATAAAGGTTCAATGGCTGAACTAATAGAAAATAAAATCTCGGGTTATCTTGTAAATAACATGAGCGAAGCAATTGATGCAATAAAAGATTTACCAAATATAAAAAGGAGGGAATGTGCTGATTATGCAAGAGATAAATTTAGCTACAAAAAAATGATCGATAAGTATATCAATGCATATGAATATGCATTAGCACACCCGTTAAAATAAATTGATGATCCTGCGTACTACAGTACAAGAGTGCGACGCAACGATGCTTAACAGACTTACAAAAGCCGGGTTCAATAATGTATTACCCACCTGTGCCTTCGCTGATAATTTTATCCAGCAGATCTTTTAAAGAAACGGTCATAAAACTGGAACCATAGTCAGACAAACCATACGGAACGATCAACTCACCATTGTGTATAAAACTTCCGCATGAATACAAAACATTGGGCACGTAACCTTCACGCTCATTATCATTTGGCATAAGCAAAGGCTCTTTCAGACGGCCTATTTCAATCGTTGGATCTTCAAGATCGAAAAGGCTTGCGCCAAGACAATAGCGGCGCATAGCGCCAACGCCATGTGTTATCAGTAGCCATCCTTTATCTGTCTCAATGGGGCTTCCGCAATTGCCAATTTGTGTAAACTCCCATGGATATTTTGGGGATTGTAATTGTTTAGGATATTCCCACACATTTATCTTATCTGAGAACATAATAAAGTTATTTACACCATCAATTCTCGAGATCATTACATAGTTGCCATTTATTTTCCGAGGGAACAATGCGAGATTTTTATTTTTTGCCCCACTACCGTATAATGGTGTAATATGAAAGTCGTAGAAATTATCGGTCTGTAAAAGTTTAGGCTGAATAGTTATTCCATCATAAGCCGTGTATGTTGCATAATAATGGGCATTGCCCTCATCATCAGTAAATTTTACAAAACGTGCATCTTCAACGCCTTTCTTTTCAAATTCAGAGATTGGAAAAATAACCCTATCGGAAATATCCGTGTCAAGCGAAAAATGTACATAGTGATAAGAGTCTGCAAGCCACAGTATTTTTTCCAACGCGTATTTGGTTTGGTCATCAATATCCTTTGTTTCAAGGGTAGTAATTACTTTCTTTAATTCTTTATAATCAAAACTATCAGGCAAACTTTTTTCGAGTTGATTAATTACATCGTTCTTCACCTGGCTTAACAAAGCAGTAGAGAAAATATCTTTTTTATATACCGTGTTCTTTATAATATCAGCTTCTTCTATTAAAGTACCAGCGGGCATGATAGAAATATTATTATGCGCATCCAGAAAGGCTCTCCGGAATACTATAGATGAAATATGCCCTTCCCCCACTGCACGGAAACTTATGATCACTCTTTTTTCCCCTTCCTGTAAATCTGACTGGTCAGGATCTTCTACAATAGAAGGATTAAAAAAAGCTGCTGATTCTATGGAATACTCGTGTGTAAAATAAGAGCCAATAAGCATTTTGCGGTTAGGATCCATATCGTTGAATGGAATACCCATTTCCTTAAAAAGGTAAGAAAGCCTTTCGCAATTGCGCTCAAATATTCTGCTGATGTTTCTGTGCCGCCTGGCAAACTCCCTGAATATAAAAGTTAATTCTTCTTTTACTTCCTTTTCACTTAAAGACATTACCAGCCCAATAACATCTTTAGCCCTTTCATCCCCATTAAAAAAGAATCTAGCAATAACGCGTTTTATGTCAGGATTTATCTTGATCGGTTTCCTGGTAATATTTATTCGCATATTTTAAATTAAACTGTATTTCATTTTCATTCTAAAACTATACCATTATGCTTGTTTCCCTAAAGCTTGTGGATGCTTACCACCTACAATTGTTTTATAAGGATGATTGCGTAGTTTAAAGTTCCTTTCCCCATCCAACCCAAACTGGCTGCGTTGTGAAAGCGTAACGTCCGGTGGTGCTGTATTCCAGTCGAAATTGCGAATCCTTTCTCCCATTTTACCATTGCCTGAAAAAAAGGCCGGAAAGATTTTATTAACTGCTGCCATAATTTAAAAACAAATTATGTTTACTAAGTAGTTTGGAAGAGTTGTTTCATTACTTGCTGCGTGCCACAATGTAATCACTCACCTCATTGGAAGGTACTGATTTTTATTTAGCAAATAAGTTTCCTGAATTCCAAATATTCGAAGCTCTAATATTTAAATATAGCAAACGAATTACATGCCATTTTGTAAAAAATCCACAGTTTTACCGGCACTTAAAAAAATCGGGTGAAAAACTAAAATTTGTTGATCTGTTATTAAGTGGCAGCATCGCCTGTTGCATAATGAATGAACAGTACAGGAGTGCGACGCAACTAAAAATGAATAGTAGTAATGCAGATCGGCTCAAAAATAAGATCATGATAAAATTATTTATAGACTCTTTCTATGCATAGGTTTAAATGGTAAACAAAAACTTTGTCTTGCAATATGTATAAATGTTAAAAGTATATACCTGGCAAGAACAGAAAGATAAACACGGAAAATCCTGTCATGCAATCATGCATCAGTTGGCTAAACTAAAAGTGAGAGAGTTATTATGAACCAATCAGTGTTGCATATGGCATCGCCTGTTGCGTCGCACACTTGTACTTTGATAACAACAGGCATCTTTTGTAAATCGGTAAATGCGGTAAGAAAAATTAACCAAATAAGCTTTATATATTGCAGTATCAAATATTCTCAGACCTTATGAGTAAATACTTATTTAATTATTTCATAGCTGCTATTGCCTCGGGTATACTTACTTTCTTTTCTGTCATGCACGTAAATTTTATTACTATCTGGTTGTGTTTTGTCCCACTATTTTATTTACTATCAGATTGTAATAAAAAAACTGCATTTCGGGGAGGTGCAATATTTGGTTTGGTTTTAGCATTCCCTACTTTTTACTGGATGATACCAGGCGCACAACGTTTTACCGGAAGCAGTTTAGTATATGGAATAATTGTATTTTCTTTTTCTGCTGTATTCTTTGCTATATACTTCGGTTTGATTAACTATCTTTTTTTTTTATTACATTCCAAAAAAGAAACAAAGTATAGTTTTATTAAGAACGCCTTATTAATGTCAACAATTTGGGTAACAGGCGAGGCGTTGCTGATGAATATTACCACAGGTATGCCCTGGTTTGGTTTTCATTCGGGAATTGGATTACTTGAAAATATATATAGTATTCAGCCAGCTTCTGTTTTTGGAATGCATATACTTTCTTTCATTGTGATACTGGTTAATTATTGCATTGCATCTGCAATTGCAGCAAAACGATGGTTCCATTTGAGCTTGCCTATTGCATTGATTGGTTTATATATGGGCTGGGGTTATTTATTACTAAATAATACTGACAAAGAAAAAAATGATAACAAACCAATAAGCATTGCCATCCTGAATGAGAATATAAAACCAGAAATAAAATGGGATGACAAAAATGGCAATAAACTGGTAGCTTCTTTATTAAGACTGGATAGTATTGCAGCTGCACAACATCCTGATATTATTCTTTGGTCAGAATCTGCTGTGCCGTGGACGTACAGACCAAATGATGATCTTGTAAAAGAATTACTCCGCATATCTGCTTCTTCAAAGCCTACACATTTATTGGGTATAAATACAGATTATGAAAGCAATGTGGTATACAATTCAGTATATGCTCTTGCGCCAAACGGCTCAGTTCAGGGCCGTTATGATAAGCGTTATCTTTTGTCTTTTATAGAATCTTCTTTTGCAGGTCTGTCTTTCCCGTTCCTTTCCAGCATTGGTTTTATGGTGCAACCGGGTGAATCAAATGATCCGTTGCCAACAGCATATGGAAACGCCGGCGTGATGATCTGTAATGAATCTACCTTGCCACAATCAGCATCATCGATGGTGCAGCGTGGTGCGGATTTTTTAGTAAACCTTAGTAATGACGGCTGGTTCAGCGATACCTATTTAACAGACCTTCATTTCTGGAATGTAAAATTACGTGCTGTGGAAACAAGAAGAGATATTGCATTCAACAGTAACAATGGTTATGCTGGCCTGGTAAATGCTTTAGGGAAAGTAGTGTTAAAAGAAAAAAGTGATGAACCCTTTATAAAGTTGGTTTCTATAAATAAGCATGATAATTTTTCGCTCGCTGCAGAATATCCTTTCCTGTTTGTGTATTTGTGTGTTTTGTATATCGGGATTATTTTCATCCTGAATATAGTTAACACAAAAAAAAGCTGCCGCAACATGCCGCACAGCATTACAAAAAGTACAAGTGAGTGACACAACAGGAGCTTAATACTACCACCAATGCTTGGTTACAAAAATCTTTAAGGAATATATTCAAATGTTTTTCCTTCGGTACCTAATTTAAAGTCATCTGTTCTGAAAGGCGCTACAGGTAAACCTTTTGTTGTATAAAGATCAAGTGGACCGGGATTATCTGCCCAGGCATATCTTACTGCTTTGGGCGATTGTACATCATTGCTGAAAACAACAACAGTATTGTTTTTTATATAAGCCTGCGCCCAATGAAAGATATTGTCAGCACCAGCTATAGCAAAGCCACGCAGGTATCCATATTTATCTTTTGAAATAAGTTGGGGATTATCTTTAAAAGAAATAATGACATTGCCATCTTTTATTTCCATGTGGTCATACACAGGGCTTGTGTAAGCAGTATCTACATGATAAATTTTTTTGAGTGCAGCCAATGCAAGTCGTACACCAACATCCTTTTTATTTTTTGGATGAATATCATTTGCGTCACCAATATCTATTGCAGTAGCCATGCCTGTGTTAGGTAATAATAGTGCAGATGCCTGTGCATCTCTTAACTCCGCCCAATCACTATTGGCGGGCTTTTCAGGCTCCGGCATGTAACCGGCAAGCTGCACAAAAAGAAATGGCAAACTATCCTGTTTAAATTGCGTGCGCCAGTCTTTTATAAATGCGGGGAACAATGATCTGTATTCTGCTGCACGATCTGCATTGCTTTCTCCCTGGTACCATATAACGCCTTTGATTGCAAGATTGGTAATCGGTGCAATACAACCATTATACAACAATGCAGGTGTTCCAAAAATATAGTTGTTTACAACGACAGGTTTTTTAAAAGAAGCCGAATCGATCTTTGCACCTGTTTTATATTTCCATTTGCCTGCAAGACGTGGGTCCCAAAACATATTATACATGCCACCTTTATTGCCTGCATCAAAAACTCTAACAACAAGCACATTATTTTTTGGTTGAAGAAATGAATCAGGAACATCATAATTACGCCAGTTGTAATTACCAAAAGTTTCCCCCACTTTATGACCATTCACCCATGCAATATCATAATCGTCAACCTGCCCCAGGCTAATGCGAAAAGTTTTTTCCTTATAATTTTCAGGCAGATCAAAAGTTCTGCGCATCCAAACAGAACCATCGAAATCTTTAAGTTCGTTATTGCTCCAATAGCCCGGTACATCTATGTCCTGCCATGTTGTTATGTCTGTAGAAGGTTTGTACCATTCTTCTGTAAGACCGGGATCATTGGTGAGGTAAATAGCCTTTTCCCATGTAGGTTTCATTTCGGCAAATGACGCATTGAGTTGTTTAAAACTTTTTTTCGGTGCGAGGTATAAGTTGTAATAATCACTGAATTGCGGAAACTGTTTCAACGCATCATTGCTCATCCATGTTTCAACAGAAGTGGCGCCAAGATTATCACTTATCAATCCAATTGGAACATGCAGATTTTCCTGTAAATGCCTGCCAAAATAAAATGCAACGGCAGAAAAATTTTGAATAGAAGTAATGTCACAGGTTTTCCATTCGCCACTGCTCAATGTATCCTGCTGCACATAATCTGTTGCAAGCCCGGCAGTAAATAATCTTATATTGTTATTATTGTCTCTTGCTGCGTCTGTTTCTTTATCCTTAACCTCGCTCACATGAAATTGCATATTACTTTGTCCGCCACAGATCCATATATCACCATACAAAATATTATTCAGTTCAATTGTATTTTTTCCTTTGATTATTATGGTGTAAGGTCCGCCGGCATTATGTTGCGGCAGTGTTATCATCCACTTACCATCTTTTGATGTTTTAGTTTTATAGCTCTTGCCTTCCGTTTCAATTGTTACTGCTTCATTCTTGTCGGCACAGCCCCAGACTCTGCATGGCATACCTCTTTGCAAAACCATATTGCTCTGAAAAATGTTGGGCAATTTTATTGTTGCATGAACAGTACACAAAAAAATATTACATCCAATCAAAAGAAACAGGCAAGTCTTTTTTTTCATAAAACTATTTTTAGGAAAGACATTTTTTGGAACCAACTGTATTACTGCTATGATGCTTTTGTTGTGTCACTCACTGGTACGGCAGTAATACTATTCAACAATATATAGCTTCAAAATTTTTATCACCTTGCAATACATTACTTAAAACTGACTTATTAATTCATTGTCGAAATTCTGCTACAAAAATTATTTACAAAGGAATCAGATCAGCACAAGGCAATTATATTTTATAATTATAAAAAAAATTTGTTCGGAATGTGAAAATAAATCAATTTTACTATGTCTGAACATTTAAACAAATAAAATTTCAATGGCCAAGGAATCTTTTGTAATAGATCACAGCAGTGTATTACCACTTCACTACCAGGTAGAAGATCTTTTGCGAAAGCTGATAGAACAACCGGAATACCAAAACGGAAAACTGTTACCTAACGAAGTAGACATTGCAAAGAAGCTCGGCATATCACGAAATACAGTACGACAGGCAACCAACAAATTGGTATATGAAAAGTTATTGATCAGGAAAAAAGGTGTAGGAACCAAAGTTGCTAATAAGAATATTACTACCAAGCTAAACAAATGGACAAGCTTTACCCATGAAATGGATGAGAAGGGTGTAAAGTTCAGAAACTACAGTTTAAAGATAAGCTGGGAAGTAGCGGATAGTGAACTCAGTAAAGTGTTTAACATAGATAAGAAAACAAAAATTCTGAAGCTGGAAAGAGTGCGTGGCATAGCTTCTGAACCGATTGTTTATTTTATTTCTTATTTCCACCCACGTATTGGATTAACGGGAGATGAAGATTTTTCGAAGCCATTATACGAGATGCTGGAAAATGAACATCATACATCTGCAGCCATTTCAAGGGAAGGCATAAGTGCTATACTTGCCGATGATGAATTATCTGAAGTGTTGAAGGTTGCGGTTGGAGATCCAATATTATTTCGCAAAAGAGTTGTGTTCGATCCGGGTGACAGACCCATAGAATATAATGTAGGCTATTATCGTGCAGACAGGTTTACTTATACTATAGATATAGAAAGAGGTTAGGGATCTTTGTTTCAATAATTAAAATTTGCACATTAATATGTATGAACATTCTTACTTTTTGATTAGTTTGCTGATGCTTGCATCATGCGCAATAATGTTCTATGTGTTGCAGTGTGCGACGCAACGAAAGCCTAATAGCAGTAATAAAGCCGGGCTCAAAAAATAACGAAAAAGCGATTCTGTAAAGTCAGCATATAACTCATTTACTCAACGATTCCTGCAATGAAAAAATTACCATTAACGAGATTGCTTGTATTGCTTTTGCTATCTGCATTTATTTGTCCGGGAAAGCTCGCGGCACAAACTTCTAAAAAGATTACCGGTAAAGTAACCACAGAAACAGGGGAAGTATTAGCTGGTGTTACCGTACAGGTGAAAGGCACATCAACGATTGTTACAACAAATGATAGTGGTTCTTATAGCATTAATGTGTCGGGCAATGAAACTACTCTTGTATTTTCTTATGTTGGTTATGCAAAACAGGAAGTGAATGTAAAAAATAAAACATCTTTTGATGTAGTATTGATAGAAGAGAAGAATGAATTGTCGCAGGTAGTAGTGATCGGTTATGGCACGGTAAAGAAAAGCGATCTTACCGGTTCAGTTGTTTCTGTAAAAGCGGATGAACTAAAAGCTGTGCCTGCAACGAGTTTTGACCAGGCGCTGCAGGGAAGAGCAGCAGGTGTACAGGTTACGCAATTATCTGGAAAACCAGGCGCTGAAACATCTATAAGAATACGAGGTACCACCTCTATTAATGCTGGCAATGAACCATTGTATGTAATAGATGGAATGCTCATAAGCAGTGATGGTAACGATATGAATACAGGCGTTACACTTGGTCCACGTATTGGGCCATTAGCCGCCATCAATCCTAATGATATTGAATCAATAGAAATTTTAAAAGATGCATCGGCAACCGCCATCTATGGATCAAGAGGTGCAAATGGAGTGGTGATCATTACAACTAAAAGAGGAAGAGCGGGTAAAGGTTCCGTAACGCTGGACAGTTATTATGGTCAACAGGAAATAGCTAATAAAATTCATGTATTGGATGCACACCAGTTTGGTGATTTTGTGAACGAAGCAAAGTTGAATGCAAACCAAACGCCTATCTATGTAAACCCTAAGAACCTTACTACAACTGACTGGCAGGATGCAGTGCTTAGAACAGCGCCTATGGCAAACTACCAGTTAACGTTTTCGGGAGGTGATGATAAAACCAAATACTCTATAACAGGTTCTTACTTTGCACAGGATGGTATTATTAAGAATTCAGATTTTAAACGTTATTCCTTCCGTTCCAATCTTGACAGGGATGTAAGTAAAAGACTTACTGTTGGTACAAGTGTTACCTATGCAAGAGTTACATCGAATGGTGTATTGACCAATGCTGGAACAATTGTTCCGGGTGTTGTAACAGATGCCATGTTGTTTAACCCTATACTACCAATTTATGATTCAACAGTTGTAGGTGGCTATACATATGAAAATGACCGGGGCAAATTATTAGGTAATCCTGTTGCAGAAGTTGATAAATACAATTCCTATACGGTATCATCAAGATTCCTTGGAAATATATATGCCAGGTATAAGTTAATGGAAGGGCTTGAGTTTAAAACCAGTTTTGGTTTGGATGCTTTCTCCAATAAAGAAAATTCATATGCGCCGTATTATTTGAAAAGAGCCCAGGCGAGTAAAGGAGAAGCATCACTCGGAACTGTGCAAGGTTTAACATGGCTTAATGAAAACACATTGAATTATTCAAAGCAGTTTAAGAATGAGCATTCCATAAATGCAGTTGCTGGGTTTACGGTACAGCAATTCCAAAATGAAAGCTTATTTGTTTATGCTTTTGATTTTCCTGACGACAGAACAGGTTACCATGATATATCTGCAGCGCTTAACCCACAAAAACCTTTCAATGGTGAATCTAAATGGAGTCTTGTTTCTTTCTTTGGCAGGGTAAACTATACAATCAAGGATAAATACCTATTTACAGTAACAGGTCGCTCTGATGGGTCTTCAAAATTTGCTGAAGGAAACAAATATGGTTTCTTCCCTTCCGGCGCGTTTGCATGGCGCATATCCAAAGAAAATTTCATGAAAGATGTTCATGCTATTTCTGATTTAAAATTTCGTGCAAGCTATGGTGTAGTGGGTAATCAGGCTATACCACCATACCAATCACTTGCATTAGTCGGTCCATACGGTGAAGGTGTATTCAACAGTTCACAAGGCAGTGAAGTATATACGGGCCGCGAACCATTAAGCTATGTAAATAAAGATCTGAAATGGGAAAGCACAAAGCAATTAGACATTGGTGTTGATATTAGTTTGTTTAGTAACCGTATTACATTTACCGGTGATTATTACAATAAGAAAACTTTTGATCTCTTGCTTTCTACGCCGATTCCATCAACTTCCGGTTTTACTTCAACTTTATTGAATGTTGGTAATATCGTAAACAAAGGTTTTGACCTTGATTTAAAAACCATCAATACAACAGGAGCTTTAAAATGGAGCACTTCGCTAAATGTTTCTATCAATAAAAATGAGATGACAAATCTCAATACCAGCACAGATATTCTGCTTCCCGGTGGAATTATTTTAAGACAGGGATTACCGATAGGTACATTTTATGGTTATGAATTTGATGGCATCTTTCAATCAGATGCTGAAGCTGCAAGCAGCCCGGTGTTAATAGGACAAGAGCCCACTTCTCCAAATCCTGCATCTGTTGCAAAAGCCGGTGATAGAAAATATAAAGACATTAATGGAGATGGTGTAATTAATGCAGATGACAGAACATTACTTGGTAATGCACAACCAAAATTTACATGGGGTTTCAACAATACTTTCTCTTTTAAAAATATTGACCTCAGCTTTTTCTTCCAGGGATCAGAGGGCAATAAAATGGCTAACTTAAATAATCTTGATCTCTTAAATTTTACTGGTCAGAATAATGTGTTGGCAGAAGCCGCATTGAACAGGTGGACGCCTGAAAATCCAAATAATAAATATCCAAGAGCCTTATCAAATGGAAGCCTTGATGTGGGTATATTCTCTTCCAACATTGTTGAAGATGCATCATATATAAGATTGAAGAATGTTACACTTGCTTATCGTATGCCTGCAAATATTTTAAAGAAGACAGGTATACAAAGTCTTCGCATCTATGCGGGTGCTACCAATTTATGGACGTTAACTGATTACACCGGCTACGATCCGGAGGCGAACACTTATGGACAAAGCACGACATTGATTGGCATTGACTATGGTGGTTATCCGCAAACAAAAACTTATACAATCGGTATCAACGTAGGATTTTAGTATTCAACAAATAAGCCATTATGAAATCAACATATAATTTTATAAAACCTGCAGCATTCGTTTTATTGTTAACGATGATTACTCCTTCCTGTAAAAAATTCCTTACTGAAGATCCAAAAAATGTAGTCGCTGTTACTAACTTCTATCAAACAGAGCAGGATGCAGTTTTTGCAGTAAATGCAATTTATGCGTGGCTCAATTCAATCAGCTCGGGTTCTTATGCGGGTGTATATCTTAATTCATTTTGGGTAACTGCGGGTCTCGCATCTGATGAGATGAATAACCAGGAAATATTTTCTCCTTACTACGATCAGACTGCAACATTTACTTACAGTTCTCAAAATAATGCATTGCAGGAAATCTGGTACACACATTATAAAACAATAACATTAGCAAATATTGCCATCGAAAGAATTCCATTGATACAAATGGATGCTACACTCAGAACGCGTTTGGTGAATGAAGCGAAGTTTTTACGTGGCATGTTATACTTTGATATGGTGCGCATGTTTGGCAGCATTCCATTAGTATTGAAAGAATCAGAACCATTAACACCATCAATCTCAAGTGTTGATGATATATATGCACAAATAATCAGTGATCTATCTGATGCCGAATCATTACCATTGAATTATCCTCCGGGTGATGGTCGTGGTCGTGCAACAAGCGGTGCAGCAAAAGCTTTGCTGGCAAAGGTTTATCTTACAAGAGGTGATTATACAAACTGCGCTGCAAAATGCAAAGAGGTAATCAATTCCGGCGAATATGCTTTGTGGGATGACTTTGCTGATGTATTTAAACTCTCTAGTCGCGGTGGTAAAGAGGCAATTTTTTCGGTGGGCTTTGGTGATGCCGGCGGTGCAATTATTTTCTGGGAAGTTGGTCAGTTTAATGTGCGTTTATTGCCTACTGCATTGAGTGCCGAAGGTGTAGAGAATGCACAAGGCTGGCAGGTGCCCACGCAAGATCTATACGATAGTTATGATGCAAATGACAGAAGACGCGCTGTAACTTTTGTAACAGAAGTTCATAACCCCGATGGGTCTATTACAAGTATCAAACCTTACATACAAAAATATTGGGATCGTATTGCAGAGCCTAAAGCAAATGGTACTGCAAATGATTATCCTGTGATCCGTTATGCAGATGTGCTGCTCATGCTTGCTGAAGCAAGTAATGAATTAGGTAATACTGCAGACGCATACACATACATAAACATGGTGCGCAAACGTGCACGTTTCGATGGCACTGTTTACCGTGATGCATTGCCTGATTACACTAATTTATCGCAGGAGGAATTTCGTGCAGCAGTGCTGAAAGAAAGACGTTGGGAGTTTGTTGCAGAAGGTCAGCGATGGTTCGATCTTGCACGTACGCATACGCTTGAAACGCTTGTACCCATTGCAAAGCCGGGCGTTACGCCGCAGACAAAACATTATTTGTTTCCATTGCCGCAACGTGAAATTGATCTGAATCCAAATCTCGTTCAGAACACAGGTTATTAGTGAAGAAAGAATTTTTATGTACCAAACGATAGTACATATATCATCGTTCCTTGCGTCGCACACTTGTACTGTAGCATATAAGTCAAAAGTGAAAATGAAAAATTCAAAAAAAGGACTAACACATTTTCACTTTTTACTTTTTGAATTTTGACTTTGCTCATTAATGTTTCGAACGTACAAGTGAGTGACACAACAGGTGATGCCAAAAGATATAAAGCTGAATAAAAAATAAAATGAATAAACCTGCACTGGCAATAGATCTCGGGGGAACCAAAATAAAAATTGGTCTGGTGCAGGCACATGTAGTTGTAGGGACAACATCAATAGATGCATTATCTGCAAATGGATTAAGAGAAAGATTGCCACATGTAAAAAATGCAATTATTAAATTATTAGCAGAACATAAAATTTCATTGAATGATCTGGCAGGATTAGGAATGGCGGTTCCGGGAATAGTTGACAGTAAACAAAAAAGAATTCTTTCGATAGATAAAAAATTTGGAGATGCACCGGAAATAGATTTCGAAAGCTGGTGTAAAGAAGCATTGGGTTTAAAACTTTCCATGGAAAATGATGCACGTGCTGCATTGATAGGCGAATGGAAATTTGGTAAAGCAAAAGATTATGAAAATGTAGTGTTGATGACATTGGGTACTGGTGTTGGAAGTTCAGCAGTTATAGAAGGGAAGTTATTAAGAGGTAAGCATTTTACCGCTGGAATATTAGGTGGACATTTTATTATTAACTACAAAGGATCGCAATGCAACTGTGGCAATAAGGGATGTGTAGAAACAGAAGCTTCAACATGGTGCATCGCCGCCAAAGTAAAAAACGCTGAAGGATTTGCAAACAGCAAGCTGGCAAAAGAGTCAACAATAGATTTCGAATCTATTTTCAGGTGTGCAGAACAGGGAGATGCATTAGCAAATAAAATAAAAGAAGAAAGCCTTCATGTATGGTCTGCGTGCGCAATAAATCTTATTCATGCATACGATCCTGAAATATTATTGTTGACGGGTGGTATCATGGCAAGCAGTGATTATATTATTCCATACATACAGCAACAAACAGACGCACATGCATGGACGCCATGGGGAAAAGTAAAAATTGAAGCAGCATCTTTTCCTGCAACAGCAGCACTTTTAGGCGCGGGTTATTTAGTAACGAATGAATAAAAATTGAGCAGATTGATGAAATCGAATTATGATAAATTTCCGGAAGTAAGTATAAAAGGTCATACCTGTTATTCAGGATGGGATGCGGTTATTGATGAAATTAATAAGGCGGTAAAGATTTCTGGCAAAGAAAAAATTATTGTTGCTGTTGAATGCTATCATGGCGTTTTTGTAAAGGAGATCATCAAACATTTAAAAGAAGAAATGAATTCTGCATTATTAATTAATGCTGCATCCGCAATGAAAGATGAAACGATTATTGCAGAAATCGTTCAGCCATTTGTAACGGATGATCCTGTGTTTGGTTATGTCACTCCACTTGAATTGGAAAGTTATTTTGATGGACAAAAGATTTCTGACTTACAGCAACAAATTGCTGCTGTGGATAAAGGAATTGTAATAGTAATTGGCATAGGTGCCACGTTGGTTTGTAAGGAAGCTGCATTGATTGTATATGCAGATATGCCACGCTGGGAAATTCAATTGCGCTTCCGAAGAGATGCTGTTGGCAATATTGGTCGTAATAATAAAACAGATTCATTCGCTTATAAATACAAGCATGCTTATTTCGTTGACTGGCGGGTGTGTGACAGGCATAAGAAAAAAATATTTGATAAGATCGATTATATACTTGATACAACGATTGAAGAAAATCCAAAACTAATTACTGCCGTTGCATTAAAAGAAGCATTAGAATATGTTGTTACGAGGCCATTTCGTGTTGTTCCATTTTTTGATCCTGGTCCATGGGGTGGTCAATGGTTAAAAGAAGTTTGCGATCTCGACAGAAGCGAACAAAATTTTGCATGGGGTTTTGATTGTGTGCCCGAAGAAAACAGTTTAATGATGCGCTTTCAAAATGAAGTAATAGAAATACCATCCATTAATGTTGTCTTCTTTCAACCCGAAGCATTGCTTGGAAAACCCGTCTACAAAAGCTTTGGTGATGAATTTCCTATAAGGTTTGATTTCCTTGATACAATGGAAGGTGGTAATCTTAGTTTACAGGTTCATCCTTTAAAAAAATATATCAAAGAAAAATTCGGTATGCCTTACACGCAGGATGAAAGCTATTATTTTTTGGATGCCAAAAATGAAGCATTTGTTTATCTCGGTTTAAAAGAAAAGATTGATCCTGCTGCGATGGTTGCAGAACTTGAATCTGCACAAAGTAACGGTCACAATTTTGATGCAGAAAAATTTGTACAAAAATGGCAGGTAAAAAAACATGACCATGTTTCAATACCCGCTGGTACTGTTCACTGCTCCGGCGCCAACACCGTTGTACTTGAAATAAGCGCCACGCCTTACATTTTTACTTTCAAGTTGTGGGATTGGGGAAGAATGGGATTAGATGGCAAACCACGCCCCATTTCCCTCGAACACGGTAAAAATGTTATTCAGTGGAACCGTACAAAAGAATGGACGGAAAAAAATATTCTCAATCTTGTTAAAGAAATTCAAGAAGGAGATGGCTGGTGTGAAGAGCGAACTGGTCTTGATGAAGACTCTTTTATTGAAACAAGAAGACATTGGTTCACCAAAACAGTAACACATAACACGAACGGTGTGGTGAATGTGTTGAATTTAATCGAAGGTAGTGAAGCAATCGTTGAAAGCCCAACCAATGCATTCGAGCCTTTTATCATTCACTATGCAGAAACATTTATTGTTCCTGCTGCGGTAGATGAATACACCGTTACGCCACACGGAGAAAGTGCAGGTAAACAATGTGCAACTATGAAAGCATCAGTACGAACAGAAAAACTGGTTGACATAAGCATAAACTAAAACGTATGCAACAAAAAAGAAACAATTGGTATATCTATAAAGCAACACTTGTCGCAGCAGTAGGTGGATTATTATTCGGTTATGACACTGCTGTTATTGCAGGTGCTATTGGTTTTATGAAACAATACTATTCTTTATCGGATGCAATGACAGGTTGGGTTGCTTCTTGTGCATTGCTGGGTTGTATTGCAGGCGCTATGTATGCTGGTAAACTGAGTGATAATATTGGTCGCAAAAAAGTATTGATGCTTGCTGCATTGTTGTTTGCCATATCCTCAATAGGAACTGCAATGCCACCAAACCTTACATTCTTCGTTGTATTTCGGTTGATTGGTGGAATGGGCATTGGCATTGCATCGATGTTGTCACCAATGTATATTTCAGAAATGGCGCCTGCTGATATACGTGGCAAACTCATCTCTGTATTTCAGTTAGGTGTCGTGTCAGGTATCCTGCTGATCTATTTTGTAAATGCAGGCATTGCCGGCATGTATGACGAAGCATGGAATATCAGCACAGGATGGCGTTACATGTTCGGTTCCGGCCTTATTCCTTCTGTAATATTTATATTGTTATTGCTTACCGTTCCTGAAAGTCCGCGTTGGCTTGCCAAGAAGAAACGTAATGAAGAAGCTTTATATATTCTTACAAAAATAAATGGCACAACAAAAGCACAACAGGAGCTAAACGAGATCAACAATACATTAGCTGATGAAACATCATTACCAATTTCAGAAATGTTGAAACCAGGTTTACGACGTGCATTGCTTATTGGTATTGTACTTGCCATTTTTTCACAGGTTACAGGTATTAATGCTGTTATGTATTATGCCCCGGAAATTTTTAAATCAACAGGTGATGGCTCAGGCTCTGCATTAATGCAAACAGTATTGGTTGGTATCATCAATGTTGCATTCACTTTAGTGGCAATAAAATATGTAGATAAACTTGGCAGAAAGGCTTTATTGCTTATCGGTATTGCAGGTATGACGATCTGCCTGCTTGCTGTTGGTGCCGCATTTTATTTTAATGCACAGCAAGGTTATCTGGTACTCATTGGAATACTTTGTTACATCGCATGTTTTGCTATCTCGCTCGGACCATTAACATTCGTAGTTATTGCAGAAATTTTTCCTACAAAAGCAAGAGGTACAGCTATGTCGGTTGCTGTATTTTCTTTGTGGGTTGCTGTGTTCCTTGTGTCACAATCATTTCCGATTTTGATGGGCTCTATTGGTAATGCATTCACATTCTGGATATATATGTTCATGGCGATTTGTGCGTTCCTCTTTGTATGGAAAATGGTTCCCGAAACAAAAGAAAAGACATTGGAAGAAATTGAAAATTATTGGAAAGCCCGCGATGCTTCCGTTACACTTAAAACAAATAATGTTTAAATAAAAATATTATGAGCCAATCATTATTACTGCTATTAAGCTTTCGTTGCGTCGCACTCTTGTGCAGCAACAATACTATTCGGCAATAAGATAAACTCTAAAATTATATTCAATATTAATTCTAACGAAATGAAACGATCTTTTGTAATCTTAACTGCGCTTGCTATTTCTACTTCAGTTATCTTTTTTGCATGCAAAAAAGATAAGGTAGAAACGGATCTGCCTAAGCTTATACTTGCACCGGACAAAGTAAGCGGTAAATCAGGATTTCCAGTTTCAACAGTTTTATCCGGAACAGTGCAGAATGGCGTAAAGAATTTCTATATATCCAAAACAGTAAATCTGAAAATTGACAGTTCATGGGGTACAAATGGAGTATTAACTATTACAGATGTTTCGGGTCAAACAAATTTTGATTATACATTCAACTACACCTTACAGGATGATGAAGTAGATAAACTTGTTGGTTTCAATTATCGCATTGAAGATGAAAAAGGGAAAGCTGCAGAAAAAGATCTTACTGTAAATACCATTGCATCAGGCGCACAGATCATAGCATCGCATCCCTGGAAAATAACTTCTAAATTTTGGGAAACAGATGATCCGCCTTCTGAAAACCTGCAGGATTGCGAAAAAGACAATTTCTTTACCTATAAACGTGATAGCACTATCCTGCTTAATTATGGAACTGCTGGTTGTTTATTCGATGGATTTAATATTTATGATAAATGGAGTTTGACAGAAGATGAAAAGACTTTTACGCAGACTTATCATTCTGTATTCGATCCATCAAAAGTTACAACTGAAGTATATAATGTTATCTCACTCACAAAAGACAAATGGGTAATGCAGATAACATACGACTTATCTGTGTTTGGACTTTCAGACAAAGAGTTGTTCACGTTTACATTGGAACCTTACTAATATTTTCAAAGCTGCGTGCTGAATATTGAATATATATAAACAGCACAAGGGTGCGACGCAACAAAAGCGTAATATAAATTCCATAGTTGGGCACATAAAATTATTCTCTACATGAAAAGAAATTATTCCTGGATATTATTTGCTTTTTTGACATCTTCTTATTCGTGCAAAACTACAGCGCAAACAGTTAAGAATACAGATATCAATAATTTAAAATTCACTGTTGAAGAAGCACCCGAGTGGACAAAGCTATTGAATCGTCAACATGGTTGGTTTGGTGCAGATGGCATTTTTGTATTGCCATCAAATGGCGTAGATAAAGCTGACAGCAGCGTTGAAAACACAATCCTGTTCAGCGATACAATGCTTGGTGATATTGTGAACGACAGACCAAAGACTGGTTTTATAATGGTGCATAATTCAGTTGCGCTATTAAAAGGTTATGAACCCAAAGAAGACAATATTCAATTCAAATGGAAGGAAACAAAGCCGCGTAACGAAGGTTCTTTTTTTGCGCCCAACACACCAAATGCAAAGCACGATGATTACTATTGGCTTGGTGATGGTTTTGTAAATCATGAGCTTGGTGATAAAACTTATATCTTTTGTTATCGCATAAGAGACACCGCAGATAATGCTTTTTTATTTCAACAGGTTGGCAATGCAATGATCATTTTACCAAAAGGAAGCAAGCCGCCATACACAGATCAAAAACAAGTTGATGCGCCAATTTATGCAGTTGATAACACAGCAAAATATCCCAACAATTATATTTCTTTTGGCTCTGCTGTTTTTCCAAACACGAAGAGTGCAGGTGCGCCAAATCCCGATGGATATGTGTATGTATATGGTGTTGGCGGCGACATAAAAAAGGTGATGGTTGCAAGAGTAAAGCCCGCAGACTTTGAAGATTTTTCTAAATGGCGTTACTACGACGGAACCATATGGCAAACAGATATTTTAAAATCAGCAACTATTGCAGACCGTGCATCGAATGAGTTAAGTGTTACGCCGTTACCTGATGGCCGTTATGCAATGGTGTTCCAGACAGATGGCATAGGAACCGCTGTGGGATTGCGTTTGAGCACTACGCCTTATGGTCCGTTTGGTCCTATTATAAAAATCTGGGAATGCACCGAACAAAAAGAAGGGAAGAATTTTATTGTGTACAATGCAAAGGCGCATCCAAGTTTATCAAAGCCAGGAGAGTTGTTGATCAGTTATAATGTTGGGTCATTCGATTTCTGGAACGATGTAAAAGAACATTCAAATTTTTATCGCCCAAGATTTATAAGAGTAAAGTTGCAATAGCATTTTTATGAGCCATGCATTGGTATTTCATGGCATCGCCTGTTGCGTCGCACTCTTGTACTGGAGATCATTACGCAACATAAAATAAGTCAGACGCTTCTAAAGCGTCAAACCGGCAAAGTATAAACAGTAATGAATAAAAAGTTATCAATAGAAAAGAATTTTATTAATGCTTTAGTGACTTTAGCAACGATAACATTTTGTGCATGCAACAATCAGGCAACAAAGGAAAATCCTATTACTGATAATCTCGACTCATTACATTTCACTGTTGAAACAGCGCCGGAATGGGATGCCTTATTCAAACGTCAGCACGGATGGTTCGGTGGGGATGGTATTTTTTCAATTCCATTAAACGGAAAGGAAAATGTTTATGCAGATGACAGCAGTAAAACATTAATTCTTTTTAGCGACACAGTAATAGGCGATATTATTAATGATTCTTTGCAAAATAATTTTTCATTCGTCCGTAATTCAGTTGCAATACTAAAAGGAAAAGATCCTGTGGATAGCAACATTCATTTTTATTGGGCAGAAGAAAGGCAAAGACCTGCCACCATGTTTGTTCCCAAAATTGCGGGTGTAATGCCGACGGATGCATATTGGAATGGCGATGGTTTTGTAAATACAGCAACAGACAGCAGTATCAATTTTTTTGCATTCCTGATCAGGCAAACAAAGTACGGGCTTGGTTTTGCAGAAGCAGCTAACGCTATGATTAAAATTGACAAAACCAGTAAGCCTCCATATAGTAATTACAAACAAACACAAACACCATTTTTTTTAAAGCCTTCTGTTGACACAGCATATGATTATGGTTCTTATGGGTCGGGCATTTTAGTGAATACAAAAGCTGCAGGCGTTCCAGATCCTGATGGGTATGTTTATGTATATGGTATGCAGGGACAGAAAAAAAATGTATTGGTTGCAAGAGTGCTGCCAGTAGAATTTGATCAGTTTGATAAATGGAAATTTTATGATGGAAAAGAATGGAATGCTGATATAGATAAATCTGCTGCAATTACAGACAGTGCATCGAATGAATTAAGTGTTTCACCTTTACCTGATGGAAGGTATGCAATGATATTCCAGGTAAATGGTATTAGCCCGTATGTTGGGCTGCGTCTTGGAAAAACACCTTACGGTCCTTTTGGAAAAGTTATCAAAATCTGGAATTGTGATGATGTATTAAAGACATCTAAAAACTTTATTACATACAATGCAAAAGCGCATCCATCACTTTCAAAACCTGGAGAATTATTAATCAGCTACAATGTAAACTCAACAGATTTTTTCAACGATATAAGAATTTATCCAAATCTCTATCGTCCGAGATTTATAAGACTAAAACTATTGCCATAGATGAAAAGATTATTACTCATACAATGCATTCTCTTTTCAACTTGCATGCTTGCATGTAATAATAATGAAGCATCAAAAACAAGTGCTGCTGTTGATTCAAAAGATGAATACGCTAATTCAAGAATTACGACCAAAGCCGCACCTGAATGGGCAGAGATGCTGCGGCATGATACAGGCTGGATAGGTGCAGATGGCATTTACTGCACCGCATTAACCGGTATTGATAAACCAGGGCAAATGAATGATCAATCAGAAACCATGTTCTGGTTCAGCGATTGCATTCTTGGCAACATAGATACAAAAGCTGATACACTCAAAGGTGATTGGCAAATGATGAACAATTCTGTTGCCTATTTTCATGGTGCAAATCCAGACCCTAATAAAATAAATTATTACTGGCGCAGAGACAGTGTGGGTAAGCCTTTGTCAATGTTTGAACCGCATACACCAAAGGCTCCTGAGAAAAGTTATTACTGGCTCGGTGATGGATTCATGGATCATGCAAAGGATAGCACGATTTATATTTTTGCTTATCTCATTCACAATGTTCCGGGTGGTATTTACCCTTTTGAGGATCTTGGCGTTTCATTGATTGCTTTACCAAAAGGAAGCCGCCCTCCCTACAAAGATCAAAAACAATTTGATACGCCTTTATTTTTTACTGATGCAAAAGGTAAAACGGTGTTCGGCATCTGTGTGCTCCCAAACACAGTGGGAGCAGGCGCTCCAGAGCCTGATGGTTTTATTTACGTATATGGTGTGCGTGGTATGAATAAAGAATTGGTTGTTGCAAGAGTAAAAGATTCAGCATTTGAAAATTTTAACGAGTGGCGTTTTTGGGATGGACTTTCATGGAACACAGACATGCATACATGTGCAGCGCTTACAGATAATATCTCGAATGAAATGAGTGTAAGTTTTATGGCTGATGGCCGCGTTATTGCAGCGTATCAATTAAAGACTGCAAACACAACTGTTGCAATCGCTGCAGGTGCCACGCCGTGGGGGCCGTTTCAGCCTGCCAAGAAAGTTTGGGAAACGCCTGAAGCATACGATGATCTTGATTTTTACACGTACAATGCAAAGGCGCATCCCAATTTATCAAAGCCCGGCGAGTTGCTTATCAGTTACAATGTAAACTCGTTCGATTTCTTAGATGATATTGTAAAACATCCATATCACTTACGACCGAGGTTTATTTCAGTAAAGTATTAACAGAATTATTATGAACCAAACTGCATTGCTACTATCATCGCTTGTTGCGTCGCACTCTTGTACTTAAGTAATGATTTCGACAATTTGCTGCAATATGTTCAGGTGTACAAGTGAGTGACACAAGGAACGCTGATAGTAGTATTATAGCTAAGTAAAAAAATAGTAAGCATACCATGCTCATCACGGATACCAAAATACAACTACAAAATAAAACTTCTGTTTTAGAAGCTGATTTGCATGGTGGTGCAATAACAGATTTTCATTTAAAAGAAAATCCTGTAAACCCTTTATCCTTCAGGTTTTCAAAAGATCGAATGCCTGCCAACAATAAAGCTGGTGCAGCGTACCAGGGACATTTTATTTGCGCCGGAAGATGGGGTGAGCCATCAACAGGAGAAATAAATACAGGTATTCCAAATCATGGTGAGCCTGCAAATATTGAGTGGCAGTTGAATGAAAATGATGAAACAGGGCTAGCGATGGAAACAACTGCGCATCTTGAAGGATTGCATGTTCAAAGAAAAATGCAAATGAATGAGCATGTTGCACTTTGTCATGTTACGGAAACAATCACCAATATAAATCCTCTGGGAAGATTATACCAAATTGTACAACATCCAACAATTGCTGTACCCTTTTTAGATGGAACGACAGTGATTAATTGCAATGCAACAACCGGGTTCAATTATTTATATGGAGATCAACCGTCAAAGCATATTGTCAATTGGCCGGTAGCAACTGATGACAACAAGAATGCATTTGATTTGCGTAACCCACAAAAGAATTATAATTCGGTATTTTCATTTATAGTTGACCCAAAAGATAATTACGGGTGGTTAACTGCTTACTCACCAGCACATCAATTAGTGCTTGGTTATGTATGGCAAAGAAAAGATTATTCCTGGATTAATCTCTGGCAGCATTTTGAAAATGGAATAATCAAATATCGCGGACTTGAATTTGGTACAACTGGTCTGCATCAGCCTTTTCAAAAGATCATTGAAAACAATAACCTCGAAGTATTTAATGAGCCAACTGTTGCATACATAGATGCAGGTGAGCAGGTAACAAAAGAGTATGCTTGTTTTCTTTTCCCGGGTGGGAATAATTTTAGAGGTATCGAACAAATTGAAATAAACGATGGAGTAATCACCGCAGTTGAAAAAGATTCTGGCAAGCACATAGATATTGGGAACGTAAATTTTACAAACCATCATGAAAAATAAAACTGTCATCATAACAGGTGCATCAAAAGGGATTGGTCTTGCATGTGCTACTTTATTTTATGAGCAAGGAGCAAATGTTGCGTTACTGGATATTTCACCTGATAAAAGTGGCATTAATGATGAAAGATGGTTTTATACTGCGTGTGATGTTTCAAAGAATAACGAAGTACAACATGCCATTCAAAACACTCATCAAAAATTCGGAAGAATAGATTTTTTAATTAATAATGCAGGCATTCAGCGTTACGGAAACGTTACAGACACAGCAGAAGATGAGTGGGATCTTGTAATGAACGTAAATCTGAAAAGTCAATACCTCTGTGCAAAACATGCAATACCTTTTATGCAGCAACAGGGTAGTGGAGTAGTAATTAATGTGAGCAGTGTACAGGCATTTGTAAGTCAGCAAAATGTTGCTGCATACACTACTGCAAAAACTGCTTTGCTTGGTTTGACAAGAAGCATTGCGGTTGATTATGCACCAAACATAAGATGTGTAGCTGTTTGCCCCGGAACCATTGATACACCTATGTTGAGAGATTCAATTGCATTATCTCCCGATCCTGCAGCAGTAATGCAGGAGTGTATAGATATGCATCCCGTACATCGCATTGGCAAGCCGGAAGAAGTTGCTGAACTGATTTATTTTTTATGCAGTGATAAAGCAAGCTTTATAACAGGGCAAGCTTTTAGAATAGACGGAGGTTTAGGAATTACAATCGCTGGAAGTAAAAAAGATAGTTGAGGCTAATATGATTTTTGTTGCCATGAAAAGATACAGATGAAAGGATTGCGACGCAACGAAGATGCCATGAAAAGATTAGCTTGTATTCAAAAAAATAAAAACTCCCTTTAGGGTTGGGGTATGAAAATAACAAACATAAAAGCTACAACAGTCGCCATGCCTTTGGAAGCGCCGATTCGACATTCCAACGGTTGTCATTGGGGACGTTTTGTGCGTACGATCATAGAAGTCGAAACTGATGAAGGTATTACGGGCCTTGGTGAAATGGGCGGTGGGGGCGAATCTGCAGAGAATGCATTTAGTGCATTGAATAAATATTTGATTGGTCACGATCCTATGCAACTGGAACAGTTATACTGGAAAATTTGTAACCCAACTGCTTCTTTATACAACAACAGAACGCAGTTGCATGCGGCTATAGAGTTTGCATGTATTGACATCATCGGAAAAAAATTAGGCATTCGTGCATGCGATCTTTTGGGTGGTGCATTGCGTGAAGAAATACCTTTTGCATCTTATATTTTCTTCCGCTATAAAAATGAGATAACAGGTATCGGCGGTGAAGAAACTGCTGAAGAAATTGTAACACATGCAAAAGACCTTGTAAATAAATATGGTTTCACTTCTCATAAATTAAAGGCCGGTGTTTTTCATCCTGATCATGAGATTGAAGTGTTTAAAGCTTTGTCTGCTGCTTTTCCGGAACATAAAGTGCGCATAGATCCCAATGCAGCATGGAGTGTGGAAGAATCTATAAGCATAGGCAAAGTAATTGAGCATTTACCAAACGATTATTTTGAAGACCCTACATGGGGCATGGAAGGAATGAGGCGTGTAAGAGAGATGATTCGCATACCTACTTCAACCAATACAGTTGTTGTAAATTTTGAACAGCTTGCTGCATGCATCCGCACCAATGCTATCGATGTTATTTTACTCGACACAACATTTTGGGGCGGTTTGCGCCAGGCATGGAAAGCGAGTATCGTTTGCGAGAAATTTCAAATTGGTGTTGCCGTGCATAGCTCCGGCGAGCTTGGCATACAACTCGCTACCATGCTGCATCTTGGCGCTGCTATTCCCAATCTTTCTTTTGCTGCGGATGCGCATTACCACCACATAACAGATGATATTATTAAAGGTGGAAAGATGCAATATGTAAATGGAAAGATCAAAGTGCCACAAGGCAATGGACTTGGTGTTGAGCTTGATCATGATAAACTAAAACAATACGGCGGGTATTATAAAGAAGTTGGCGGTTATCAGTATGATCGTGATCCTGAAAGACCGGAATGGTTTAGTGTGTTACCGGAAAGGAACTGGGCGAAATTGAAGCGTAAGTAATGAAATCTTTTGAACCAGGCTAATTGCCGCTATTAAGCTTTCGTTGCGTCGCACTCTTGTACTTTTAGTAACACGGATCAGCTTGGTGCAACTTTAAATTATTAAACAGGAAAGAAAAAATATGATGCCTATAACCATTGATCAAATATCAATTTTTGCAGATGGCCTTGATCATCCTGAATGTGTAGCGGTGCATCCTGATGGTTCTGTTTGGGCCGGAGGAGAAGCAGGGCAGGTCTATAAAATAACTGAGAATGGAAAAACAATAACAGAAGTAGCAAATACCGGCGGCTTTGTTTTAGGTATTGCATTTTCTGCGGATTGTACATGGCTTGCTATATGCGATCTCAAAAATAAGTGTGTCTGGAAGCTTGATCTTACATCATACAAACTAGAAATGTTTGCAACAAGTGCTGGTGGTGTAAACATGAATATTCCCAATTATGCGGTGTTTGACAAAACAGGTAAATTATATGTGTCAGATAGTGGCGCATTCAGGCAGGTGAATGGAAAGATTTTCTGCTTTGATGAAAATGGTAATGGGAGTATCTGGCATAAAGGCCCGTTCAATTTTGCAAATGGCATGGCACTTTCAAAAGATGAAAAGTATTTGTATGTGGTTTGTACCTGGTTGCCTGGTGTAGAAAGAATAAAGATCAATAATGATGGAACAGCAGGAGAAAGAGAAGTCTTTGTTGTTATTCCTGAAACATGCCCCGATGGAATTGCATTTGACGATGAAGAGAATCTTTATATTTCCTGCTATGCACCCAACAGGATTTATAAAGTAAGTAAGCAAAAGGAAATAAGCATATTGACAGATGATTGGGAAGCACATACACTTTCTAATCCTACCAATATTGCATTTGGAGGAAAAGATTTCAAACAATTACATACCGCCAATCTCGGAAGATGGCATTTAAGCAGGATAGAGATGGATACAAAAGGTTTACCATTAGCATGTCACAAATCAAAACAATAATCATTAACTTTCAAATCAATTCACAACTAAAAACGTACGTCATGAAAAAAACATTACTTATCGTGGTTCTGCTGGTTAGCACGCACCAGCTTTTCGCCTTTTCAACGCAGGGAAAATGGCGGTGGAGGAAAGATGATGGTACAGAAAAAACTGCCACATGGATAGCTGCAGAAAATACTGCCATCACCATCAACAATACAAACGATCTTTTACGTTTAAGGATTAGTTTATATAATGATCCTGCTAACCCGGGTGGCTTTCTTGATGGTGCCCAGCTTCAAGATTCAAGCGACTTGCCAGGAGCAAAATGGGATACAGTTAGAACAACAGCTCGTAATAATCCATTTATGTTTGCAGGTACGAGTCCAAATTTAACCGATCTTGAAAAAACCACGAACCAAATGACAGGCGAAGGTTCAGGACTCACATTTACTCGTGGGCGGGTTCTCGTTTCGACAGAATTTTTTCCCTCATTTACGATAAACGAGGGTGAGCAGACAGAATATGAATTTTGCATAAAAGCGACATCCAATATTCAGGCAGGTACTACTTATTATTTCAGGGTCGCCGCCGCCGAATATCCAGCAGGCCTGGTATTCCCAACTTTATCTACAGCCGAGGTTTTACCGATACATCTTAACAACTTTAAAGTTGAGGCTGATAACAATCATGTGAAGGTCACATGGACCACCACTTCTGAAATTAATAACGATCACTTTGAAGTGGAACGTAGCACAGATGCTATAAACTGGAAAACTGTTGCCACCATTAAAGGGAGTGGCACAAGCAGCATAGCCCATAGCTACAGTGCATTGGATGTAAGCCCTGTTAAAGGAAATAATTATTACCGCATCAAACAATACGATCTTAATGGTAAGTCATTTATTTCTGACGTTAGATCCATTAAGATGTTTGTTGATAATTCATTGCTTACTGTTTATCCCAATCCGGCAAAAGCAGTTATCAACTTTATACTTCGGGATTATACAGGAAATAATATAGTAGCTACTTTAACGAATAATAGCGGCAGAATCATTCACCAGGAAAATATTAAGGCAGTACAGGCAAATGTAAAATACGCGCTGAATATGAAACAGCAGCCTGCACCTGGCATATATATATTGCAATTGAAAGGTGAAGGTTTATCTGAAAGCATAAGAGTAGTAGTGCAATAATTCTTTATTTAGAATATAAGGATAACCCGCTTATGCGGGTTTTCTTTTTGTATTCTTTTACATTTTAAAGATGATGAGAAAGATATTTATTTTAAAATAAACATGCATTACAGCTGCCTGTTATTGACAGAAGAAAAGTTGTTACCAGTAACTACTTTTATTGTAAATATAATGTGGTTATTTTCGTTTATCCTGCAAATATGTCTTACTGTATTGCAGAGGCGACATCCCTACGATATGTTTAAAATGCCTGTTGAAATTGGAGAGGTTATTAAAGCCACAGTCATAACATATTTTTGCAACGCTAAGTTTATTCTCTATTAATAGTTTGCATGCATAACCAATTCGTACTTCTAATAAAAACTGCCAGTAAGTTTTTAATGTTCTTGTTTTAAAATACCTGCAAAATGAATTGGGACTTATGTTTACGGCAGCCGCAATAGTTTTTATACTTACCTGTTGCTGAAAGTTATTAAATGTGTAATTGTATATTTCGTTAATGCGGTCAGTGTTAGAATGGTCATAAGATTTTGAAAAACCATTACTGGAAAGGGTAGTTAGTTCTTTGGAAGCAGCAATAATATATAACATATCCAGCAACAGTATCACACGCTTTGCATTTTTGGCTTTAAGCATAGATTCCATCATTGGAATAAGTATTTTTTTTGTCTTGCCCGTTATTTCGAGGCCACGTTTTGCATCCTGTAATATTTTTTTAACGGCAGACAATTCAGGCATTTCGAGAAAATCTTTCCCCCAGCAATCTTCTTTAAAATGTATGGCCACTGCTTCCACCTGTACATTTGGATCTTCTTTGAAATATAAGGCATCACTTCTCCAGTAATGTGGAAGTTCGGCACCGAGCAATACAAGATCATTATCTTCAAATTGTTCCACACTGTCGCCTACAAGCCTTATGCCTGTTCCTTTACGTATTAATGTAAGCTCTGCTTCCGGGTGATAATGCCAGTGATTATACAAGTATGGAAATATATCTTCTCTCACACTGAAAGAATAATTATAACCCGTGTCGACTTTTCTGAGGATTGGTTTCATATGTAACGTAATTCATACAATTATGGCAGCATTAGAGATATCTTAAAAAATAAACTTACGAAATTGAAATGTATTGCTTCTTTTATTACAGTATAAAAAGCGAATAAATTTTTTGAAACAGTTTTTATAACTTTTTGCGTATAACCCTTATCCTGCCGCAATTTGCTGTAACAGCACAAGAGTGCGACGCAAGAAAAGGTGCAAAAAGACCCGCTGACTGGCCAATAAAATCTTCTTGCTTTCATGATTTAGCAATAGCTTTATACACTGCCAATAAACTACCATTATTGGCGAACAATATGGCTTTTTTACAAAGCCTTAATTTTTTTCTTTGTAAATAGAAATATCAATGATGCTAACGGGGAAAAATTTAATTGGTTATAAGTTGTTTGGAATGAATAACGAGACATTTTCGGTTGCTATAAATTTTAAGAATGAAACAGGTGCTTATGCTTTTCACGAAGCTGCCACAGCTGAGATAGATCAGGCTGCAATGCTTGCAGCGAATGCATTTGAGCAATATCGTAAATTGAGTGGTACTGAAAAAGCTTTCTTTCTTGAAACGCTTGCAGATGCAATTGCTGCTGCAAAAGACGAGCTTATACCCGTGGCTATGCAGGAAACAAAACTGCCACAACCGCGTCTTGAAGGTGAAGTACAACGCACCATTAATCAAATAAAATTATTTGCTTCATTATTACGGGAAGGGTCATGGGTAAAAGCTGTTATTGATACCGCGCAGCCAGACCGCAAGCCTTTGCCAAAACCAGATATCCGGCAGATGCAAATTCCGTTAGGCCCTGTTGCTGTCTTTGGTGCCAGTAATTTCCCTTTTGCTTTTTCTGTTGCCGGTGGCGATACTATATCTGCATTAGCAGCAGGCTGCCCTGTAATTTATAAAGCACATCCTGCACATCCTGCCACTTCAGAATTAGTTGCACAACTGGTGATTGATGCACTAAAAAAATGCAATATGCCCGAGGGCTTGTTTGCTTTATTGCAGGGCAAATCAAATGCATGCAGTATAACGCTGGTGCAGCATCCACTTGTAAAAGCAGTTGCATTTACCGGTTCTTTCACTGGCGGAAAAGCTTTGTTTGATGCGGCTTGTAAAAGACAAGAGCCAATTCCTGTTTATGCAGAAATGGGCAGTGTTAATCCTGTTTTTATTTTGCCAAACATCATGTCAAAAGATGCAAATGGCATTGCAGAAAAACTTGCTGCTTCCAATCTTTTAAGTGTTGGACAGTTTTGTACAAACCCTGGCCTTATCTTCTCAGTTAAATCAACAGATACGGAAAATTTTCTTTCAACATTTGCTTCAGCAATAAAGCAATCCAATGCAGGTTGCATGCTTAGTGAAAACATCTATCATAATTATAGTGCCAATATAAAATCGCTTTTGGTTACAGAAAAACTTAAATTAAAGTCTTATGGCAAGGAAGCCAATACTGATAAGACTGTTACTGCTCATATGTTTCAGACTGATGCAAAAGCTTTTCTTGCTAATAAAGATCTGTGGCACGAGGTATTTGGGCCTGCCTCTATTCATGTAGTTGCTGAAAATATAGAAGAGCTTTATTCAATCGCAAATGAATTGCAGGGTCAGCTCACAGCAAGTGTTTGGGCCGATGAAGATGATATGTATGCTGCAAATGAACTTGCACAAATACTTGCATTAAAGGCCGGCCGCATTATGTTGAATAATGTTCCTACAGGTGTGGAAGTAACGCATGCAATGGTGCATGGAGGTCCTTACCCTGCAACCACTGATGCGCGTTCCACTTCTGTTGGCACTGCTGCCATTTATCGTTTTACAAGACCCGTATGTTATCAAAATTTCACACAGCAAATGTTGCCTGATGCTTTAAAGAATAAAAATACTTTAAGCATACAGCGTTTTGTAGATGGAAAAATTGATCAGCGGGATATTGATTGATTTTGTGTACCAAACTTTAGTATAAGCATTAGGCATCGTTGCGTCGCACACTTGTACTCCGGAAGAGGAGTCAGCGATCAGCAGTCAGGCTTCAGCTAAATGTATTTGACTTGCTGAATGCTGATACCTGATTTGCTGATAACTTTCCCAAACGTACAAGTGAGTAACACAAGAGACGATGCCAAAAGATCCTGGCGCTTGCTCAATAATGGAAAAAATGCAATCAAAAACGCTTAAAGTTCATCCTGACGATAATATTGCTGTTGCATTAACAACACTTGCAAAAGACGCTGTTATATCAAATGGCCTGGGAGAAATTATTTTGCAGGAAACAATTCCTGCCAAACATAAGTTTGCATTGAACGATCTGCAACAGGGTGATGATGTAATTATGTATGGCGTATTGGTTGGAAAAGCTATAAAGGCAATAAGCAAAGGTGGATTAATAACAACTGCTAACATAAAACACGCGGCAAATACATACACTTTAAAAGAACGAAATACCCAATGGAACAAGCCTGATATTTTGAAATGGCAACAGCGAACATTTATGGGGTATCACCGTGCGGATGGTTCTGTTGGTACGGCCAATCATTGGCTAATTATCCCAATGGTCTTCTGTGAAAATAAAAATGTAGATGCGTTGCAGGAAGCTTTATTAAAAGCATTGGGCTATAAGAAAAGCAGATCGCGTTATGAACTGATAACAGAATCACTCGTTGCTCAATACAGGTTAGGAAGAACTGCAGATGAAATATTAAATAATGTTATTGCTATAGAAGAAAATACAGACACACATAAAAAAATATTTCCAGATATTGATGGTATAAAGATACTTAATCATACACTTGGTTGTGCAGGAACAAAAGATGATACAACTGCTTTGTGTGGTTTGCTTGCAGGATACATTACACATCCAAATGTAGCAGGGGCAACAGTTTTGAGTCTGGGGTGCCAGAATGCACAGTTAGCTATTCTTGAAGAAGAAATATATAAAAGGGATAAGCAATTTTCAAAGCCATTATTTTTACTGGAGCAACAAAAGATTGGCAACGAGACAAAAATGCTGGAGCAGGCAACGCGACAAACATTTGCAGGGTTAATGCAGGCAAATGAATGCAAAAGGGAACCTGCTTCTTTAAATAAACTTTGTATAGGTTTAGAATGCGGAGGATCGGACGGGTTCTCAGGGATAACAGCTAACCCCGCAGTAGGTCATGTTGCAGATATAATAGTAGCACTTGGCGGTGCAGTAGTATTATCGGAGTTTCCTGAGTTATGCGGTGTGGAACAAAATCTAAGCGATCGCTGTGTTGATGATGCTACTGCTGAAAAATTTATGCATTTGATGCGTACTTACAATGAAAGAGCCAAAGCTGTTGGTTCCGGGTTTGATTCTAATCCTTCTGCTGGTAATATCCGTGATGGGTTAATAACAGATGCCATGAAAAGTGCAGGCGCTGCAAAGAAAGGCGGTTCTTCACCTGTTACAGATGTATTGGATTACCCCGGAAAAATTACAAAACCGGGTTTGAATTTATTATGTACACCGGGCAGTGATATTGAATCAACCACGGCTGAAGTTGCAGCAGGTGCTAATCTTGTTTTGTTTACAACAGGTTTAGGAACACCAACCGGAAATCCTGTAACGCCGGTTATTAAAATAAGCACCAACACTACGCTCTATAATAAAATGAATGATATTATTGATATTAACACAGGAACTATTGTAGATGGAAAAGAGACCGTAGAACAGGCAGGTGAACGTATATTTGAATATATCATTAAAGTAGCGAGCGGAGAAGTGCAGGCAAAAGCAAATGCCACGAATCACGATGATTTTATTCCATGGAAGAGAGGAATTTCTTTGTAAAAATATTTGTGTCATATGAATGTTTGAAAACGATTATTTTCCTGATCTTTAGACATTTACCCGGGTAAATCTTGACGATCTAAAAAAATAAAAATGCACCTCTACAAAACTTCCAACGGTAATATTTTAAAAGTAAACGGCAGGTATTATTTCATTAATCAGCCATGGGATTTTATTATTAATCGTGATAACCTGATAGAATATTTATTCAACTTATCTGATGAAGGAAATATTATTACAGAAGCACAGGCAGACCATATTATCAGTAGTTATTTATTGCCACCAATTGGTCAACAGGAAGTATGGGCCGCAGGGGTTACTTACTTAAAAAGCCGAGATGCCAGAATGGAAGAGTCTGAAGATTCAGGAGCAGCAGATTGTTATCAACGCGTGTATGAAGCAACCAGGCCAGAGTTGTTTTTTAAATCTTTGCCACATCGTGTTGCTGGGCATAACCAGAAAGTGAATATCCGAAAAGATTCTACATGGGATGTTCCTGAACCGGAACTTACACTTTTCATCAATAAATATGGGAACATACAGGCATACACAATCGGCAACGATATGAGCTCACGAAGTATTGAAGGGGAAAATCCTTTATACCTGCCGCAGGCAAAAATGTATGAACGTAGCGCTGCTATTGGTCCATGCTTATATATAACAGAAGATCCAATCTCATTGAGCACAGCAATATCAATGAATATTTACCGTGGTGAACAAAAGATGTTTGATGATTCAACTACACTGAGCCGTATGAAAAGAACATTACCCGAATTAGCATCATGGTTATTTAAGGCAATGGATTTTGAACATGGTGCTTTTCTTATGACCGGTACATGCGTTGTTCCAGATAATAATTTTACACTGAAAAAAAATGATATTGTAAACATAACGATTGAAGGAATTGGAACGCTTACAAATACAATATGGGTGAAGTGAAATTTTCGTCAGGTGTGAGCAGTGAATCGTAAATGGATGTTCCTAACTTTCACCTTTTATTTTTCATTTGTTGCTCCATTGTCTTCAGTACAAGAGTGCGACGCAAGAGACGATGCTACACGCACTATAGCTTAGTTCATAAAATAATTCTTACATCTAAATATATCATCATGCAAAAATTTCTAACGATTGGAATTGCTTTTTTTATTCTTACTCAAATTCATGCGCAACAAAAATTCAACGGTATTAATGCTAATCTCAGCAACATTTTTCAATTGTCTGATGCGAAGACAAGAAGTATTAGTCCTGAAAATTTTAATGGTGAAAAAGGTAAAGGCGGAATGGCTACAACCGGCACTGGAAGCGGACCTTCGAGAGATCTGGGTCAGGGTTGGAAGGTTAGCCCGAGCGTGGTAATAAAATCAAAAACAACTTACACTGTTGCAGAAATTGATGGCTCTGGTTCTATTCAACATATTTGGATGACGCCAACAGGCAACTGGCGTTTTTCAATCCTTCGTTTTTATTGGGATGATGAAACAACGCCTTCGGTTGAAGTGCCGGTCGGTGATTTTTTTGGAATGGGCTGGGGCAAATATGCACCGTTAAACTCATTGGCTGTTACGGTAAATCCCGGAAGTGCATTTAATTGCTACTGGCCAATGCCATTTAGAAAAAAATGTAGGATAACGATGGAGAATATTGCAGATGAAGATATGGTTTTGTATTACCAGGTTGATTACATCTTAACAGACGTATCGGCAGATGCTGCTTATTTTCATGCGCAATTTCGCAGAACAAATCCATTGCCTTACAAAACAGATTACACACTTGTTGATGGAATAAAAGGCAAAGGACAATATGTTGGAACCTATATGGCGTGGGGCGTTCACAACAATGGCTGGTGGGGCGAAGGTGAAATAAAATTCTTTATGGATGGCGACACGCAGTATCCAACAATATGTGGCACTGGCACTGAAGATTATTTCTGTGGGTCTTATGATTTTGATACACGCAAGAAAAATGCTGCCGGTGTTGATGAAGTTAATTACACAGAATTTTCAACTGCGTACACGGGCTTGCACCAGGTTATTCGCGGCGATGGACATTACCAAATGGCGCAACGTTTTGGTTTGTATCGCTGGCATATAACAGACCCTATTCGTTTCGAAAAAGATCTTCGCGTAACCATACAGGCACTGGGTTGGAGAGATGGAGGTCGTTATCTTCCGTTGAAAGATGATATTTCTTCAACAGTGTTCTGGTATCAGACAGAACCGCACAATGCTTTTCCAAAACTGCCAACAAAAGATGAGTTAGAAGTGAATTAAAATTATGAGCCAATCTGAATTGCATGTGGCATCGCCTGTTGCGTCGCACACTTATACTGTAACAATGCTTTTCAGCAAATTCAAAATTGTTTGTATGCCCACAAAGAAATTAAACGATGAAATATTCCAGGGTCTCGGTAATCCTGCAAAAAGAGCATTAGCAAATGCAGGTATTGATTCAGTGAAAAAACTTTCATCCTTTAGTGAGAAAGAAATTTTGAAACTGCATGGTGTAGGACCATCATCAATACCTGTTCTGAAAAAGTTATTGGAAGAAAAGAGTTTATCTTTTAAAGCACAGCATAAATAATAAATAAGAATTATCTTTCTGTAATAAATTACAAGTCTTGTCATGAAGAAACCTTCTATTATAATTGTTGGTAGCTCCAATACAGATATGGTTATTAAATCACCTTACTTAGCAAAACCTGGAGAAACAATTCTTGGTGGCACATTCTTTATGAATGCTGGTGGCAAAGGCGCTAACCAGGCTGTTGCTGCTGCAAGACTTGGCGGTAATATTTCACTCATAGCAAAGGTGGGGAATGATATTTTTGGCAAACAGGCAATTGAATTATTTAAAAAAGAAGGCATTGATACAACCCATGTTTTTACAGATAAAAAACATCCATCAGGTGTGGCATTGATAAACGTTGATGATAATGGTGAGAACTGTATTGTAGTTGCATCAGGTGCTAATGCTGCATTAATAAAAGAAGATATTGAAAGTGCAAAAGATAAAATTGCAAATGCATCTATTGTATTAATGCAATTGGAAACTCCGGTCTCAACTATTGAACATGTTGCATCATTTGCAAAAGTAAATGGAGTAAAGGTTGTATTGAATCCTGCGCCTGCAGCAGAATTAAGCGATGAGTTATTACAAAACATAAATATCATTACTCCCAATCAACATGAAGCAGGAATGCTTACAAATACTGTAGTTGATGATGTAGATGCTGCAAAGCATGCAGCCAGAATTTTAAACGGAAAAGGAGTAGAAACAGTCATTATTACATTAGGTGCAAATGGTGCATTGCTATACGAAAAAGATTTCTTTACTGAAATTGCGGCACCTGTTGTAAAAGCCGTAGATACTACTGCAGCAGGAGATATATTCAATGGCGCACTGGTAGTGGCATTGTCGGAAGGAAAAACTATGAAACATGCTGTAGAATATGCATGTAATGCTGCAGCAATATCTGTAACAAGATTGGGAGCACAGGCATCAGCGCCATATAGAAATGAAGTAGCAGATGCCCCAGCTCTAAAGGAAGAAGAAAGTATTGATGATGAAATCTGATTTTTACTGAGAAAAGAAATGACAGTTGAATGTGTAAATTCAAATGCTAATAAATGATATGATGTTTGCCCTCCTTCTTCTCAAGGAGAAGGAACGAGGATGAGGTGTTGAATAGAGAACAGAAAGTACAAGTGAGTGACACAACGAAGTTTAATAATAGCACAAAAGCTGGATACATAAAGAATATATCATGAAGAAGATTATTGTTGCAATAATTGTTTTGATGTATGCAATGCAAATACATGCGCAAACAATTGGTATTTCCAAAGATGTTTTGAAAGATAAGATCATGGGCGGATGGGCCGGACAAACGATTGGCGTTACGTTTGGCGGACCTTATGAGTTTCGTTTCCAGGGAACTTTTATTGGAGATTATCAGCGATTGATGTGGCATGATGGTTTGCTGAAAGATAATATGATCAACAATGCGGGTTTGTATGATGACCTGTACATGGACCTGACTTTTGTTGATGTGTTTGAAAAATATGGGCTCGATGCGCCGGTGGATTCTTTCGCGAATGCCTTTGCCCATGCGGGTTACACGTTGTGGCATGCAAACCAGGCAGGACGTTATAATATTTTGCATGGTATAAAAGCGCCGCAAAGTGGTGATTGGAAAAACAATCCGCATGCCGATTGCATCGACTATCAAATTGAATCTGATTTTGCAGGGTTGATGAGTCCGGGAATGCCGAACACGGCATCGTCGATAAGTGATAAGATTGGTCACATTATGAATTACGGTGATGGCTGGTATGGTGGAATATATATTGGAGCGATGTACACGCTGGCATTTACATCGGGTGATATTAATTATATCGTAAATGAGGCATTGAAAACAGTTCCGGCACAAAGCGATTTTTATAAATGTATAACTGATGTAATTGCATGGCATAAAAAATATCCAACAGACTGGAAACAAACATGGCTTGAAGTACAGAAGAAGTATGCTAATGATATTGGTTGCCCGGAAGGTGTTTTTGCACCATTTAATATTGATGCGAAAGTAAATGCAGCGTATGTAGTGATTGGTTTGCTGTATGGTGGAAGTGATTATACGAAAACATTAGAGATCACCACAAGATGCGGACAGGACGCGGATTGTAATCCATCAACAGCCGGCGGAATTTTAGGAACTGTACTTGGGTACAATAAAATTCCAGCATTTTGGAAACAAGGTTTGAAAGATGCAGAAGGAATAGATTTTAAATATACCACCATGAGTTTAAATGATGTTTATGAGATCGGTTTCAAACATGCTCTGCAAAACATCGAAAGAAATGGCGGCAAGATTGATGGGAATATTGTAACAATAAAATCGCAGCAACCTGTTGCGGTAAGATTTGAAAAAAGTTTTGATAGTATTTACCCTGTCGAAAAAATAAATACAAAATGGAGCGAGACAAAAGATGCGGTAAGTTTTGATTTTGAAGGAACAGGTTTTGTATTAAGAGGAGAAACCGCAGAATGGGCAAGCACAACGGATTTTGTTTTTCATACGCAATTGTATGTAGATGGGAAATTGGTTGAATCGCCTGAATTGCCTGCCAGCTATACAACACGGCGTTATGAGCTTTGCTGGAAATATGATCTGCCAAAAGGGGAACATCATGTGGAATTGAAGATATTAAACCCATCAAAGGATTATAATTTTAGAGTAGGCGAAGCGATTGTTTATTCTGATAAACCAGTGAATGGGCTGCTTGCAAATGAACAAGCTGCCAAGTGATGATTTGTTAAAGATATTTTTTGATGAAAAGAATAATATAGTTGGCACTGAGTGTTGTAATGCTTTCCCAGCTTAGATCGCCGGGATTTAATGTATAGCCATCCGTAACTACAATGTTCGTTAGTGTGCAAATTAAAGTGTTGAGTATATAACTAATTTTTGAAGAGTGCGACGCAAGAAAAGCCTCATGATGCGTTGCAGTTTGGCTCATAATATTTAGCAACAACAATCTGTTCCACAATCATCCGTTGTTATTTTTTTTGCAGGGAAACCACTGGCAATTTCTTTTGCAGACGCTGGCCTTACATCGTCTATAATTACATCAAAATGAAAAATGCCATTAAGCAATTTATCGGCAATAGAAAAAGTTTTTGCCTCGCCTTTTGAAAGACCTGTCATTGCATCTTCCAAAGCAGGCATTAGATTACCGCTTCCATGTAAATAATTATATGGAGCCGTGTTTGTATTGTCTTCCATTATTTCACCCGCGTCATTTTTCATTACATAGCGCAATGAGACAATCGTATTGTTTGCGACTAGCATTTGAGTTTTAAATTTTAGTGAACGAACTTACTTTGCCAGAGACATTGATCTTTTCAATATTGATATTACCATAAGCTATTTTAACAAAAGGCTTTCCACTCTTGAGTGAAACCGTTCCAAAACCAGTTTCCGTAGAAAGAAAAGAAGTGAAGTCTCCAATCTTTGAATCAATATATAACGTTTTGTCAACAGCATCATAGCGCACTCCTGTAAGCGCCTGCAGATAACCATAGCTTGATAATGCACGTGCATACCAGTGACCACATTCATATTCATTGAAAGGATTTCTTATGCGGCCATCGTAACGATTACGTGAGGCACGAACAATATCAATCCCTTCTTTTACATTGCCCATCAGCATTAAGTGAGACGCGACCTGGTGTTCAATGCCTGTCCATACTTCATCACTGTAAACGAATGGCAGAGAGAGTTTGCCGCCTTTGGGCCATGTACATAAAAGTAAACCACCTTCATCGCCTAATGCATACGCAGGACGTTGTGGGTTAGCGTGCTCGCTTAAATTTTCTTTTAAATTGTATTTGTGTACTGCTTTTAAATGACTTTTTATTTTCGTGTTATCGACAGGATCATTTAATCCACACATGCGTGCAATCCATGCGCCCAATACACCGTCAGATAAACATCCTTTTCCATACTGGTATTTTGGCCCTTCTTTTTGTAAAAGTTCTTTTGCTTCCTGCGAATACTCACCGCCAAAAGATTGTGCTGTGGTTGGATCTTTTGCATTCAATCCTTTAAACTGTATATCCTGTATAAAATATTCGCCATCATATAAGCCGGTCTCCATCATTTTCCTTCCACGCTCAGCAAGTGTTTTATACAGTGTTACATCTTTGTTCAGATGTGAACCCATTGCAATGATGGCTTCTAATGAACCGAGGTAAAAACTACAGTGCATTCCATCTGCACCCCAAAATTCAATGTCGTAAGTATTATGATGCGGCTCTTCTATAACGCCCTTTTGTCGCGGATCCCAGGTATTGATACAGTAATCCATACTTTTCTGTACCATGGGAAATATTTTTTTCAGCCATTCATTGTCACCACTGATACGCCATTCACGGTAAACCTTCATGATGCCACCTAACTGGCCATCTGCAGCAGCATGGAAATCATGCGTGGCAGGTTTTATAGGCAACACTGATCTGAAATTCTGGTGACCTTTTTCATCCTGGCTTTCGCAGAATTCGGTATCGCGTAAACTTCTTTCCAATGCGGGAAACAAATGCGATATAGCCTGCGCATAATTCCACACATGCGTGCAGGAGCCATGACAGCAACCCCATGAATCGCCACAGCCTTCCCAGTTCCACAGCCTTCCATCATATTGCCGCATCACTGTTGGAGATTTAAGAATAGTAAGATTTGCAGCAACTGCTTCTATTACTTCAGGTGGAAGAGTGCTTTTATAAAATGCATCTTTAAATAATGTTGATTTATTTTTTAGTTCATCATAGTTGTCATTCCAGTAAGCGCAAACTTCTTCTATATTTTTAAAACGATTACTGTACCATGGTTTGTAAAATTTTCCATCAAAGTCTTTATCATATTTATCCAGACCAATATCAGAAGGCGAATTACAACAACCCGATGCAGGGTCGCAATTTTCTTTACGTATGCCCATATTACCAAAAGTTAATTCAGAGTCTGGTGTGTACCACGCAAACATAAGCCTGATGGTCTTTTCAGCGCCTGGTAATAAAGTAAACGGAACATATAAGGATGCGCCGGGTGCATCTTTATCAACAGGCGCATTGTTTTTTATTGCTGCATTTTTTACGGCATTCCATGCCATGGTGATTGGGTCCCACCAGCCGCCACGAAACCAACAATGATCAACTATTGTATTGCGGTCATTTGTAAACACCGCAAAATCTGTTCGCAGTGGTTTTTCTTTTATGCCTTCTTCTGTAAGAATAAATCCATTTTGTATTGGTCTTACTTTGTTATTACCATTTTCAACCTGTACAAAATTTTTGGTGTTGAAAGAAAATATGGTATCAAGTTTTTGTGTGCCTGTATTTCTGAAACTGTATTCCATTGCGCCAACCGGCATACCTGAATTATCTTCCTCACCCGGAATAAAAGGACTCCATCCTGTAACCTGTACTTTTAAAGGAATATCGTTGTCTGTTAAATCAAGCATTGCAAACGGAAACCTTGCAAGAAATGATGCATGGTGAAAACGCGGTAAACCCGTAGTAGCACCGGTTGCGCCATTGCCAGCATCTTTTTGTCCAAACTTTTTCCAGTCGGGCACAGGGCCTTCAAGAATTTTTGCACCATTCTTTAACCCTTTTACACATATAGCAGCAAACATTCCCGGCTCATTAAAAACATCCGGTTGATTTTTGACAGACATATGCGAAACAGCGCCTGTTCCTTCCATACAAAACATACCTGCACCCAAACCACCAATAGGAAACGCTACACGATTTAGATTACTTCCTGTATATGCACTGTTATAGGCTCTTATGCCGGTATTATTTTCTGCTGGTTGTTGCCCATCAGTTTCTTCCTGAGTTGCTGTATTAACAGAAACTGCAGGGAGTATAGCAGCACTTACACCACCGATACTTATATTTTTTATAAAAGACCTGCGGCCTGATTTAGTACTCATATGCAAGCAATTTTATTTGATCAAACAATTTAAAACATTCTCTCTTTAATAAGTACAGGTATGCAGTAAGAATTTTTTATGAACCCAACTGCATCAATGCTATGATACTTCTGTTGCGTCGCACTCTTGTACTGAAGAAAGAAATGCACCAAGACAAAGAGGCAATTGGCAAAGAATAATCTATTTATTGTTCACTATTCGTTGCTCACTGTCCACTGATGTTTTGAACGTACAAGTGAGTGACACAACAGCAGATGCCATAAAATACCACTGCCTGAAACATAATAATTCTATTTCGCATTTATGAAATAAATACCTTAGCCTAAAACGAAAAAAAATAGCGTGTCAGACTTACAACACATCCTTGACCACCAGATCGTAGCCATTCTGCGTGGCATGCCACCAAAAGAAATTATTCCAATAGCCAAAGCATTATATAATGGAGGCATCCGTATTCTCGAAATAACTTTGAATTCACAGGATGCTCTCCCGGTTATTGAACAATTGAGTCATGCTTTTAAAGACAGGATGTTGATCGGTGCAGGAACAGTACTAAACACAACAGATGCGAACAATGCAATAGATGCAGGCGCAAAATTTCTTATATCTCCATCGCTTGATGTTGCTGTTATTAAAACTGCTAAGGATGCAGGCCTGGTAAGCATTCCCGGCGCATTTACTCCTACGGAAATATTGAGTGCGCACAATAATGGAGCAGACATTGTAAAAATATTTCCCTGTTTGGATGCTGCGTATATTAAAAATATTCTGGCGCCGTTGAATCATATACGGGTAATGCCAACAGGTGGTATTGATGCATCAAATATTAAAACATTTGCTGCAACAGGTGCTGTAGCTTTCGGTATTGGCAGTGCATTGGTAAATAGTAAAGTTGCAATAAATGAAACGTACCTGGCAGAACTTTCAGCAAAGGCCAGAAGGCTAATTGAAGCGTTAAAAGAATAAGTAGTAAAAAGCGAGTTTTTATTTAGACAATATCAATGGTCTTATTTTAAAACATGTCATCATGAAAAATATATTATTTATTGTATTGCTGTTTTTTGTTTTATGCTGCAGTTGCGGCACCAACGAAAGCAGGACAAATGAAGTAACACAAACTGTAAAAGACAGCGCTGTTGGCAAAGTAGATATCTACGATAATACTGTACTTGCCGCAATAGACAGCAATGCAAATATTGAAGTTATTGCAAAAGGTTTCACCTGGTCAGAAGGGCCGGTGTGGGTTGCTGATAAAAAAATGTTACTGTTTACTGATGTGCCGGAGAATAAAATTTATCAATGGAAAGAAGGTGATTCTGCTAAGTTGTACTTAACGCCGTCAGGTTATACAGGCTCTATAAAACGTATTGGCGGTGAAGATGGGGCTAACGGGCTTACCCTTGATAAAGATGGCCGTTTATTGCTTTGTCAATCAGGTAACAGGCAGGTGGTAAGATTAAATACGCCACTTGATGCGCCAAAGCCTGATTTTACTGTGCTTTCGGCAAATTATAAAGGAAAAAAATTTAATAGCCCGAATGATTTAGTAATGGATAATAAAGGCAATATTTATTTTACTGATCCTATCTACGGATTACCGCAAAAAGAAAATGATTCAACAAGAGAATTAAGTTTTGAAGGTGTATACAAAATAAGTGCAGATGGTAAAACAACATTGCTCATTGATTCGATACATAATCCTAATGGTATCGCATTGTCGTTGGATGAAAAAACTTTATATATTGCCAGCAGTGCTGCTATACATCCAAAATGGTTTGCTTACACGCTGGATGAAAAAGGAAATATAAAAGGTGGTAATGTATTATTAGACGCCACTGAAATGTTGGAAAAGGCTGCTGTAAAGCAAGGAGCGGATGGATTTAAGATAGATAAGTATGGAAATATATTTAGTGCCGGACCTGATGGTATAAATATTATTTCACCGCAGGGAAAATTATTGGGATTAATAAAAGTATATAAGCGCCGTGTTTCTAATTGCGCTTTTAATGAAACGAAAGATGTGTTGTTTATAACTGCAGATGACCTGGTACTAAAAGTAAAAATGCATTCTTAGTATAAGAACATACTTGTATATTAAGAGTAATCTTGCATATTAACTGCAGCAGCCGGTTGGTATACAGGCGAAGTGCCTGCGACGGAACGATGACGCTATGAAATGCTGTAGCCGGTATCAATAAAAGTTATTCAGTTATGGCCACACCTACAAATGAATCTGCAGTGCCATAATATAAAAACCATTTGTTTTTAAAGAACACCAGCGCTTCTGAAAAAGTAGTACCAGCCTGGTATTGACCCGTCATTTCATGTGGCAAAGTTGGTTTAATAAAACATGTATCCGAACGCTCAATCACTTTTTTTGGATCATTTGTATCAAACACAACCTGGCCAACAGAATAGGTTCCTTTGGGCAAGTTTGGATCTGCATTATCATCGGTTGCGTTCTTGCCGTTATAAAATAATACAATGCCTTTTGCAGTAATAATTGCAGGGGGGCCGCATTCCGTAAGATCGCTGTCAAACATTTTTGACCGTGTTCTTACCACTGCAAGCAATTCGCCATTATCATCCAGTAAAGGATTCCAGTCGTATAAATTTTCAGACCAGGCAAGGTTAATGATGTGTTCACCCCAATACATCCAATATTTGCCATCGATCTTTGCAGCAACAGCTTTGCCATTTATCATTTTTGTAATTATAGAGCCTGACTTGCTTGCATCATTTGCAAATTTTCCGTTGTATGCTTTTAAAAATGCAGGACCTTTTTTCTCCCAGTGAAATAGATCTTTTGAAAATGCAATACTCAATCGCGGTACTTTATAATTCCACGATGTATAAGCCACAACATACATACCACCTTCTGTTTGCACAAGCCGTGGATCTTCGCATCCACCGGGATAGTCATATTCTTTAAACGAATCATTTGCAGGATATAAAACAGGTTCGGGGAATTTTTTAAAATGAATGCCATCTTTACTTTCTGCAAGACCCAATCTCGATGTTCTTCCGCCCAAAGCCGCAGCAGGATTATCTTCGCAACGATACAATAAAAATACTTTACCATCTTTTACAATGGCTGCCGGGTTAAACACATCTGCTTTTTGCCACCTAACCATTTCTTTTTTTATAGGATCTGTAAATGTAAAAGAAGAGTCTGCTTTTACAATCGGATTTTCTTTTGGTTTATAAAAACCAGTTACATTTATTGATGAGGAAGATTGTGCAAAACAATTTACAGATAAAAAAAAGTAAGCTGCTGCAATCGTTATTTTATACATGATCTGTTGTTTTATTTTATTAACCGGGCATTACATTGCTATTCAACTTTCGTTGCGTCGCACACTTGTACTGAAGAAACAATAGTGAGCAAGTAATTTTTGTTGTCAATCATTAAAACCCTGATCTTAGATGCATCAAAAGATCATTGTGGAAAGATATATAATTTCACTTTATAGCAGGCAACACATTTAAATTTGTTACTGGTAAAATTATTTTGCAATACAGTACATCATAGTTACTGATGAGAAAATAGTAATTATGCTACAATGGTTTTATATGATTCTGATTTTTTATTCTGTTACTTATGTTTTATCAAGTACAAGTGTGCGACGCAACAACCGATCCCCAAAGAACAGAAGCCCGCTATCCAATTAATAATTTTGAAAATAATGATACATATGAAAAGATTGCTTTGCCTGATTTGCTTTACGGTAATAACTACTTATATACATGCGCAATTACGTGTAAGTGATAACAAGCATTACCTGGTAAAAAAAGATGGAACCCCTTTCTTTTGGTTAGGGGATACTGCATGGGAATTGTTTCATCGCCTTAACAGGGAAGATGCAACAGCATACTTGCAAAACCGTGCTGATAAAGGATTTACGGTGATACAGGCTGTTGCACTTGCCGAATTAGATGGATTGAATACACCCAACGCTTATAGCGATAAACCTTTAATTGACAATGATCCCACAAAGCCTAATGAAGCTTATTTCAAACATGTTGATTTTATTATCAAAGAAGCCAATAAAAGGGGATTGATCGTTGCGCTATTGCCCACCTGGGCAGATAAATGGTTTAAAGACAGGTGGGGAACAGGCCCGGAAATATTTACACCAGACAATGCAAAAATTTACGGTGCATGGATTGCAAAAAGATATACTAACGCTGATATTGTTTGGGTGCTTGGCGGTGATCGTATTCCGCAAAATGAAACACACAAAGCTATTATAAGAGCAATGGCAGAGGGAATAAAAAGTGCTGATAAAAATCATTTGCTTACTTATCACCCAAGTGGGGGTTCCGGTTCTTATGATTTTTTTGCAGATGATGCATGGATAGATCTTCATATGTCTCAGACAGGTCATAAGGTTGGCAATCCTGATTATAAAGCCAATATAAAAGCGTATACGTTGAAAAATATAAAACCACATGTAAATGCAGAACCAAACTATGAAGATCATCCCAACGACTGGAATCCCGGGGAGAAAGGATGGATGGATGATTTTGATACAAGGGAGGCCGCTTACTGGAACATGTTGTCAGGTGCGGCGGGTCATACTTATGGAGATCACAATATCTGGCAAATGTACACAGAGCAAAGAGTACCTATAAATAATGCAAGAACCAACTGGCACATCGCTATGGATTACAGAGGCGCTTATCAGGTAGGTTATATGCGTAAAATGTTTGAAAAACGTGACTGGCAAAAAATGGTAATGGATCAGTCAGCAATCGTTGGAGATAACCCGGAAGGGCTTGAGTATAAAATTGCGGCTGTATCATCAGACAAAGATTTTATGATGGTATATATTCCATATGGAAGAAAAACAGTGGTAAATACTTTAAAGTTAAGTGCATCAAAATTGCGGGGCTGGTGGTTTAACCCGAGAGACGGGTATACAATTTCATTGGGAGTATTTGATAATACCGGTAACAAAGAATTTACGCCTACATCTGTTGGCCGAGGAAGCGATTGGGTTTTGATTTTGGATGATGCTTTAAAAAATTATCCTGACCCCAATGCATATTAGTATATATATGCAGTTAGCTGAAACACGTTATGAAAGTACAAGAGTGCGACGCAACGAAAGCATGATGCTTTTATTGTAGCCTGGTTAAAAATAACCCTAAATTTATTTCTACTTTATTTTATAATTTTTATTTAATAGACTAACCTTCTATGGTATTATAATTTTTTCCAAATTTTGTACAAAATCCAATAGATGGAAAACTGCAGTATCTTCATAATAGAAGATAGTGGTTATTATACTCAAATGCTGGGGCATTCTTTGCCTCCGGGTTCATTTTTTATAATTAGTACGTTTTCCAACACAGAAAATCTTGCCGGTCAATTATCAAATAAGCCTGATATTTTTATTCTTGACTATTCATTATCTGTTTTAAACGCTGAAGAGCACTACATGAAGTTTTATGACGTATATGCCGAAGTGCCTGCAATCATTATTTGTAATAAAGAAAATGTATCAGCTTTAATAACATTGCCAAGGCATATACTCACATCGCATCTGATAAGCAATGATAGGTTGCAGTTTTTTTTGCTGAATGCTGTAAGAGAAATAAATGAATACCAGCGATTGCTGGAAGAAAGATCCTGCAGTTTGAATGTTGCCAACATGTTCAGGGGAAGCAGTGCTGCTGCCAGGAAAATTGTAACACTTACAGAAAAGGCTGCCCGTACAAATATTAATATATCTATAACCGGTGAAAGCGGTACCGGTAAAGAGTTTATAGCAAAGATTATTCACGGTAATTCAGACAGAAGAAACAGACCTTTTATTACGATTAATATGGCGGCTCTTACACCGGAATTATCAGCGCAGGAATTATTTGGTTATGAAAAAAGCACGTTTAACGGTAATATAGCAATAAAGCAGGGGAAATTAGAAGAAGCAAATGGCGGAACTATTTGCATTAAAGCTATCGCATCTATGGATATGCCACTTCAAAATAAATTACTACATGCATTACAGCAAAAGGAAATAACAAGAACAGGAGGGCATAATAAAATTAAACTGGATGTGCGACTTATAGTTACCAATCGTGTAAGCCTTGCATCCGAAATGGAGAGAGGTACTTTAAACGAAGATCTTTACTTATATATAATGGGCTTGCCCATTGAATTGCCTCTTCTTAGAGAGCGGGAACATGATATTCTATTATTGTCAGTATATTTTTTGGAAAAATTTTGTGAAGCGAATGCGATGGAGTCTATAAAATTTTCCGGCGATGCAAAAAATAAATTACTCAGTTATCATTACCCGGGGAATATCAATGAATTAAAAACTGTCGTAGAACGTGCAGCAGTTATGTGCAATGGCAGCGAAGTGATAAGCGATGATATTTTATTTAATGCACGAAAAGGAAGTTTGTCTTTCCAGGGAGAAGAAAGATCTTTAAGAGAATACAATATCCAGATCATTCGTCATTACCTGAAAATATATAATAACAATGTGCAACAGGTAGCTGATAAGTTAGATATTGGCAAATCCACTATTTATAAAATGATGCAGAATAAAGAAATATTGGTTTGATTTTTTGTGTTACCGGCTATAATGCAGGTGGCATCTGCGTTGCGTCGCACTCTTGTACTTTTTATAAAATATGCAGCAAGCAATAGGATAAATATTTTATTACAAATGTATCATGACAACCATGTATAAAAGTGAAAATGAAATGAGCACTGCGGTTTTGCAACTTGATACGGAGCAGATTGACAGGCTGTTTCCTGACTATTTGCTTATTGATAGCGCTATGTCCATCATTCAATGCAGCAGATCTGTTGCCGAACTTTGCAAAGATCTCAGCAATGTATTCCTGTTCGATGCTTTCTCAATTACCATTAATGAAACTGCCATAAATGATTTTGATAAGCTTGTAACTTATGTGACCAGTCCACTAATAATCTCAAATGAATTTATTTCCCTGAAAGGACATTTTGAGTATATAAATAAACCCGGAGAATTGTTATTCGTTGGGTCAATTTTACAACATGACGTAGTTGATTTTTCTCTCAATGGAAACAGGTCAGCACTTATAAACAATATTGATAAGATAGCTGATAATATTTGGGAGCATGATTTTAGAACGGGTATTACTAAATTTTCTAAAAAGCAGTCTGAACTTTTAGGTGCAGAAGCAACAGCAGATAATGTAAAACTCTGGTGGAACAGTATACATCCGGATGATAAGTTCCAACTTGAAGAAAATGATCAAAAATATAAAAGTGCGGTTCTTGATAAGCATGCACTTGAATACAGGCTTTTGTGCAAAGACGGATCTTTAAAATGGGTATTAGACAAAGGAGTGGTAGTAGAAAAGGAAAATAATGGTAAACCATTAAAGATAATCGGAACCCACACAGACATTACTTCTATAAAGCAGGCAGAGAGCGCACTACGTGAAAGTGAGCTAAGATTTCGTTCCTTATCGGAAAACCTTAATGATGGAATTATCGTAGAAGATGAGGATCGCCGTATTGTTCTCACAAATCAGAAGTTCTGTGATATGTTCGATATCATTTTTCAGCCAAAAGCGTTAAGCGACTCTTCTTGCAAAGATGCTATGCGTCATTGTAGCAAATTGATCAAAAGTCCTGTAAACTTCGAAGAACTTAGCGAAGGGTTTATAAGCAGTCAAAAGAAAATATCTTCGATTATTCTGGAACTTAATAATGGTAAGATATATGAAATGGATTGTGCCCCTGTTCTCATTGATGGGCAGTATAAAGGCCATTTATGGAAATATGCGGATGTGACTGACCGCATTTACGCAGATAATAAATTAGAAGCGCAAAAGAAATTTTACGAAGATGTATTAAATGGAATACCTGCCGATATTGCTGTGCTGAATGAACGCCGGGAATATTTATACGTAAACCCTTATGCTGTTAAAGATGAAGCATTGCGCAAATGGCTTATTGGTAAGAATGATGAAGCTTTCTGTAATTACAGAAACAAGCCCTTACAAATAGCAGAGAAAAGGAAGCAGTTATTTGAGGAGGTGATTGCATCGGGAAAGCAATTGGAATGGGAAGAAAAGAATCTTACAAAAGATGGGCAGCCACTTCACTACCTGCGAAAACTATTTCCTGTTATTAATAGTGATGGTAATGTGAAGTTCATGATCGGGTATGGTATCGATATCACGGAGCGTAAAAAATTTGAAGATGAATTAAGTCTTAGTGAAAAACGTTATCGTGATCTTTTTAATTATAGCCAGGCACTTATTTGTACACATGACATGAGTGGGAAGATATTAACTATAAATCCGGCTACCTGCAAGCTTTTGGGCTATGATCAGGACGAAATGATTGGCAAAAAGATTTATGATTTTATACCTGCAGATGACCGTGCCTTATTTAAAGAAAAATATCTTGATGCATTTGCGCATAATGATAACGTTAAAGGAGTTTTTTGTGTAGTAAGCAAAGCTGCTAAAAAGAACTACCTTCTATACCAGAATTATAAAGTGGAAGAACCAGGCAAGGAGCCCTATATCATTGGCTTTTCCCAGGATATTACAGAAAGGAAAAAGATAGAAGAAGTAATACGCAGTGGTGAAGAAAAATACCGCAGTATCATTGAGAATATGAACCTTGGTATGGTAGAACTTGATAATGAATCAAAGATCATGTTCGCTAACGAGAATCTCTGTCGCATGAGTGGTTATGAAATGAATGAACTGCTCGGAAAAAAATTATACAATGTTTTTTCAGCAGGTGAAAGCCGGCATTTTATAAAGCAGAAAATGTATCTCAAGAAAGAAGGTGTTTCTGAAGTATATGAATTTGTCACAACTAATAAGATTGGGGAAACACGTTGGTGGCTGGTAAGTGGCTCACCTTTGCATAGCCATACAGGTGAGGCTAAAGGATCGTTGTTAATATGCCTTGACATTACCCGGCAAAAAATATTGGAACAGGAGCTTCGCCAGGCAAAGCAACATGCAGAACGATCTGCCAGCGCAAAGGAATTGTTCCTTGCAAATATGAGCCATGAGATCAGGACACCAATGAATGCAATCCTTGGCATGGGTAAGCAACTGGAGAGAACAGTAATGGATGGTCAGCAGCAATTTTATCTAAATGCTATTAACGGTGCAGCTTCAAATCTGTTGGTTATTATCAACGATATTCTTGATTTTTCAAAAATTGAGGCAGGCAAAATGACATTGGATAATGTTGGCTTCGAGCTCGAAACCGTTGCTAACAAAGCATTGCAGGTGGTTATTCATAAAGCCGAAGAAAAAGGATTGGCATTGTCTTCTAATATTGATCCCAATATTGCACCTGTGCTGATTGGTGACCCTTATCGCATTAACCAGGTGCTTATTAACCTGCTTGGTAATTCAGTTAAATTCACGGAAAAAGGAAGCGTAAGCATTCATTGCAAAGTGGCAGAAGATAATGAACACAGCCAGTTAATACATTTAGAAGTAGTTGATTCTGGTATCGGCATGAGTGATGAATTCCAAAAGTCACTCTTTGATAAATTTTTACAGGAAGATGATAAGAACGGGAAAAAATATAGCGGAACAGGTCTTGGCATGAGTATCGTAAAAGAGCTTGTTGAATTAATGAATGGCACTATTAAAGTAGATAGTAAAAAAAATATAGGTACTGTTATCGGCATTAATATTCCTTTTGCAAAAGGAAATAAAAATGACCTTCCAAAAAAAGAAGAGAAAAAAGCCAGTTCAAATATTCTTTTCAATAAACGTATACTGCTTGTAGAAGACAATGAGATGAACCGTATGCTTGCCACAATTGTGCTCAATCAATACAGCGCAATAGTTGATGAGGCAATAAACGGCGAAGAAGCCATTGCCGCTATGCGCACTAATGACTACGACATCATATTGATGGATATGCGCATGCCAGTAATGGATGGGCTTGAAGCAACACAGATCATCAGGAAGGAATTGTCACCATCCATCCCCATTATAGCGCTTACTGCAAATGCGGTCATGGGGGAAAAACAAAAATGTCTTGAAGTCGGTATGAATGATTTTCTCATAAAGCCTTTCGAAGAAGAAGAATTGGTGCAGATACTTGCCAAATGGCTTGGTATCAAAAATGTTTTCAGTAATAAAGATGAAAACAGAAAACACGAAAGCAATCCAGTACTTTTTAGCATTGAAAATTTAAAAAATATCAGTCGTGGCAATAAAGAATTTATTACCAAAATGCTGAACATATTTGTAAAAGAGATCGGTCTTGCATTGCAGGAAATAAGGGCTGGGGAGCAGAACAATAATATAGAAAAGATCCGGTCCACAGCGCATCGTATCAAACCATCATTAAGCAATATGGCGGTAGATTCTATAAGAGATGAAATTTTGCAACTCGAAGTGTTTGACCTTTCAGGTAAAGAACTTGTTCAATTCCCTGAGATTATTAATAAAGTAGAACATGTGTTAACTACTATAATCGAACAGGTAAATAATTTAATAGCAAGCGGAGAATATTAGCATACAATAGTGGCTAAAACATTACGTTATTATTACGGAAGAATGGAGGCTTATATAATTAATGTTTTAAAGAAATTCATTCTGATAATTGTTAAAGAGGTTTTGGTAGTCGGCTGCATTACAACTATTAGGCTTTCGTTGCGTCGCACACTTGTACGGCCGTACTTATATCGGCACATGAAATAATAGTTTAGCACAGCTAGTCATATAAAATATTTGAGTATAATTTAAAATCCTTAATAAATCCAATATCATGCATGTAATACCAGGAAACCTGCCTGCGGTAGTTGTTATTGAAGATGATCTTTATATGCAGGGAATCCTTTCACAATGTTTAAGCGAAAATTTTTCTCCGGTACTTTTTGATAACGGTATGGATGCGTTTGCATACCTGCAGGAAGGCAATATCCCCGACATTATCATATCAGACCTTAATACACCATTACTAAACGGCATTCAATTCCTGGAGCAGGTAAGAAGCAGCGGATTTTTCGGTTCAATTCCAGTAATTATTTTATCAGGTGTAGAAAATACGGATACAAAGATCAAATGCCTTGAAGCAGGCGCAGATGATTTTATTGTAAAACCCTTCAATCCAAGAGAACTTGCAGCAAGATTGAAGATGATTTTAAAAAGGGCCGGTAAGCTTACTGTAAATTAATTTGTGAAAATGGAAAGCAACGAAATGCTTCAGCAGAAAATGGCGGTAATAGCATTGGTAGCAGCAGACGAAGCGCTTCTCAATGCAGTAAAAGAAATTAGTATAGATAAATATACCATTATGCATTTTGATAATGGTATTGATCTTAGTACAAAATGGAATAAACTCAAACTTAATATTGTTGCCATCATTTCAAGATCCGAAATAATCGGTACTTCAGGTATTTCTATGCTGCAGGCTTTGCAAAGCAAAAAGTTACCCGATGTGCCCTTTTTTATTCTTACGGATAATATTAATGAAAACCTGAAAAGCATTGCATTAAAGGCTGGTGTGGCAGATGTCTTTTTTAAAAAAACTTCAGCACAATCAGTAGCATTAAGGGTTCATTTTTTAATTAGTAACTGGACTATTCTTAAAAAAGCATCCGGGGCAAATGTAAAGACTGCATTCAAATTGCCCCTTATAAAAAGAATATTTGATATTGTATTTTCTGCATTTGCCTTATTGATTCTTTCGCCATTTCTTCTTTTAATAATTATTGCTGTAAAATTTGAATCAAAAGGCCCTGTATTTTATTATTCTTTACGTGTAGGTACAGGATATCGCATTTTTAAATTTTTCAAGTTCAGGTCTATGTACGTTAACGCAGATCAGCGTTTAAAAGACCTGAAACATCTTAACCAGTATGTTACAGCTAAAGAGGAAGCAGTAGCAGAAGTTGTATCTGTATTGTGTGATGATTGTACACGTATGGGAATAAAATGCCAGATGTCTTTATATGCAGACAATCATTCCTGGTGCGAAAAGCAATATTCAATATCAAAGAAAGCAGCTGCTGGTTCTGCATTTATAAAAATAAAAGATGATCCGCGCATTACTAAGGTTGGAAAATTCTTGCGTAACACAAGTATTGATGAATTACCGCAATTGGTAAATGTTTTAATAGGAGATATGAGTATTGTAGGTAACAGGCCTTTGCCGTTATATGAAGCAGAAAAATTAACTACAGATAAATACGCTCAGCGTTTTATTGCGCCTGCAGGCATCACCGGTTTGTGGCAGGTAGAAAAACGCGGAAAAGGAGGAGATATGTCTGAAGAGGAAAGGTTAATGCTGGATAATACTTATGCAGAGAGTCATAGTTTCCTAAATGATTTCCGTCTTATTTTCAGAACTATACCGGCATTATTTCAGAAAGAAAATGTTTAAAGATTTGTAACTGCACTTTGTTGAGATGTATACAAATGTACAAGAGTGCGACGCAACAAATGCTTAATGCATGTATTGTAGCCCGGTTCATAAAAATCTTAGATAATTTGTCCCTGTGAAAATTTATTTTTTTCCTGCACAACTTTTATCCACTCACCAATTTCATGATCGTATGTTTTGATAACTTTTGCAGGGTTGCCAACAGCTACTGAATAAGGAGGAATATCTTTTGTAACAACAGAACCGGCAGCTATCACACTATGTTTGCCAATGGTTACACCTGCTGTTACCACTGCGTTTGCACCGATCCAGCAATCATCTTCAATGGTAATCTGGGCAGTAGTAACAGGTTGGGCATGGATGGGTTTCGTTACATCTTTATACTCATGATTGAGGCCACTCATTACTATGTTTTGGGCAAGTATAACATTGTTGCCGATAACTGCCGGGCCAATAACAACATTTCCCATACCAATTAACGTGTTATATCCAATAATTACATGGCCTACGCCGTTATTAACAGTAGAAAAATTTTCGATCGTTGAATGATGCCCCAGTTCGAATTTGTTGAAAGGAAGGAGATCCATACGCGTATAGCTTCTTACTTTAGAACCTTTACCATAAGTATGGAACCAGCGATTTAAAAAAAGTTTTACCCATAAACGCGGTTTTGCTTCACCTTTTGGAATGATAAGACGGTGAACGATTTTTTTAAGTTTTGGATCACTCTTTATTTTTTCTGCAAAGGACATTGGCTAATAAAAATATTATTTCTGAATTTTTGTTTTATAAACGTATATATAGAAATTAAGTTATAGCACAGCACAATTAAATTCTTTTATAAGGTTGAGATCGGTGTCTGTGTTTTAATTTTGTAGTTATCATTATCAATAGTTTACGAGGCTTTTGATAAGTAAAAATCGGATCACTCCAATGTCAAAGAAAACCGGGTTCATTATCCCATTTGCTATGCTGTTGCTGCATTTCTCCTCCGCGGCGCAGGAATCCATGTTACAGGATGTTTCTTACACTTATCTGCAGCAATTGATAGATACAGCAAAGAAATATTACCCGAAGATGAAAGTGTATGACAAGCGTATAGAAAACGCCGCTACTGATGTAAAAAAAGCAAAGCTTGGCTGGTTTGATGTAGCAAATTTTTCTTTATTATATAGCCCCAATAATTCTACCACACTTGTAAATCCCTCCTTTTTAAATGGATACCAGGTTGGCTTATTTGTAAATGTAGGTTCTGTGTTACAGAAACCTTCTGTTATAAAACACGCCAAAGGTGATCTTGAAATAACTAAAGCAGAGAAAGAAGAATACGAAGTAAATATACAGGCATTGGTAACGCAGCGTTATTTTTTATACGTGCAGGCAAAGAGCCTGTTGCGCGTTAAAACGCAGGCTGTACTTGATATAGAGGGTACCATGGAACAAATGAAATACAAATTTGAAAAGGGGGAAGAAACATTAGAAAGTTATAATAAGTATATGGTTTCTTATGATGACCGTGTGCAGGCTAAGATAGAATCAGAAGCATCCTTGTTGATAGCAAAATCTAATCTTGAAGAATTAGTTGGTCTAAAATTGGAACAAATAAAATGATCGATTTCGCAGCATTTATAAAGCTTTTATTTAAAAGAAAATTTATACTCATCGGCATTCCTTTGACTGCCGTGATCATAACTTATTTCCTGGTGCGTAACATGCCTGATGTGTATGTTTCAAAAGCAAGAATTGCAACAGGTATTGTTGATAATTCTGCCAACTTGCTTGATAAAAACACTAAGCAGGAATCTGAAATAAACCTGGAGTTCAATAATCTTATACAGCAGATGCAACTGAAAAGGATGATTGACCAGGTCTCTTACCGGTTAATAATGCATGATCTTACGGATAATGAACCTTTCAGAAGTGAAAGCAAGCTCCTAAAACAATTAAATGGGGATGCAAAAAAACATGCTATCGCTGTTTATACTGAAAAATATAAAACCAAGACTGAACTTTCTTTGTATAACCCTGATCAGAACGGCTTGAATGAGGTGATCAAATCTATGAGTTATGATGAGTTGTCATTAAAAACAAAGCTAAGTTTATACAGGGTTAGTAACAGTGATTACATTGATATACAATTTGAATCTGAAAACCCCAAACTATCTGCCTTTATAGTTAATACACTTACAAAAGAATTTATTGAGTACAATGATTCGCTTTTGCAGAACGGGCAGGACAATACGGTTAATTTTCTTGAGAAGTTATTGAAAGAAAAGTATGCAGCTATGAATAATAAAATAGCTGAACTAAAAGCTTATAAGATTCAAAACCATGTTTTGAATCTTAATGAAATGGCTAAAAGCCTGTATGGGCAAATAGCTGACTTCGAGACCAGAAAGCAAACTGCGGAAAAAGAAATTGTTTCTTATGGTGCTGCGTTGGAAAATATTGATAATAAGTTTAAACCGGAGGACAGAAAATATCTTGAATCAACACTTACCAATATAAACAGTGAAATTATTGCCGATAAAGATCAATTACGTAAGCTAAATGAAAGCTATGTCAGCAGCAACTTTGACCCTGCTATAAAGTCAAGCATTGATTCTGTAAGAGCGCACATGACCTCAAAAATTAATCAATCGTCTGACAAGTATATTTTCAACCCGCTTTCTGCAAAGCAGGATCTTGTTACAGAAAAGCTTTCTATGGAAGTATCGCGTGACCTGGCAAAGAACAGTGTTGCTTCATTAGATAACGAACTGGTCAGACTTAACCAGAAATTTGACAAACTGGTTCCGCATGAAGCTGTGATACAGGCATACGAAAATGATATTGATGTAGCCAGCAGGGAATACCTGGAAATATTACAGAAATATAATCAAACAAGTCTTGAAACAAATTTTTCTGTAAGACTGAAGCAAATAGAAGCCGGGATGCCTGGCTCTGCCCAGCCTTCAAAAAAAATGTTGTTGGTTATTCTTTCAGGCATTATAAGCTTTGTGTTCTGCGTTGTTGCAATGTTTGTTCTTTTTTATCTCGATGATGCTATCAGAGAGCCTAAAGATCTTGCAAACAAAACAAAAAAACCGGTACTTGGTTACCTGAATTTATTGAGTGGCTCCATGCTTGATCTTAAACAGGTTTGGCAAACACAATCTGCAGATGAAAACCTGGTAAGATTCAAAGACCTTTTGCGCTCTGTAAGATTTGAATTGCAAAAGGAGATGGGCACTGAAAAGATACTTGCAATAACAAGTATGAAAGAAGGAGAAGGTAAAACCTTTTTCTCTATCAGCCTTGCTTATGCATGTGCCATGGCTAATAAAAAAGTATTACTTATTGATGGCAACTTTAATAATAATGCCATTAGCCAGACTGTAAAGCCGGATCATTTCCTGGAAGATATTTTCAACCCTGCACATACCAGCGACACTCAATTTGCGAGCCAGGGTACAATAAATGTAGTTGCAAACAGGGGCAATGATATCTCATTACTGGAAGTTGCAGATGAGGTGAACATAAAACAAAAATTAATGCAAATTAAACAACAGTTCGACCTGGTAATTATTGAAACTTCCTCGCTTAATACTCTCAATAAAGCCAAAGAGTGGATGATGTTTGCAGATAAGACGATCGCAATTTTTGCGGCCGGACAGAATATTGATGAAACAAAACAACAACATATCAATTACCTGTCGGGGCTTAATAATAAGTTCATAGGATGGATATTGAATAAGGTTTCAACCGGGAAGGGCAGGAGAAAAAAATAACTTGTAAAATAATTTACGATGTACGTAAACATTTTTTATTATTTGTGGATACTGTTGCAGGTGATCATTGGTTACAATCTTATACTCCCTGTATTGCTTTTTTGTTTTTATAAGATAAAAGGTGGTAAAACAAGATCGTTACTTAAGCATCCTGTTTCAGCGGAAGATGGCGATTATGGAATTATCGTTACTGCTTATGAGCACACGCAAACATTGCCTGCTGTAGTAGATTCTTTGCTGCGATTGAATTACAGCCGGTATCTTATTTATATTGTTGCAGATAAGTGTGACGTTAGTCAACTGCATTTTACAGATAAACGTGTTATTGTATTAAGACCAAAAGAAACATTGGGCAGTAATACAAGATCTCATTTTTATGCGATTGAACGATTTGAAAGAAATCATGACAGGCTTACCATTATTGACAGTGATAACCTGGTAGACCCAGAGTATCTCAATGAATTGAATGAATATTTTAATCTTGGTTATGTAGCCGTGCAAGGTGTAAGAAAAGCAAAAAATCTTGATACAGTTTATGCATGTTTAGATGCAGCACGTGATATGTATTATCACTTTTATGATGGTGAGGTTTTGTTTGGCGCTGGCTCTTCTGCAACACTTTCGGGTTCCGGCATGGCATTTACTGTACAAATTTATAAAAATTGCCTGGCACATCTTGACATTACAGGCGCAGGCTTTGATAAAGTGTTGCAATACCAGTTACTCAACAGCAATAACAGAATTTCATTTGCAAAAGATGCTGTAGTGTATGACGAGAAGACATCAAAGTCTGACCAACTGGTAAAGCAAAGAGCCCGTTGGATAAATACATGGTTCAGGTATTTTACATTTGGTTTTAAGCTAACTGGTAAAGGCATTCGTAATCTTAACTGGAACCAACTGCTGTTTGGATTTATTTTATTAAGGCCACCACTGTTTATTTTCATTATTCTTTCTGCCATTTTTATAGTACTGAATATTTTCATACAACCTGTGGTTGCATTAATATGGTTCATTGCTTTTATAATATTTATCGCAGGTTTTGTTATAGGTATTGCGCAATCAAAACCAGATAAACGTGTGTATAGATCGCTTGTAAGAATCCCTTTATTTATGTTCTACCAGGTATTGTCGTTGTTGAAAGTGAGAAGGGCAAATGCTTTCTCTGTAGCAACACAACATTATCATGAGCATACGATAGAGGAGTTAAGATCTTAACAAGAATATTTTTTGAGCCATCCATTTGTATTGCATGGCATCAACTGTTGCGTCGCACTCTTGTACTGATGAATACGTGGCAGCTGAATAAGGTTTTAAATGTACAAGTGAGTGACACAACGAAGCTCAATAGTAGTAATCAAGTTTAGTAAATAAAAAAATCGTTATGCGCTTTGAACCAATAGAAATATCTGCGGAAGAAAAAGAACAACAGCAAAAAAATATATCTGTTGTTACAGAAAAGATTGCTATTGCATTATCGGCGCTTTCGGTATTTATATTCTTCTTTAAATTATTATTCTTCTAAGTGAGCGAAATTTTTCAAATATCACTTGAACCTGAAAAGAAACATAAACAGGGATATGTAAAGAACATATTGCAATCAATTGTATCTGAAAGATTGAACACGCCATTAGGTTATTTTATTTTAGTCAGCGCTGCTATTTTTTTTGCCGTTGTAACTGCATTATATGGTATAACACCTGCATTCTTATTAATCGTTTTATTTATTGGATTGCCTGTATTATATGCCATACTTGCATTTCCGGAGTTTGGCGTAGTAGTATTGTTGTTGATGGCATATTTGCTTTTTGCCATTATGAAATTTGGTATCGATTTTCCCGTTGGCACATTAATGGATGCTTTGCAATGGATACTTGTACTTGGATTTTTTTTCAGACAAAAAACAGAAAAGAACTGGAAAATATTTAAGGGGCCTGTAAGTGTTATGATACTTATATGGCTGCTGTATAATTTTATTGAAGTGGCTAATCCTTCTGCAGAATCAAGACTGGCATGGGTTTACACGGTTCGTACAGTAGGTGTTGTTATGCTCATGTATTTTATTTTCATGTTTCATATTCGTACAGTAATATTCATCAGGTTTATTCTTAAGATGTGGATATTGCTTACACTTTTTGCAGCATTGTATGGATTGAAGCAGGAATACATCGGGTTCTCTGCAGGTGAAGAAGCCTACCTGCATTCAGATCCAAACATCATGTCTTTATTATTTATAGATGAGCATTGGAGAAAGTTTTCCATCTTTTCAGATCCTGTTGCCTTCTCTTATAATATGGCCGTAAGCAGTTTACTGTGTATGGCTCTTATGACAGGTGCTATAAAAGCATGGAAAAAAATTTTACTGGGTGTTTTTATATTTATTTTTCTGTGGTCAATGCTATCATCAGGTACACGTGGCGCATATGTGCTGGTACCCGCTACGCTTATTTTATTTGCTGTTTTAAAATACAATAAACAAATATTACTCTTCTCTGTTGGTGCCGGTGTTTTCATTACAGTTATGATCTTTATTCCAACATCTAATCCAACGCTTTATCGTTTTCAATCTGCATTTAAACCATCCGATGATGCTTCTTTCAATGTGCGTAAGGCAAATCAAAAAATGATACAGCCATATATCTTGTCACATCCTTTAGGTGGTGGGCTTGGCGCTACAGGTGCATGGGGGCAACGCTTTGCACCGAATTCATTCCTCGCACATTTCCCCCCGGACAGCGGTTATGTGCGTGTAGCTGTAGAAATGGGCTGGGTCGGGTTATTATTGTTTTGCATTTTAATGTTTATTATATTAAAAACGGGCATAAAGAATTATTATCGCATACGCGATCCTGAATTAAAAGCCTATTGCCTTGCAATGGTATTGATCGTTTTTGCGTTTAATCTTGGTAATTATCCACAGGAAGCATTAGTGCAGTTCCCTTCCAACATATATTTTTACTTGGTGGTGGCACTTATAAATATAACCTACAGGTTAGATATTGAAAAAAACGGACCGGTGTATGGAGGAATATAATCTTATATCAAACAGGGACATTGTTGTTGTTGGGCTACAGCCGTGGGATGTAGAGATCGGCAGTAATTGTAAGAACATAGCTTTGGAGTTTAGCAAACATAACCGTGTGTTGTATGTTAATTCTCCGCTTGACAGAATTACATTCATGCGTCATAAAAGTGATCCCAGGGTAAAGAAAAGGATAAATGTTTTAAAAAGAAAAGAAGAGGCGATTGTAAAAATAGGGGGGAATCTTTGGAATTATTATCCCGATAAAATGATCGAATCGATCAACTGGATAAAGAACCAAGGGATCTTTAATAACCTTAACAGGTATAATAACAAAATTTTCGCTGCCTCTATTAAAAAAGCGGTAAAGCAGCTTGGCTTTAGTAATATTCTGCTCTTTAATGATAATGATATTTTCAGAAGCTTTTACCTGAAAGATTATTTACAACCAGATAAAAGTATTTATTATTCCCGTGATTTTTTATTGGCCGTTGATTACTGGAGAACACATGGTCTTAAACTGGAACCCGAGATCATTGCAAAGAGTGACTGTTGTGTTGCTAATTCAACTTACCTCACGAACTATTGTAAACAATATAACAGCAATTCTTTTTATGTGGGGCAGGGTTGTGAGCTGGATATATTTCTGGAACATAAAAGTCATCGTAAGCCCGCTGATATTGAGCTCTTCAAATCTCCTGTAATTGGCTATGTTGGCGCATTGCAGAGTATCAGGATTGATCTGGATATACTCAAACATATTGCACAGCACAGGCCTTCATGGAATATAGTATTGGTAGGCCCGGAAGATGAACAATTTAAAAAAGGTGAATTGCATAGTATAAAAAACATACATTTTTTAGGAGCAAAACAACCTGCAGACTTGCCTGCATATATTAACGCATTTGATGTTTGCCTAAATCCGCAACTGGTTAATGCAGTAACTATTGGTAACTACCCTAGAAAGATTGATGAATACCTGGCAATGGGTAAACCTGTTGTGGCTACAAGAACGGAAGCTATGTCTATTTTTGAAGCACATACTTATCTGGGCAATTCGAAAGAAGAATATATAACGCTTATTGAAAAAGCGCTTGCAGAAAATTCAGCAACACTTGTGAGCGAAAGAAAATTGTTTGCAACGGAGCATTCATGGGAGAACAGCGTTAAAGATATTTATGCAGCAGTTAATAAAGTTAGTCGTTAAAATTATTTTGAGCCTGGCGTAAGTTCATTAATTAAACAGTTGTTGCGTCGCACACTTCAACTGCAGATTTAGTAATGGTCGTTTAAAGAGCTGTTTATTTTTGTTTATAGTTATATTTAATTAAACCTGTTTTAAATTTAAAATCCAATCTGATGAAGAAGTATATTGCAACAATCTTAATGATTGCAGTGATCATAACATCTTGTAAAAAAAGTACAGAATCCATAAACAACCCCGAAGTAAAGGATCCTATTGCTCCTGACGGTTTCAATTTTTCTACTTCAAAAGAGGTCTCGTTAGAGGTTAAATTGCTAACGAATGATAATGCACCTTTGAAAAACGTGTTAGTAAACTTTTATACACTTAGTAATGCAAAAAGAGGTAATGCAGTATTTACTGCACTGAGCGACGCAAGTGGAGTAATTAAGGCTACAGTTAGTTTGCCATCTTATATAGATACATTGTTGATCGATCCTGCTTATATAGGGTTATTGCGTAACGCCAAAGCACCTATTTCCGGGAATAGTGTTCAATGCATAATTGGGGGTACTGATGGTTATAGTGGTGATGTTGTACCAAATGAGAATGCTGCAGGAGATATGCTAATGATAAGCCCTACAGCTATAAGTGTGGATAATGGAGTTACCGGAACAAAATATACGTACATGGGATCTTATGACTATTATGGCAGGCCGGCATATCTTACTACATCCGACAATATTTCAGCAGACTTCTTAAGCATAATAAATACTTCATTACCTGAATCAAAGCCTGTTCCAGCTTATCATCCGGATTATCTTACCTCAGATGCTTATAACAATATTGATATCACAAAGACAACGGATGTCTATGTTACACTTGTTCATGAAGGTGCTGGTAATCTAAATTCCCTTGGCTATTACACTTATTCCACAGGAAGTGCGCCTAAAAAAGCTAACAATATAGAGTCTGTAAAATTAGTTATGCCCAATGCCTCTTTATATGGTTCAGGCGGTACGATGCGCTCAGGAGATAAAATAAAACTTGGAACATTCAATGCAGGCACATCTATCGGTTTTGTTTTATTTCAGAATGGATGGGCAGACTTTGTTTCAGGCGTAAATACAGATGTTACAAAGTTTTATACGAATGATGCGCTAAATAATGAAAGTTCAGCATACCAGAGACATGCTGTATTACTATATGATGCACAGGATAAAGTATTCCTGCAAAGTTTTGAAGATCTGCAAAGAGATAATGGCTCCGGTGATGAAGATTTTAATGATGTTATTTATTATATCACTCCATCGGTTTCAGATGCTATTAATACCAGCAATGTTAAGCCAATAGAAATACCAAATGATAAAGACGGAGATGGTGTTACCGATACATACGACGATTTTCCAACAGACCCGGCCCGGGCATATGTAAAATATTTTCCTTCTGAAACTACATGGGGTACACTTGCATTCGAAGACCTGTGGCCTTCAACGGGGGATTATGATATGAATGACCTTGTTGTTAGTTATCGTTATAAATTCATCAATGACGCAAAAAACCAAACAATCGAAATGCTTGGAGATTATGCATTACGTGCAACCGGAGCTTCATTTGTTAATGGTTTTGGTGTAGAGTTGCCATTTGCATATAGTAAAATAAATTCTGTAACAGGTCAAAAATTGATTGCGAATTATATTAAGACAAATTCAAATGGAACGGAGGCTGGTCAAACAAAAGCAGTGATCATTCCATTTGATGATACACGTGCTTTGATTCCCCAGGGTGGTTTTGCAAATGTTACTAAGGGTACTACTTTTTTTACCAGTGATACTGCACATATTTATGTTCAATTTGCCTCAGGGCTTTCTGCTGCCGATCTTGGAGCTGCACCATTTAATCCTTTTGTTATAAGCAATCAGAGAAGGGGATATGAAATTCATTTGCCTGGGAATGCTGGTACGGATAAAGCTGACCCGAAACTTTATGGTACAGGGGATGACAATACAAGTATTTCCTCAGGTAAGTATTATCTCAGTGCTGATAACTGGCCCTGGGCCATAAGTATTCTTGAAACTTTCGATTATCCTTCAGAAGCCAATAATATTTCGAAAGCTTACTTGCATTTCCTGCAATGGGCAAAGTCAGGAGGAACAGACAAAACTAATTGGTATATAAATAGTAATGGTAATCGAAATGATAATCTTATTTATAGCAGGTAAGCTGTTAATTTAAGCTGGTAAAAATACCCTTTCAAAAGAAAGGGTATTTTTATTTAAAAGATCATTGTAGAAAATGATTGCATCTGCTCAATGAATAATAAGGTGTACAAGTGTGCGACGCAACGATGTTAAATAGAGATTCATGGCTTGGTACAAATAAAGAAATATCAAACTATACAATGCTCATAGTTAGTTCATCCAATGCAGTAAGAATTTTTTCATCATTATCTGCATTGAATTTTCGAGCAAAGAGTTTTCCTGATCCTTGCAATGTCTCAAGATCATTTATAGTAAATGTTTTAGGACTTGCTTTGCCTTCGCTCCAGTCAATATAGCGAAGATTATTATTTACCATGGCAGCGTTAAAAGGAGAGCTATATAAAATAGTTTGAAAGATCATTTCATCAGGCGCCCATGTAAGCCTGAAAAACTGCGATACATCAGGATTTTTTTTGAGGTAAGAAATTATATATTTTGCTGATTCAAGTGTAATAGTAAACCATTGTGAACGGCCTACCGGGATTAATTTTTGCGGCATCTTTCTCGAAGGAAATATTGTGTTAATGAGCCGTTCGAGCTTATGTTTGCCCGGAATATTATAATCAGTAAGATGATATTTTTTTATACGTGGAATAGCTTCTTTCCATTCCTGTTCTATAGAATAATATTCCATGAACAGTTTGCCTTTTCGTTCTCTAAGGAACTGGTGAATTTCTACTGCTGCTTTTAATGGATAATCCTGACCGCTCAGTAAATTTATGTAATCGTAATTTTTGTTGCTGGCAATAATGTTGCTTAGTCCATTTAATGTTGCCTGAACAATACTGTAAGAGCCCCATGTAATTTTTACACGCTTATCAATTATAAAAACATTTTGTAATTGGCTGATTTTCTTAAAGGCTTCCAGGCTGGTCTTTGCATCTATATGTATAAAGCAATCAGCATCTTTATGTGAAAGCCTGGTTATAAGTCGGGTTAACTGATCTGGCTGGTTGTGTGCCAGTATGAGATGTGCGATTTTCATACAGGATATTGTAAAAGCAAAATTGAAGATTTTATTATACAGACATCATTAAAAATTACTTACCCTACACTTATAATGTTTTAAATACGTTTTATGTATCGTGGTTTAAACAATGTATTAAAAATCTTAAAATCCATTTGCAATGAAAGACCGTTTTGAAGTGCTGGATATTTTTCGTGGAATATTTTCTGCTATGGTCGTATTCTTTCATATGAGTTTCTTTTCTGCAACACCGCTACTAAATAATAGCTTTATTTATAATTCAGACCTGTTTGTTGATTTCTTTTTTGTGCTAAGTGGTTTTGTTATTGCTTATTCATACAGGCAAATGAATAGTTACAGGCAAGTAAAAATTTTTCTTAAAAAAAGAATAAGCAGGTTATACCCGCTGCATTTGATTATGCTGCTGGTATTTGTAGTAATAGAATTATCCAAACATTTATTTGAAGGTCGTATACAGATCAATAACCTTAATAACGAAAATAATAGCTGGCACACATTCGTATCATCACTGCTGCTTATGAATTCTGTAAAACAACCGGGTGTTACTGATGTAAGCTGGAATATACCAAGCTGGTCTATCAGTGCTGAAATGATCAGTTATCTTATGTTTGGCAGTTTATTATTTGGGTTATACAAACTGCAAAATCTTAAAAACAGGAACTATTTTTTTGCATTTATAGCTGTTACCAGTATTGCAATCATGTTTATCATTAACGGTAATTATAAAATTAATTACAGCTTTAATTATGGATTTTTGCGCGGTTTAGCAGGTTTTTTCACCGGTGTACTTTGCTTGAATCTTTTTAATTTCTTGAGAAACAACCTCAATGCATTGCCCGACCTGTTTTTTCATATCTCAGAATTGTTATTGATTGTAAGCATAGGCATTTATATTTATCGGGGCGATACTTTTAAAAATATAGGTTTTATTTACGAGATCGCTTTCTTCTCATCCGTATTGATCTTTGCTTTTGAACGTGGCTTTATTTCAGGGCTGCTGAAACGTTCAGGGTTTCTTAAAAAGATGGGCAAGTACTCCTATTCCATTTATATGACACATGCTTTTATCCTGAGTATTTTCAATATAATATTTATTCGCCTGTTACATTTCCCTCCATCGGCATATGCTTATCTTTTTATTGTTAATTACTTTATTATTTACAAGGTTTCCCAATGGACCTATACAAATATTGAAATGCGTTTCTCATGGAAAAATAAACTGGCCAGGAGAAAAGCCACAACCGCAAATTATTCTGATAAAGTGCTTACTGCATAATTCTCTTATCAGGGTGTAAATATTTTATTTGTAACCAGGCTTTAGTACTGCTGTTGAACATCGTTGCGTCGCACTCTTGTACTGAAGAAATGTTGCAGCAGTTCACGTGTTTAAGCGTTCACAAGTAAATAGCTTGTAAACTTTGTGAACGTATAGACCTGTTCTATCCTGTTCCGAACGTACAAGTGAGTGACACAACCAACGATGCTATGGAATGCTGCAGTCTGTAACATAAAATATGCAACATTCATAAACCTGTAATAAAATAACAGCGGTCAAAATTATAGTTATGTAACATGCAAGCGAAGTGATCAGCTAAATGCTTTTCTTTTTTTGGGTAATACTTGTTTGACTAAATGAAGAACTTCTTGATAGCCTGTAGAAAAAATAGAAAAGAATTGAAATGGCTGATATTGTTGTAAAGCCCAATTGCCGATCAATACACCAATAAGAATGGGCACAACCGTTGCGAGGGCAACACCATAAATATTTCCGAAGAACCAAATGCCCGCAAAATCTGCAAGTATATTACCCGTAAGCATTATAAGTACTTTGTAAAAATTTATTTTGGGTTTATGTATCACATCAATGGTTAGTGCAAAGAACCTGTCGGCAGGATACAACAAAGCAAACGTCATAAATATACGCAACACATTAGCCGCTTCTGTTCCTGCGTATTGTCCACCACCAATTACCGCCACTGCAATATTGGCAAATAAAACAGCACCGATAAAAGCAGGTATTAATGCAACTGTAAGCATACCTGCATATTTTTTTAGTACGGCAATTACTTCTTTACTGTCGTTGCTGTTATATGCCGCAGACAAAACAGGCATACCTGTGGCTGCAAAACTTCTTAAAGGAATTTCTACAATTTCCATTAAACGCTGGCCAATATTATAAACAGCCAATGCCGGTGCACCCAACATAAAATTAATAATGAATGTATCTGAACTTCTGAAAAGGTTGGAGCTAAGCGTAGTACCTACACTGTATTTACCAAAATGAAAAATTTCTTTGATGCAGGATGTGCTTCTTTTTATAAATGTGTTGATGCGTGACCAGCCTGTAATGATGGCTACTGCACTTGTAAGCAACGAGGATCCAAGATAAGCGTAAGCAATTGATTGAAGACTTACCCGGTGCATAAACATAAGAATGATCACCAGTATAATGAAGGAGCCCTGGCTTATAAAACGAATATATAGTAACCTGTCAAAGCGTTGCTGTCCCTGTAATACGCATGTTGCAACAAAAGAAGGTAATGTAAAAATATAAGTAATACCAAACCATTTAAAAAACATAGCTAAACCGGGGTCGCCTATCTTTTGTAAGAAGAAATAAGCAGGAAGATTTATTGCTACAAGAATGCCCGTGATACAAAGAGCAATATACCAGGTTGAGCCTGCCACTTCTGCACTGCGTTTTTTGGAGGAACCAGCATAAAATTTTATAAAGGCTGTTGTGAGAAAACCTGAACGAAACGTGTCTACGAGTAAAACCGTTGACTGAAAGAAGACCCAAACACCAATGTCTGAAAGTGATAGGACCCGATACAATAACGCTATGGTGATCATGCCGAGGATGGACATGATGCCGTTGCCGGCCAGTGAAAGAAAATGTTTATTCTGTAATTTTTCCCGGATATTAGATAACATATTATAACAGGTCTGTATACAAAAATCTTACGCACAATTATCTTCAAATATCGAAGATGTACCTGTATAAAAACTGATTATCGAAGCACATCTGTACAGCAACGCAGAACTTTAATGGCTATTTAATAATTATGTGTAGTAAATAAAATCATTTGTGCCTGCAAAACAAGAACTTCATAGTTTCAGCGTTATTTGTAACAATATCTTACGTAAAAACCAAAATGCCTGAACATGGAACTTCCGGTTTGTGAATTTCACAAAGTGAGTTTACTCATTACTCACTACAACCGAAGCCGTTCACTGGAACGTTTGCTTCAGTCTTTCGAAAATATTCAATGCAGTTTTGGAGAAATTATTGTTTCTGACGATGGCAGCAAACCTGAGCACCTTGCTTATATTGAAAAACTGCAGAATCAGTTCAATTTTACTCTTGTAACTACACCGGTTAACAAAGGGCTTGGCAATAACATCAATAAGGGCCAGGATGCAGTGACATTACCTTATACGTTGTATGTACAGGAAGATTTTGAGCCCTCAACTGAATTTCCGCAATGTTTTAAAAATTCACTGGATATAATACAGGAAAGGCCTGATCTTGATATCATTCGTTTCTATGCATATTTTGATTATCCGTATGCGAGGTCTTATAGAAATGGTTTTACGGAAATGGTTTTTCATTCTTCGCCTTTGTACTTTAATCATCTTAAGTTCTACGTGTACAGTGATCATCCCCATTTGAGGCGCAGTAATTTTTTACAAAAATTTGGACGTTATCCTGAAGGGGTTAAAGGTGATGAAACAGAATACCGCATGGCAGTTTCATTTATCAAAAAGAAAGGGAGAGGGCTGCTTTATAAAGATTATACACAAATATTTTATCAAAAAAATTCTTCGGCAGAACCCAGTACGATGAACAGGAGTGAATGGCGTAGCAGCAACAATGCATTTATCTTATTTGTACGAGCTATTTATTTAAAATTCAAGTTACTTAAATGGACATTCGACCTTGCCTTTATGAAATAATTTTTACTCAAAAGATCCGTGATGAAAGAAAAGAATCATTTTAAGGACGTAACATTATTGGTAACTCATTATAACAGGAGCCGTTCACTTGAGCGTCTTTTACAATCGTTTAAAAATATCGAGTGTTCTTTCGGCGACATTGTTGTGTCTGATGATGGTAGTAAACCTGAACACCTCAATTATATTTCGCAGTTGCATAATAATTTTGAATTTCGTTCAATAACAACACCGGTAAATAAAGGGCTTGGTAATAACATCAATAAAGGCCAGGATGCAATTCGAACTGCATATACACTTTATGTACAGGAAGATTTTGAACCTGCTGCAGATTTTGCTATACACTTTCAACATGCACTTGATATTGCGGATGAAAGGAAGGATATAGACCTGGTGCGGTTTTACGCGTATTTTAAATTCCCTTATTTAAAGCCTTTCAGGGATGGATTTTCTGAAATGAAATTCAAATGGTGGCTGCCGGGGTATAAAAAATTTTATTATTACAGCGATCACCCGCATTTAAGGCGCAGTAATTTTTTTGAAAAATTTGGCCGTTACCCGGAGGGTGTAAAAGGTGATGTAACAGAATACAGAATGATGATGTCTTTTCTTAAAAATAAAGGCAAGGCCATGTTCTACGAAGATTACAAAAGTTTATTCTTCCAGAAAAACTCTGCAGAAGAACCGAGCACTATGAAGAGAAATTTATGGAGAGAGAGCAATAATATTTTTATACATCTTATGCGTGAAGCATATCGTCACTTCAAATTCAATTACGATCTTTTACTGAGATAATTTTATTTACCCGGCTTTTGAATATGCATGTAACATCGTTGCGTCGCACACTTATACATTCCGTACATTTTTGAGCATTGTATTAAATTGTTGACGGTTTTTCAGAACCCTGAAGTGAGTGACACAACCAATGTTGATAGTAGCAATACAGGTTGCTAAAAATTATTCCTAATAGTTTATAACTGCTTTAAAAATATTAGCCTGCTCTTTTTCATCGCGAAAGAAGGTAAACTCATTGCTGCTTCTTGTTACGATAAGTAACCCAAAATGTTCGCAGAAAGATTCAATATCGATTGTTTCAACAGTAATTAATTCCTCGGAAAAATAAAGCACACCATCTTTTCTTTTTTCTGCAAAGAGCGGATTGCTGCTGCAACCATAAATATTGATCCTTTGGCCGTTTACCTGCTTGCTTAATAAATAAAAGGGCGGTGGATTGCCTTTATCTGTTTTTGTAATGCTGACAGTTGATGCATCAATCGTAACAGTGAGTTCTGTTTTTTCAGCCAGGGCATGTTTATAAGCATTCGTGCTTAATTCTGTAAGTATCCATTTTATGCTGAACAAAGTTGTTTCGGGAAAATTATTGAGCAATATGAAATCATTCATAATTTTCTCAATAAAACATGGTAACTGATCAGCATTTGAAGGAAGGCTGAATTGCTTGCTTTCTATTGTTTTCATTGTTTAATGTGCTAATGCTTCACTGGTTGTGCTGTAGATCTTAAATACTTTATCAATTCTTGTAAGTTGCAACAGTGCATAAATATCTTTCCTGAGATTAACGATGCATAAATCAGCCTGTTTAGACATAGCATATTTTAAAGAAGAAACCAATGCGCCAAGAAAAGAGCTGTCTATATAAGTTACATTTTCGAAGTTGATAATAATATATTTATTCTCTTTTTCTATCAGTGAAGTAATAGCTGCCTTAAAAGCATCACTGTTCTTTAAACTGGCTTCGTGTTCTGTAATCGTTGCAATAACAAAACCGTTTTCTTTTGTTGTTTCTATGATCATGGTATTCATATCTTTTTTATAAAAATTAAACTGGCGTCATCTGCCTGGTTATGGTCTGTAATACCTGAAAGTATTTTGCTATTTATTTTTTCAAAACTAAATGTGTTACTTTTTGTGTTGCTTATCTTTTTTGCAAAAAGCTCATAATCGCTTTTCTTTCCTTGTTCCCCCGCCAAATCTATCAGCCCGTCTGTAAAAACAAATAATTGGTCACCGCTTTCCATATTAATCACCTGTTCATCGTATTCTGTATCTTTCGTAAAACCAAGCAGAAGCCCTGTCGACTGCACTTTCAGCGCATCTTTATTTTGTTTATTAAAATAAAGTAACGGAAGATCACCTGCGCCGGAGTAATGCAATTTGTTTGCATCTGCATCCAGCATTAATAAAGACAAGCTGGAGAAAATATCGGTCAATACTTCATCCATGCAGATCAGTTCGTTGATATTCTTAAGGATCTTTGCAGGATTGAATTCACCATTCAATACAGAAAATCTTATTACAGACCGTATATAACTTAAATAACCAAATGTAAAGAACCATGCTTTCCATTTTTTACCCATTACGTCTCCCAGCACGATGAATGTATGTGTATCATCTGCTTTTATAAAATCAATAAAATCTCCACCAGGATAATTCTGGAATGGCTGGTGCCAGAAATTTATTTCGTAGCCATCTATAACCGGCGCTTCTTTTGGAATAGATTTTATATTAATGGCCTCCGCAGCTTTCTTTAATTCCTGCACAGAAAGTTCCTGTTGGTTGCGCACTACCTGCAACACTGAATTTACTTTGGAAACAAGCATTGGAAATGGCGTATCCTTTGAAATAAAATCGATCGCATGCATGCGCAGACCTTTAAGCATAAGCGCCTGATCTGTGTGAGAAGTAAGAAAAATAAAAGGAATGTTTTTTAATACCGGGTGATTGATGAGATGCTCCCTGAAATCAAAGCCATTTTGTTCAGGCATTTCATAATCAGATAAAATGATGTCTGGCAATACCTGTCCCAGTATTTTCATGGCAGCATTAACATCAGCAGCAAGCAGACATTTATAGCCTTCGTTTTCCAATGCCTTCTGCAACACCATCGAAGAGAAGATATTGTCCTCAACAATTAATATGGTTCTTTTTGCATCACTCATCACTTGTCCTGCGCTTCATACTTGTTATTAATAAAAATACCCCACCGAATATGATCAGCAGCGAAATAAGATCCATTAATGTAACACCATCATCCCGGTTGAAATAATAAATGGTAAACATTTCAAACTCAGGCGGGGCAGGTAATACGATCATTGTAAAACCGATCGTTATCATCAGCAGCGCGATAATAATGAGAATGATCTTTTTTATCCAGTTCGTATTTTTTCTTTTTTTGATAATGGTACTATCCACAGGATTTTCTGCCAGGAGATTAATCAACTGGTCAAGCCTGTCATCTGCGGAAAGAAATGTTTTATCATCCAGCGACTGGTAAATATCTATATTCCGATTGAGCCTGCTTTTATCGAAGGTGTCATCAACTCTTTGCTTGTAATATTTTATTTTTTCACTATCCAGTTCTGTTTGCGCTAACAATAATTCAAGTTCATGCAACTTTTGTTCTATGGCAGCATCGCTCTCATCAATCTGTTTAAAATTATCCGTTTCTATTTTTATCTTATCAGTCAAATTATTTGTTCTTCTTTTTTTATGAGCCAAACTGTATTTCTCATGGCATCTTTGGTTGCGTCGCACACTTGTGCGTTCTCAATAAAGGTCAACAATTAATGGCCTTGTCTTGTTGCATTGGTTGTTGCAGTACAAGAGTGCGACGCAACCAAAGTCTTATGGCAGTAATAAAGCCTGGTTCATAATACCAATTAAACTAATTACGTTTATTGTATAATATTTACTGCATGATAATTTACAACAATGAAGAAGGTCTCTGTAATAACGGTTAATTTCAATCATAATTATGTTACGGAGGCTTTATTACACTCAATAGCAGAGAAAAATACTTATACTTCTCTTGAAATTATTGTGGTGGATAATGGAAGTAAGGAAAACCCTGTACCTGCATGGGTTTTGAAGTATCCGCACGTGCAATTCATCCGCTCTGATAAAAACCTTGGTTTTGCTGGTGGCAATAATCTTGGCATACAAAAAGCGAGCGGAGATTATTTTTTCCTTGTAAATAACGATACTGAATTTACAGAAGGCCTTGTAGAACAACTTGTAGCAACATTAGAACAGCATCCGGAGTGTGGTATTGTTTCCCCAAAGATCAGGTACTTTGATGAACCAGAGATGCTGCAATACGCAGGCTATACAGAAATGAATTACTATACCTGCAGAAATAAATGTATCGGGCAATTTGAAAAAGATAATGGCCAGTATGATAATTTGAGTGGCGTTACAGGTTTTGCGCACGGTGCTGCCATGATGATAAAAAAAGAGGCGACAGAAAAAGGTGGTTTAATGGCTGAACATTTCTTTTTATATTATGAAGAAATGGATTGGTGCGAACATATTAAACGTGCCGGCTATACTATAAGACTGAATATGCAGGCACTTATATATCATAAAGAATCCGTGTCTGTTGGCAAAGCATCTGCGATGAAAGAATATTTTATGAACCGCAACCGCATATTATTTATACGCAGAAATGCGCATTCATTCAAAAAAATAATTTTCTATTGTTATTTTGTGCTATTTGTTACGCCGCGGAATATTATTAAGTATATAAAGGAAAAGCAATACAATTTTATTTCAATCTTACTTAAAGCTATTACCTGGAACATAATGCATGACAAAGCCAGCGGGGAAATTGGTTACCCAATAGCCAAATGATTATAAAAATATATGTTACTACTTTTTAAAGAGATGTTTTTTTATACGGATCATCAAAGCTTTTTTTAAGCCGCCATCTATTTCAATGCGCCTGTCGCTTGTCCACACCCTGGCATCGTAAGCGTTTACTGCAATAATTTTACCACCGGCCTCCTGCAATCGTAATGCCATTGTACCATCTTCAGCAGCATGACCTCCGGGGTCTCCGCCAGGTGTGCCACGAAATATTCTTTGAATGGCAATATTGTAGCCATCCACCTCAATTCCTTTCTGGCGAACAAAACCACTGTTATATCCAAGCACATTTAGAAATGGTTGTGTGCGTTCTTTCTTTTTTATAATATAACTGCTAAGCATTTCGTAAAGACCATATTGCCAGCGCGGTGTATTTACGCCGGGAAGAAATGAATAGCTGCCATGAACACAGTATGCTTTTTCTTCGCTTAACATGCCGTTGATCATACTGGTGATCCATCCCGGCGGATAAAGTGTATCACTATCACCGGTAAGGATATATTTTCCTTTTGCATGGTGTAAGCCCGCTGTTCTTGCATGACCAACACCTTGTTTTGTTTCTAATAAGGTTTTTATGCCCAGTTCTCTAAGTAATGCTGCCGTGCCATCCGTGGAGTTGTTGTCTACAACTAATAGTTCAACCGGTAATTGTGTGCTGGTATTGGCAAGGGAAATAAGTGTATGCAAAATACCTTCTTCCTCATTCCATGCAGGAATAACAACACTTACGATTGGTTTGTCGGTATTAAAGCGTTTCAGCTTTTCTTTTAGTTCAGTAATAAAAGCAGGGGAATTGTCAGAAAGTCGAAGCGGTTTTTCCAGAATTTCCTTAACCCATGCAGGTAAAGTAAGATTGATCATTGGATTATTGGCACTTTAAACATTAATCACATGTCGCTGATGTAATATAACGTAAGAGCAGTTCTATTATTACCTCTTTACATTTTTAAATGCTATTCTTTTTAATAGAAAATAATTAAGTAAATCATAATAATGCAGAAATCTTCTGTTTGTGGGATCATTTTTTACAAGGAATGTGAAATCTTTTTTATAAAAAAACGTTCTACAGCCAGTACCAATATCCTGTTCTAAACAGCTACGCTTTTTATTACCGGAAATGGGTTCAATTCAAAATATTTACTGCAGATCAATTTTACTTGTAATGTACATGCAGAGTCTATTTAAACTTATTGTATGATCATTTTTTTCTGGGTTTCTCTTCTTATCGTTTTTTACACCTTTATTGGTTATGGAATTGTACTGTTTCTTCTTGTGGCAACACGAAGAATGGTCAAAGGGAAAAGAAATGATTTATATGACCTGCAGCTGTTGCCGGATTGCACCCTGATCATCGCTGCTTATAATGAAGCCGATATTCTTGATGATAAAATAACCAACACACTCTCTCTAAAATATCCTGAACAAAAACTTTCTATTCTTTTTGTTACGGATGGTTCTTCTGATCATTCTCCTGAGATAGTTAAAAAATATCCATCTGTCCAGTTAATGCATTCTCCGGAACGCAAAGGAAAGATACATGCAATGCACCGTGCCATGCAACAGGTTAAAACAGGCATTTGCATTTTTACAGACGCCAATACTTTTTTAAATGAAGATGCATTGATCAATATTGCACGTCATTACCAGGATGCAACAGTTGGTGCAGTAGCAGGGGAGAAGCGTGTGAATATAGATGCTATGGCCGATGCTACTGCAGGCGAAGGTTTTTACTGGAAGTATGAATCTGTATTAAAGAAGTGGGATGCAGAATTGTATTCTGTTGTAGGTGCAGCAGGTGAGCTCTTCAGCATAAGAACCGATCTGTATATTCCTGTTCCGCCGGATACTGTGCTTGATGATTTTATGATCTCTTTACGAATTGCAGAAAAAGGTTACCGCATCGTTTATGAGCCCAATGCGTATGCTTTGGAAACATCCTCTGCAAATATTGCAGAAGAGTTGAAAAGAAAAATAAGAATAGCGGCAGGTGGCATACAATCTGTTTTAAGATTGAAGAGTCTGCTCAATCCTTTTCGTAATTTCATTTTGTCTTTTCAATATATCAGTCACCGTGTCTTAAGGTGGACGATAACCCCGTTCTTACTTGTACTCGCATTTGTACTAAATTTTTTTATTGTCTTTGAAACAAAAGCAATTTTTTATGAACTAATGCTAGCCGGTCAATTTGCTTTTTATTTGGTCGCTTTTACCGGCTGGATATTTGAGCAAAAAAATATTCGTGTAAAAGCTTTGTTTGTTCCCTATTACTTCTGCATGATGAATTATGCAGTATTGGCGGGCATTTGGCGTTACATGTTCTCCGAACAAAAAGTTGCATGGGATAAAGCAAAACGAAAATAACATAGTAAATCACATATCTTATAATATCAAAGACTGTATAAACTGCAGTCTTTTTTTATTGAGCCTGCCTTTTGATCAATAATTCAGCATCGTTGCGTCGCACTCTTGTACTTTCAGTAATTTAATAAGCCATAACTGCAATAAACTTCAGGTATGAAACAGGAATGTTGAGATAAGAAATTGAACGAAATTTTATTTCAAACGTTTATAAACTGACGCCAAAAGATATATTGATAAAGTGATTGCTCACTTATTTGTTATTTTATTTTTGCGTTTGCGAATCTCCTTCGTCGATTTGCGAACCCAAGGGACGATGCCATGATGATCTGCAGTTGGTATTTAAATAAAAGATAGTTTTACAGAACGCTTATTAATGACAAGACACTATAACGGTAGTGTGATTTTTCTCGCTTATGTTAAGACCGTACAAACTTATATACTTATGTGCCCTGATTGTGTGTTTGCTGTTATCTTATAATAGTAATGCCCAGGAAATTTGTAACAATGGTATAGATGATGACGGTGATAAACTTACAGACCTGCAGGATCCGGATTGTCAATGCCACTTTACTGTAACAGGTAATTTATTGCAGAATGCTTCTTTTGAATTATATGATCATTGCCCGGTAAATTATTTATACACCACGGATAATAATATTGCAGATTATTGGAGATTTGGTTCTTACACCAATATCAATGAAGCCTACTTCTTTCATAATTTTCAATGTCAGTATGATTCTCAGCAGATCATGCTGTATATGCCACCGGCAAGGCCCTTACCCGATGGGAATGGATTTATTTCCATTTACAAAGGGGCCTATATTAATCCCGCAAAGCCGGAAAATGAAATGGTTAAGGGATATGTAGGCCAATGTTTGGAAGCGCCACTTACAGTTGGCGAAAGTTATACGTTAAGTTTTTATGCAGGAAGATTTCGTTCGTGGGATAATTATACCGGTGTTATATATCCTTTTACCGTAGCTGTTTTTGGGAATGCAGATTGCAATGCTGTTCCTTTTGGTAAGCCGTTTGTTTCAGGTAATGGTTGCCCGTCTAATTATCCCGGATGGATCTTACTGGGTAATACAACAATGTACAGTAACGGACAATGGGTGCAGGGGAAAGTTAATCTTACAATTCCTTCTGCAATAAATGTAATAGAGATAGGTTCTGATTGCTCTGTACTTAAACCCATTATTGATCTTACAGACAGCACTACATTTTTGGATTACCACCAGTATTATCTTGATGACCTGCATTTGTTGCCCACAAAGGATTTTCCGTTTGAATATATTCATGTAAAAGCAGGCAGCTCGTGCACCGATCATCCCATACTTATAGCGCCTGTTTATGAAAACGCTTCTTACCAATGGTATAAAGATAGCATTGCTATAAAAGGCGCAACAGATAGTATTTATAATGTTATAATTGATACGGGGAAGAGTTATTATAATGTCACCATCAATACCAGTTATAAGTGTATTATTTCTGAACCTTTCCTTATAACCGCAAGTAAACTAAGCGAAATAAAAATACCCGCTGATACTATATTCTGCACTGAAAATAATTCAATAATACTTTCACCTGCATTTGATGGCATAACGTATAACATTAATGGCTTAATAAGTTCTGTTGTTAATATTACAAAAGAAGGCAGTTATACTATTGTTGCCAGTGATGCAACAGGTTGTCAAAAAACTTTTAATGCCAATGTTAGAAAAACAAATTGTTCCGGTTGTGAAGCGCATATGCCAACAGCTTTTACGCCAAACGGAGATGGAATGAATGATCTGTTCAGGCCAAGGTTTAATTGCAATGTATCTGCGTTTGAGTTTATGATCTTCAATAAATGGGGGCAAAAAATATTTGAAACAAAAGATGTGAACAAAGGCTGGGATGGTACTTATAAGGGAAATAAATTATCACCTGATGCGTATGTTTATTTTATGCAGTATAGCATTATATCAGGCGTAAGAAAAGCAACTAAAGGCTCTGTTGTACTTATTAGATGATCTTGCGTGAATATTTATGTTGCAGGCATTCGTACTACTATTATACTTTAGTTGTGTCACTCACTTGTACGTTCTGTTCTTTATCCTGCATTTTTGTTTTATCATTTAATTCTAATAATACCCGATCTTAAAAAATGCTTTTTTGCATATAAATTATTATTACATATACTATCTTACTGCTATTTTTAAATCAATAAAATTAATCTTATGTCATTCCAGGCTTATCTCGATAACATACAGAAAAAAACAGGAAAAACTCCTGCCGATTTCAAAAAGCTGGCGGAGAAAAAAGGATTTCTAAAAAAGGGAAAACTTGTCGAAAGCGTTAAAGCCGGGGAAATTGTACAATGGCTAAAAGATGATTTTGAATTAGGTCATGGTCATGCAATGGCTTTGTTTGCACTATTTAAAGGCATGAAGAAAGAGGGCGACTAATATTAATTAATTTATTATTCCTGCATAAAATAAAAATGCCTGTTATAAAAGTAACAGGCATTTTTATTTTTGTTTATAAGCTTAATACCAGTGAACGTTAGATGCTCCATTGGTATTAAAATCTTCCTGCATTAATAATTTATTAGAGTTACTGCTATATAGTTTTACCCAGTCTATACTTCCTGATCCTTTGAACGAAATATTTATGTGTTTCAGTTGTCCTATGGTATGGCCACTGTAAGAAGTTGTCTGTGTTATTACGCCATCTCTTTTAGTAGTAAGTACACCGTTATTTGCTTCAAGTGTAACGGTTGTCCAATTTTCAAAAACATATAACAGGTCAGAGGTAGTGTAAAAGCCAGCACCCATAAGTCCGAACTTTGTAAACTCAGGCCTGTAACCAATATATTGTGCTACAGCAGTATCAGCGCTACCCTGAAGCCACAGTCCTGCATCATAGTCTGTAATGGCATGTACACCAGTTGAAGGATTTTTTAAACTTACTTCAAGCCTTACAGAATCTGCATCAATAACCCTGCACGAAGGAATTTCTAATTGCATAGAGCAGAAAAAATAGCTCCATGGGCTGTTTGTTAACTGCGCTATGCCATCTTTTATAAAAGTATCATCTGTAACAATTACAGGTGTTTCATTTTCTGTTGCGTAGGTGCCAATCCATCTGCCGGTTTCTGTACAAACAGGTGCCAGCACAATGATTGACACTGTATCTACGCCAGTAGCGCCATCATCATCAGTAACCATTAACTGGAACAGGTATGTACCAGGCTCAAAATATTTTACATCTGTTGATGTTGAACCAGGGTTCGTTATAATTGCATGATTTGGCCCGGAAACCTGGCTCCATAAATAAGCAGTTATCGTTCCATCTGCATCTGTTCCGGTACCGGATAGTGTAAAAGTTTCTTCACCAACTGGTATTTCTGCAGCTGTGCCTGCATCTGCAACAGGTACTTTGTTTGCAGGAGTATCGGTATCATCTTTTTTACAGCTTTGAACCAGTGTAAACAGCAGGAGAATTACTATAAGGATCGGAAGCCTGCTAAAAGGGTTACAGGTTTTTTTCATTGTTTGGGTTTTACGCAAAAAAAATACAAAAACCGCAAAGAATGAATTAAATACTTCTTAATTGAAGCTATCTTTTTATGTCCTGAAAAATGATATTGCAGAAAATGAAAATATTTGTGTTACCAACATCAAAAATGTTATGATACTTTGGTTGTGTCACTCACTTGTACTTTCTGTTCATTGATGAACAGAAAGTACAAGAGTGCGACGCAAGAAAAGCTGAATAGAAATTCAAAAAGCCCGGTTCAAAAAAATTACACCCACTCAAAGCCATCTTTCTTTATGGGCAACCTGTATGGCCTGGAACCCGCTGCTGCCAATGCATTGCAAAGAGCGGGTGCAACGGTAGGCAAACCTACTTCACCAATACCACCGGGTGTTTCATTGCTTTGAATATAGTGCACTTCTATATCAGGCATTTCGTTGAAACGTAAAGGATTATAATTGAAAAAACTATCCTGCTCCACACGACTATTCTTTACAGTTATCTCACCTTTCAAAGCCTGCGATAACGCAAATGCAAGACCACCTTCTATCTGGTTTTTCATACCATCAGGATTTACTACGATGCCGCAATCAACAGCTGCAATTACTTTTATGATCCTGAATTTTTTTGGTCCAACCATTTCAATTTCTATTGCATGCGCCGCGTATGACGGGCAAAAAGCAAAAGCATGTGTTGCAAGACCAATATAATGATTGGCTTGCCTGGGACTACTGTAACCAATTTTTTCAGCAGCAAGTTCTAATACAGCAGCAACACGTTTCGGATCCTGGTTAAGACCCTGGTCTGTCCTCTTTGGCATTGTAGAAAGCAGGTCCAGCCTGAATTGTAACGGATCTTTTTTCATCTTCAAAGCTACTTCATCAATAAAAGACTCGATAGGAAAAACATTCATGCATATTTCCACTGCACGCACCCATCCGCGATTTAAATTAAAATCAACATGCGAATAAGCTGTATGCACATTCGGTACATCGTACCAAAAATCAGATGATGCACCACCAAGAATTTCAGCAGGGTTTTTTGTTTCAGGGCCTTCGAGCATTACATTAACTGAAGTGCTCAATACATGATGTTGCCATGTAAGCATTTTGCCATCATTGCTCCAGGATGCTTTCATGCGGTGATAGTTTGCCGGCCGATAAGCATCGTTACGAATGTCATCAACCCTGTCCCAGATCACTTTGACAGGTGCTTCATGCTGCTTTGCAATCTTAACAGCTTCAAGTATGTAATCGTAAAACAATCTTCTTCCAAAACCACCGCCTATGTAAGCTAGATTTATTTTTATATTCTTAGCATCTATGCCCAGTTCTTTTGCAATCTCCGGCACTGGAAATTCCGGCCACTGACTGCCGCCCCACACTTCACACGAATCTTTTTTTACTGAAGCAACCATATTCACCGGTTCCATTGTACCGTGTGCGAGAAATGGCGCAGCGTATGCTGATTCAAGCATATTGCCAACGGGGTTATTTGCTTTTGCTGCATCTCCTTTTGTATAAATTTCATTAGCAGGTTTTTGTTTACTCCTGCTTTCAAATTTTGCAAACAGTTCATCTGTTGATTCATGATTTTTATTGCCTTCATCCCAAACAACTTTCAAAACATTTCTTGCTTTCATTGCGCTCCATACATTGGATGCAATTACAGCAACACCCGCATGTAAATTCATTGGTGCAGACGTTCCTTCAAACTGAATAGTTTTAACAAAACCGTTAACCTGTTTACATGCACTATCATCAACCGATTTTACTCTACCTCCAAGTACAGGGCAACGTTCCACTACTGCATACACCATGCCCGGCACTTTTACATCAATGCCATACTTAGCATTGCCGGTAAGAATTGTTTTTAAATTTTTCTTTGGTAATGCTTTGCCGACTAATGTAAAATCTTTGGGGTCTTTTAGTTTTACATCTTTTGGTACCGGCAATTTTATGGCGTCACAAACCAGTTCTCCATAACTCAAAGAGGCATTATTATTTTTGTTTGTTACTGCGCCATTTGCTGTGCTGCACTGGCTTTCAGGGATTTTCCATTTATCGGCTGCTGCCTTTACCAGCATTGCTTTTGCCGCTGCGCCAACACGGCGCATTTCATTCCAGTCAGTAATTACACTCTGACTGCCGCCGGTTGTAAAATATCCACCAAATGCAGGTTTATCTGCACGTTCAATTTTTGCATCAAAACTCATTATTTCAGTTTTCACTTTATTCCAGTCCGCATCAAGTTCTTCCGCAACGATCATTGGCAAAGATGTATTTACACCTTGTCCCATTTCTTGTCTTGCAAAGCAAATGGTAATGTCACCCGTTGATTCTATTTTCAGATAAGCTGATGGTTGTAATGGATCACATGCTGCGGCAGCTGCAGAATTACTGTTGCTGTTACAACCCGCTTCTGGCAATAAAAATGCAAGCATTAAACCTCCGCCTGCAGCAGAACCAATCTTTATAAAATTGCGGCGATTGATATTTGTTTTCATATAAAATGTATGTCGTCAAAAACTGTTATAAATATTTTTTGTAACGGGCTGAAGTAACGCTAATAAGCATCGTTGCGTCGCACTCTTGTGCGTTTTGTTTTTTATTCAGCGATGATTGTATAAAGTTGTGTCATGAATTATCTATCACTTCTTTGATAGCCTGTTTTATCCTGTGATATGTGCCACATCTGCAAAGGTTTCCGGCCATCATGCTGCCGATTTGTTCATCTGTTGGCTTTGGATATTGGTTCAACAAACCAGCCACATTCATCATTTGTCCGGCCTGGCAATAACCACATTGCGGTACGCCAATTTTTTCCCATGCTTTTTGGATAGGATGCGAAGCGCCATCCTCACTCAGTCCTTCAATGGTTGTAATTTTTGCATTGCCAACATTTTGTACTTGTTCCTGGCAACTGCGTATAGCTTTACCATCTTTTAGTACAGTACATGCACCGCAACTTGCCACACCGCAACCGTACTTTGTTCCGGTTAAGTCAAGCACATCACGAAGTACCCATAGCAGCGGCATATCTGCATCTGCATCGGCTGTAAGCGTTTTACCATTAATGTTTAAAGAATAAGAGGGCATAGAAAAAAATTGAAAATGAACAGATCAATTTGTGAAAACTTTTTTTGCTGATCGCTTTTAAAGATATAAAAGTTGCGAGATATAAAAATTGTTTTTATTAGCCTGTTGAAAGATTTCTAATGGTCGCTTGTTGCATTACGACCTTGCACTACAAATAAAAGCTCTGCATGTGCGGAGCTTTATTGGCAGTTAACTGATAGCAATCAGCTATTGGCTTTTATTGCTGATTGTTTTTGTTATTCATTGATTATTTAGTTAACAGCATCTGTTTTGTATCAACCAGCTTTCCCTCTACATAAAAAGAATATTGATATGCGCCGGATGCAAGTGTTGAGGCATCCAGTTTCAAACTGCCATTGCCTTTTCCGTAAACATTTACTTCTTTCAGTGATTTACCACTTTTGTCTGTTACAATAATTTTTGCTGATGAATATGTTTGCGGCAATGTGTAACTAATAGTTGTTGTATGATTAAAAGGATTTGGAATATTTTGTTGCACTGACGCAGACGATAGTTGACTAATAATAGTTGACTGATTTGAAACGATCATTGCTTTTAACGCATCAATTTGTTTTTGCAAATCCGCATTTTGTTTTTTCAATTCTTCAATCTCATCATTTTGATTTCTTACTTCTGATTTTTGATTTTCATAAAGTTCCTGCACAGCTTTTATAATTAATGGCGTTACTCTTCCATAATCAACCATCCATGGGTTTTTCTCTGCGGGTTCATTTGTTTCTCTTGGTTTACTTACTGCCTGCGGAAATATATCATAAAGTTCCTGTGCCATAAAACCTGTTTGCACTTTTTTACTCGCATCTGATTTAAAGGTATAATCGTAAATATTTATTTTCATTAAATCTGATAAACCCTTTTGCGTTCCTCCGATAATATTTTTTAAACGCTTGTCGGAAATTGTGGTATAGCCAACTGCGGTCGCAGTATTTTGTGTTATTGCCCCGATTTGAAGTCCATCAGGTCTAAAAAAAGCAATAAAATAGGCTCCAGCCAATCCATTGGTACCTGTCTTAATATACAAGCCATCAGATCCATTTGTTCCACCAGTATTTTGTATAAAAGCAACTGAAGTTAACGCAGCAGGCGCAGCCGTTACAGAGAATTTATTAGCAGGTGAACTTGTACCAATGCCCACATTGCCGTTTTGAAGTATTGTCATTGCAGTAGTATAGGGTATTACATTGCCTGCAGTACCAATGGGTGCGGTATTAAAATCGAATCCGCCACTTCTAAAACTTAGCATGGATGAGTAATCAGCATTTATACGATAACGGTAATTTGCGGTTGTGTCGGTAAACGTAAGCCCATAACCCACGCTGCTATAACTGGCTCCGCTTGTTCCCGCACTTACCGGAAATCTGCTTCCAAAATAGCTGTCGAATCCAGTTATGGCTCCCGCCACATCCAGCTTGGATTTGGGGTTTGTTGTTCCTATGCCTACATTACCCGAAGAAGTTAAGGTCATACGCACTGCATTACTGGTGCGTAAATTTAATGCCGCAGTATCTTTTGTGCCTATAAAGTTTGCACTGCTGTTAGTGCCTGTATTGCCTTTGATATGCCAATCCGTTTGTGCATATAAAATATTTGCCTGAATAAATAAAAAGGCGGTGAGAGAGTAAAACTTTTTCATAAAGTAAATTTTTTAATGGTGACGAAATAATTTTAAGGAATTTGTTTTACTAATTGGATGCGGTTTGTTTGGGATCAATTATGTTTTGTCTGTTCTGTGAAATCAGCATGGCTTTTAATTCATCAATTTCCTTTTGCTGTGCCTCATATTTTTTTTCTAAATCATTATTTTGCCTTTTTAATTTTTCATTTTGACCTGACAACTCTTGCACAGCTTTAATAATTAATGGCGTCAGACGTCCATAATCAACCATCCACGGATTTTTCTCTGCCGGTTCATTATTGTCTCTTGGTTTGCTTACTGCCTGCGGAAAAATATCATAAAGCTCCTGCGCCATAAAACCGGTTTGTACTTCTTTCTGCGGATCCGATTTAAATGTGTAATCATAGATTATTATTTTCATTAAATCTGCTAACCCTTTTTGTGATGCCCCGATAATATCTTTTAGGCGTTTGTCCGATGAGGTTGAATAAAGCACTCCGTTAAAAGGGCTATGCACTATTTGTCCGATTTGGGCTCCGTCAGGTTTTTTAAAGGCGACAAAATAATTACCGGCGGCGGTACTGGAGCCTGCCTTAATAAACACGCCATCAGAGAGGTTGGTCAGTCCCGTATTTTCAATCAGTGCAACCGGAGTATCGTGCGTAGTTGAAGCAGCCACATGTAATTTGTCAGCGGGCTGAAGTGTTCCGATACCCACATTGCCGTTTTGAAGTATTGCCATTGCAATAGTATAAGGAATAGGAGCCCCCGCCGTACCAAAAGGAGCCGTATTAAAATCAAATCCTCCTGATCTGAAACTGATCATCGATGAGAAATCATTTAAACGATAACGATAATTTGCAGTGGTGTCAGTAAATGTAAGCCCATAACCCACACTGCTGTAACTGGCGCCGCTTGTTCCCGCACTTACCGGGAATCTGTATCCAAAATAGCTGTCCAATCCTGTTATGGTTCCTGCAACGTCAAGTTTAGAAGCTGGTGTTTTAGTGCCGATGCCCACATTGCCTGAAGAAGTTATGCTTAAACGCACAGCGTTATTGGTGCGAATATTAAATGCAGTTTTATCTGTGGTGCCAATAAAATTTGTACCACTCTTAGTGCCTGCATTTCCGGCAATATGCCAGTCTGTTTGGGCATACATAGCTGCAGGTATAATGCAGCATGCGATAAACGAGAGACTCTTTTTCATAAATCGGTTTTAACGAAGATTAGTATGAATTCTTATTTAGTTAAGTGACCTACACCAGGCTGAGTCGCAAACCTAACCCTGAAGAGTGCGACGCAACAGGCGATTCATAGTAGCAACGGCGTTGGGTTCATAAAAAATGCACATCGTTTTCAGGGTAAAAATTTTTAGATGATGATGGGCATTTTTTTCCTGCAGATACAAAGAAACACTGCCTATCAAATGAAGTCAATTACCAATTTTGGTAGTAAATGAAATGAGACCGGATAAAAAGAATTATAAAACGGAGAAGAGTTTTTTGTTGATGGCTTTTGCTACGGCTTCTGTCATGGATGTTACATGCAGTTTTTCGTAAATTTTTTTCATGTGTGCACGCACCGTATCATATGTAATGTCGAGTTTGGATGCAATCATTTTATAAGAAAGTCCTTCAACCAGTAATGAAAGCACTTCACTTTCACGGGCAGTGAGATTATAATCTTCTTTTGTTTCATTATGCTGCAACTGTTGAAAACGGTTTAGTACTTTTTTAGCAATAGCCGGTGTCATAGGCGCACCGCCGCTGTACACTTCTGAAATAGCATTCAATAAATTTTTTGGCTGCGCATTTTTTAAAATGTAACCACTTGCGCCTGCTTGTAAAGCAGCAAACACTTTTTCACTATCATCAAAAACAGTAAGCATTAAAATTTGAACAGAGGGGAAATTATTGTGTATGAGGCGGACACCTTCAATGCCATTCATACCAGGCATATCAATATCCATCAAAACCACGTGAGGATGTGTTTCTTTTATATTGTCTAACACATCAAGACAATGGGCATAGGAATCTATCAATGTAAACTCCTTTGCGTCCTGTAAAAGCATGGCAACCGAATCACGAAATGAAGCATTGTCATCAAATATTACTACTTTAATACTATTCATAAAAAAGTTATTGGCTATTAGTGTGCGTACAATTATATTTCCAGGCTTAGTTGAATTTTTGTTCCATCTTCCGGAGATGATACTATTTTTAGTACTGCATTCATTTGTTCTGCCCGTTTCTGCATATTCTTTAATCCATTGCCGCCTAATGTGCCATCGTTTTGTGTAGTACTTTTAAATCCTTTCCCATCATCTGCGATCACCATATCAAAAACATCTTTGTGTTTTGAGAAACGGATCATTACCTTTTTACATGCTGCATGTTTTACAATATTGTGCAGCGTTTCTTTAAAAATGAGATAGATGTTTTTTATTTCTTCTGCAGAGAATTGTATGTGCTTTACATCTTCGTCTGTAATAATATTGTAGTGAATATTTCCCGGTGTAAGAAGCATGGCAGCAAAAGCATCTACCCGGTTTTGCAATTGTCCAAAGCCCTCATTGTTTGGATTGATACTCCATACTATATCACTCATTTTTTCAATCAGCTCACGGCTTGCATTGCCAATTTTTACAATCGCTTCATTTGCATTTTCATTTTTTTCTGAACGATTCTTTGCCACTTCGCTGTAAATAGAAATGCTGCCCAATGTGCTTCCAATGTCATCATGCAGTTCACGGCTTATGCGCAGTCTTTCATTAAGCATTTCTTTTTCGCTTTGCAGTTTTTTCCGGCGGCGATAACGGTAAAAACTAAAGCTGCTTAATCCAACAAAAGCAGTAGCGCCTGCAATAGAAACGTTGCGGATAAGTTTTTGATTTTTTAGTTCTGCGGCAGTCATCGCTTCTCTTTTTTCGATCACTGCTTTCACAGAATCCTGCTTTTTATCAAACTCATACTGCATTTTTTCATACTGAAATTTTTTATCGGTGGCATCATTGTTTACACTATCGCGATAAGCAATATAGAGTTTATAATCTTCGAATGCTTTTTGAAAATTTCCTTCAGCGCTGTCTATGCCTGCAAGATTTTTATAAGCATCCCTCAGCATAGGATATTCTTTGAAACCAAGTGACAATTGCAATCCTGTTTGCAGGTATTTGCGGGCTAACTGGTATTGTTTGCTCTGTGTATAAATTTCTGCCACGGGTATTGAGGTGTGTGCAATCCACCATTGATTGGTTGGTTGTTTAATATTGGTAAACACTTTTTGTATGACGAAATAATTTTTTAAAGCTTCAGCGAATTGTTCATCCGCAGTTTTTTTATTTCCTGCTGCGAGCGAAACTTCTCCAAGCTGTTCATAAGCATTACCGATACCTAAATATGCCATAAATATATTTACATTGGTAGCGCTATCGCCGGTTTCTCTAATCATCGCCAATGCCTGCTGGTGCATCTTCAGTGCTTCATCATAATTTGCCTGATTAAAATAAATGTCGCCCAAATCTGTATATGACAAAGCCAAACCGCTTTTAGAATCTATTTCTTTATACACTTCAATTTCCCGGTTACAATATTTAATCGCTTCAGTAAAATTTTCTCTATCAGCATAGGTCATCGCTATAGCGCTCAATATCTGTGCAGCCTTTTTTTTCAGTCCCAATGTTTCATAAATATTTAAAGCCTTATAGAGGCTTTTTAAACTTTCGGGAATGTTATAGAAGCTATAAGTGTCTCCAAGAAAAGCATAACAATCTGCAAGTTTTTCTTTATAACCTGTTTCCTCAAAAATTTTTATGGCAGTTAAAAGTTTTTCTGCGGCGCCGGCATAGTCAGCTTTCCAATAATAAAGCATCATGCCACTAAGCTTGGTTGCCTGTGCAATTCCGTTTTTGAAATGTAGATTTTCTGCAAGCGCAAATGATTGCTGCAGGTATGCCTGGGCTTTTACATAATCACTGCTGTCGCCAAAAGTAAGCCGGTTACTAAGTTCATTCAGCGTGTTTACTTTATCGGTATCCTCTTTTTGTTTTTCTAAAACTTTAATGAGGGAGTCAACAGCCGTATTTTGTGCATGCACAAAACCGGCAAACATGATAAAAGCAAAAGTGAAAATATTTTTCATGGTAACAAGATTTCATGTTTTCAAAACTTTAGATCATCGGCAGAACATTCATATAGTTAGTTGTTCTGCTTTTTTACAAGAGCAAAAGAACTGTATTTGAAAGGTAAAATCAATTACCAAATTTGGTAATGAAATTAATAAGCTGTTTGATTTATTCAGATACCAGCAAAAGTTTTTATGGCATCACCTGTTGTGTCACTCACTTGTACGCCTTGTTCTTTGCTCAACAGCGATGAGAAAGTACAAGTGTGCGACGCAAGAAAAATTTAATAGTTATTATTAAGCTGGCAACACAATAATAAATTCCGTTTCCTCAGCTTCTTTCGTTGTTACTTTTATTTCACCGCCATGTGCTTTGACGATATCATAACTCAAACTCAATCCTAATCCTGTTCCTTGTCCTGTTGGTTTTGTTGTAAAGAATGGCTGAAAGATCTTATCAGCTATTTTTTGTGCAATACCACTTCCATTATCAATAACACTTATTTCAATTTTGTTATTGATCTTTTTAGTATTGACTGAAACTGTTGGTTCGTAATTTTCTGGTTGTTGTTTTTTCTTTTCATTTACTGCATAAAAAGCATTGTTGTATAAATTCAGCAGCACTCTTCCAATATCCTGCGGAATAATATTTATAGCGCCAATACTTTCATCAAAATCAGTTTTCAATGTTGCATTGAAATCTTTTTCTTTTGCACGCAAGCCGTGATAAGCCAATCGTAAATATTCATCACACAAGGCATTGATATCGGTAAGTTCTTTTACGCCTGATGTTTGACGTGAATGTTGCAACATGCCTTTTACAATCGCATCTGCTCGCTTGCCATGATGATTTATCTTTTCAAGGTTCTGTTTGATATCACCAGCTATAAATTTTGCTTCTTCAATATCACCTTTATCTAATTCTTCATTCATTTCATCAACTAATTCATTGCTTACTTCACTAAAATTATTCACGAAGTTTAACGGGTTTTGTATCTCATGTGCAATGCCGGCTGTAAGCTCGCCAAGTGAGGCCATTTTTTCTGAGTGTATAAGTTGAGATTGGGTTGATCTCAGATCAGCCAATGTATTCTCCAAAACCGTATTTGCCTTTTGTTTTTGCCGGTTATTCCTGTAAAAAATAAAAGCAAGCAACAATAGAACAGCTATACCGGCAACCAAAAAATATATCCTGATGTTGTTTTGATACGCAATCTTCTCTTTTTCTACCTCCTGTAAGCGAAGCTGCTCATTTAAAGTAACCGCCTGGAAGGCTGTAAGGTTTTTGATACGTTCCTTATACAGGCTGTCTTTGGTTAATAAAGTAAGCTCCTGGTATTTTAATAAACTGTCTGCCTGGTTTCTCATTTTATAAGCCAGGTAAACATTTTCGTAAGCAGTTCCTAAATTCACCTTGTACCATCTTACGGTACCTAATTGTTTAATGGTTTGCAGGCTTTGCATGGAATAAAAAAGCGCTGAGTCTTTTTCCCCGTTTGCCAAAAAATATTTCGCAATAAAAAAATAGTTGTTGGTCAACCCGCTCATGTTATTTTCTTCTTTAGATATTGCTATGCCCTTATGATAATATTCCAGGGCTAGTGCTAAATTATTTTTTTCAAAATAAATATTTCCAAGGCTGTAGTAAACCTGCCCGAGGTATTTTTTATACTCCGATTTTAATGTCATTTGTTCGGCTTCCGTTTCATATATTAATGCGGAATCTAGTTTGTTAACTGTAGTATAGCTTCGTCCGAGGTTCATAGAAGCAAGCATTTGCCTTACCGGATAACCAATCTCTATTGCTATCCTTCTTGCCTCCTGGTAATGAAATATCTCCTGCCCGGTATTTTGGGTTTCACGCATTAATATGGCAAACATGTGGTGTGTGTATGCAAGTAATAAGAGCCTGTTACTTCCGTTAAAAGGCCGCGAAAACAATATCCAGCTTGCCTGCCTTTCTTTTTTGGGGTCTTCAACAATTTTAAAAACGTCAAGCACATATTGAAGTGCCTCTGCGTATTTGCCCAACCCTATTAGTTGATAAGCGGTGTTATCCATGTAATACGCCTCGGCCAGTATTTCGTCGTTCCTGCGGGCAAGTGTTAAACATTGCTGTGCATAATAGAGGGCAGAATCCTTGTTTGATTCTTCGTAATAATCATACAGGTATTTGCCTGTGTTATACTGCGCAGAGTCGCTGGTTGCAGTTAAATAAGCGCTGCGTAAGCTATCAGGCAAATGCTGAGCATTCACAAATACGGGTAATAAAATCAATGCTATTCTAATTATCCATTTCATATTTATAATTAAACGATCTGCAGTTCTTTGGGCATCTTCGTTGTGTCACTCACTTGTACGCCTTGTTCAATATTGATCCAAACGTATAAGAGTGCGACGCAAGTAAAGCTTAATAGTATTACTACAGTCTGGCTCAAAAAAATCATTGATATAATTGTAAAAGAAATTTTACTGCATTAAACCAAAAACCATAAGACTGCTGCCTGCTGCAATAGCAATGCGCTGCTGACCATTTACACTAAACGACATAGGATTTGAAACTATCTGACCGCCGGTTTGGAACTGCCATTTTGATTTTCCTGTTACGGCATCCAAAGCATAAAAATTGCCTTCCACACTTCCGCCAAAAACCAAACCACCGGCAGTAGATAATAATCCAGACCATGGTGGTGATTGTAACCTGAACTCCCATTTAATAGCGCCTGTTGCAGGATCCAAAGCCTTTACAGCGCCATATGCATTATCGCCGGGTAAGAGTTGTTCTCCACCGCCCATGAAATACTGACCGGGTTTATATTCTGCTTCCTGCTTAAAATATAAAGAGCCCATCTCTCTTACAGAAACATAAAACATTCCCGAAGTTTTACTATACGAAGGGCTGAACCAATTGGTGGCGCCCTGCAAACTTGGATAAACAAGATTTCCTTTTTCAGTAGGCTCTTTGCCGGGAATGATAATCGGTTTTCCTTTTGCATCAAGACCCTTTGCCCATGTTTGTTTTGCATAAGCTTTGCCTGCTAAGAATTCTCCGGTCTTGCGGTCGAGCAAATAATAGAAGCCGTTGCGATTGGCTGTGGCTAAGGCTTTGCGAACCACGCCATTTATTTTTACATCTATTAATACAGGAATTTGATTTGCATCCCAATCATGTGTATCATGTGGCGTGAATTGAAAATGCCAAACCAACTTTCCTGTTGTGGGATTAATGGCAAGTACAGAACAAGTGTATAGATTATCACCATTTCTCTTATCACCATTCCAGTCGGGACCGGGATTACCAATGCCCCAATAAAGCAGGTTCAGTTCTTTGTCGTAAGAACCGGGTACCCATGTAGGAGCACCACCTGTTTTCCAGCTATCGCCCTGCCATGTATCATTACCTGTTTCTCCAGTGCCGGGAATAGTATATAAACGCCATTCTCTTTTACCTGTCTTTGCATTGTATGCATCTAAGAAACCACGAATGCCTGCTTCACCACCACTAATGCCAATGATGATCTTACCATCAATCGCAACAGGTGCGCAGGTTATAGCATAACCAAGTTTATTATCGCCAACAACTACATTCCATTTTAGTGCACCTGATTTTGCATCGAGACAAATAAGATGTGCATCTAATGTTCCGACGTAAACATTGTTATCAAGTATTGCAACACCCCTGTTAACAGGACCAAAGCCAAGAAACTTTACGTCTTTAGGCATGTCCGGAGTATATGTCCATATCTTTCTTCCTGTGGCAACATCAAGAGCAGTAACAGTGCTTGGCGGTTCAGAAATATACATCACCTTATCAACAACAATTGGTGTTGTTTCAAATGGTCCCTGTGGATTTCGTAATTGATAGATCCATACCGGTGCAAGTTTTTGGACATTGCTTGTAGTTATCTGTTGCAATGGTGAAAACCTTGTAGCAGCATAGTTGCCTGAATATGTAAACCAGTTGCCCGGCTCATTTTCTGCATTAGCTATTCGTTGATAACTAACCTGTGCAGAAAGTTGAAAGGAGAAGAATAAACTTATAATGATTGATACAATTGTTTTCATTGATTTCCTGATTTATAAAGAAAGGCAACAAGGTTTTCAATTTCTTTATCGCTTAGTTTGTCTTTGAACGATGGCATTAAGGATTGCCCGTATTGTTTTTCCACAGACTGTACTTCGTCTTTATTAAATGAATAATAATTATTGGCAGCATCTTTTAACTGGATAGTGTAAGTATCTTCATTGATGCGAAGTCCTGTAATTTTTTTGCCATCATTCGTAATAATTTTTATTGGCAGGTAGAGTGAGAAACCATAACCGTTATCAATGTCTGTACTCTCCGGTAATGCCGCGGCAGGATCAATAAGAGCTTGTTTCAGATAAGCAGCATTGCGGCTTGCGCCTATTTGAGAAAGTTCAGGACCAATACTATTTCCCTCACCATTCATGATATGACAACTTGCACAACCAGCGCTTGCATACACTTTGCTGCCCGCAACAGAATCGCCTTTTGGTGTTTCTCTTCCCTGGTTCTTTAGAAAGTTTATGTAAGCATACAACCGATGACAATCTGAATCTGTTATTGCCCAGTTTGATGGCATACCGGTTCCTACAATTCCAAATTCTACCACGCTTATAAAAGAGGCAAGATCAGGAGCGTGTTTAAGTTTCGATCGTTTAAGAGATGGACCTGTTAACCCCGATGCATCCATACCATGACAGCGAACGCATGCTGCATCAAAAAGTTTTTTACCTGCGGCAACAGAGTCTGGTAAATTAACCGCGATAGATGTTATTTCATTTTGCTGATCGTTGTTGTTGCATGCTGTAAATGCAACAAGTGTTATGGAATATAACAGAAGTTGACGGATTTGATGCATCAGTTAATGTCTTGGCTAATAAGTTAATGCTGGTAGAACGAAGGCAACACAATATACGAAGTGATTTCAGTAGCTAAATATTTTTTCTTTACCGTTAATACAGAAGCTATCAGGGCTTATAATAAATGCTCAATAAATAATTCAGCAGTACAAGAGTGCGACGCAAGTAAAGCCATATAGCAGCAATGCAGTTTGGTTCATAAAAAACTGAAAACATCTTATACTTCTTTATAAGATGTTCAGTTTACTTATTATTTACACATACAGCCATGATGATGAATTAATAGCCTGCAATGCTATAACCCTTTTTTAGTATTGCATTAAACGAGCTTTTTATTTTACGTTCCGCATTTGTAAGGTCATCATCATCGATAGGATTTTTCTCATTCACATCAAGGCGTATATTATAAAACTGGCCGCCATGTGCTGAATCGTATAGTTTATAGTTGTAATCAAAAATAAATGAAGTGGTATTGTTAGGTGCATCGAAATCTGTGGGCCAAAAAGTGTAGTAATAACTTTTCTGTTTTGTAGCAACGATATTTCCCTGTAGGTTATCATTAAATGTTTTGCCATCCAGTTTACCCCAGGTTGTTGGAACAGGTATTTTAGCAATGCCTGCAAAACTGGTAAGAAAATCGGTCATGTCTATGATAGAGGTATCCATTATGCCACTTACAACATTGCCCGGTCCATACACAGCAAGCGGTACATTGATGGATGTTCTTTTGGTATCAAGCTTTCCACCTCTTACGGTGTCTCCTTTATATACGGATTTAATACCCGGCACCGTGCCGTTATCACTTGTAAACATCACCACAGTCTTACTGGTTAAACCTGTTTCACTTATTTTATCCATCAGTTTACCGATCATTTTATCCATATATTTTACCATGCCGGGGAAATATTTTACATCTTCTCTTGATCGCTCATCTCCGGAAGCATCCCAATTGGCAAAATCAGGATCATCTGGTGTAGGGCTCCATGGATGTTGCACCAGGTTGCAGGAATAAATAAGAAAAAATGGTTTGCTTTTATTACTGTCAATAAAATTGTTGATGTATGTATTATAGAGGTCTTCGGAATATTTTCCTTCCACTACACTATCCGGAAGATATGCGCCATTTTGGTAAAGCAAGGGATTTTTATAACGCCTGTACCATTGATCATAACCGGTAGTTTTAGGATTATAAGGCATAAAAACAAGGTACTTGTCAAAGCCATGATTTTTAATGGAAGTATCGCCACCATCTAAATGCCATTTGCCAACGTAGCCGGTAGAATAGCCTGCATCCCGCAACATATTTCCAATGGTCTTATCTTCGGGATTCAGGTGTCTTGCTTCAGTAAAATTCCTGCAACTATATTTACCAGTCATCAGTTCTATCCTGGCAGGCGGGCCATCTGGCATAGCAAAACAGTTGGGAAAATAAACGCCATTAAATGCCATGAAATCAAGATTGGGTGTTTCATAAGATTCGCCGCCATTAAAGGTTGGTATATCATAACCTACATCATCTCCAATGATGAGAATGATATTTGGCTTGCCTGTTGCTAAAAGATCAATTGAAAGTGCAGATGAGCTTTCAATAGAATGAATATCTTTTTTGCAGGCGTTAAACACCATACTTATGAGAGAAATCAATAAAGCTAAATAAATTTTTATGCTTTTAAATCTCCATTGAAAGGTATGAGTTGTGTGTTTCATGGTTGTGTTATTTAGTTTATTAATAATCAAGGTTGAGTTGCATAAAATATATTGGTTTTTAAAATCGGTTAAATTTTTTGTGGAGTCAATATACTTTAAAGTGGATTCGCAATTACCCGGGCATAAAACTATGCCACAGGCTTAGCTTGTCATATGACAGAAGCCGTATTATAAAATGACTTCTATCATTTATTGGTAAATGTTAACCAGCGGATTGTAAATTTAGGATATTATGTTACCGGCTTTGGGTTCATTATAATACTTTGGTTGTGTCACTCCCTTGTACGTTCTGAATATCTGGCAACAAATGCAAAGCTCTTTTTTCTATACCGTATAAAATGTAATTTTTTCATACTTGGGTTAATTAGCCCTCTCGTCGCAACATTTTCCAGTATCATCTCATTTATTATAAATGCCTTTTGTTCAGCAATAGTTTTATCCCGGTTTAAAACTAACCGATGAGAAAAACTGCAGATAACGGCAATTTTGAAATTTTTGCGATTGCTTTCATTCTTTTAATAACCATAGTAATAATATTTGAGCGGTGCAATTCGCAAACAATAACTGAAAAGAAAGTAGCAGAGAAATACTGTAGCTCCTGCCATTTATTTCCCGAACCTTCATTGCTTGATAAAACAACCTGGGAAAAAAATATACTCCCTGCGATGGCCCCACATTTGGGGATAAGATATTTTTTAGACAGCCCTTATGAAATTAATGATGAAATAAAAAGGAATGCAGTCAATAATGCCCCACAAGGGCAGTTGATCAATATTAGCGCCTGGAAAAAGATTATAGACTACTATAAGGAAAATGCACCAGCAACAAACCTTCCACAAAACAGGCAACCCATTCAAAAATTTACGGACCAGTTCAAAATAGCAGAACCATTACCAGATGAGGGCAATCCTTCAGTTAGTTATATAAAGATTGATGAGGGAAACCAATGGATATATACCGGAACCGCAGCTGATTCATCATTAAACATCTACAATGCAAAACTGCAGCTTCTTACAAAACAAAATGTGCATGGTATAATCGTAGATATGCAGTTCAATACTCTATTGGATAAGAGTGGCGAACGTAGCGGTATTTTCACCAATATTGGTATTATGAATCCAAACGATCTTAAAGCAGGAACAGCAGATTCATTTTACATTAATAAAGATGGCGCACAATTTTATCAGCAACAGGTGCTCAGCCATCTGCCAAGGCCGGTTGCAATAACAAAAGCTGATCTAGATAAAGATGGAATGCAGGATTATCTCGTAAACGGTTTTGGAAATACAACGGGGGCTTTATATTGGATGAAAAATGAAGGCAATAAACAATATCAGCAAAATACAATGCGGCCATTTCCCGGCGCCATTAAAACATATATAGACGATTACAACAATGATGGATTGCCAGATATTATGGCGCTTATGACACAGGCACAGGAAGGCATTTATTTGTTTACGAATAAAGGCAATGGAAGTTTTGATACAAAGACTATTCTTCAGTTTCCCGCAGTATATGGTTCAAGTTATTTTGAGCTGGATGATTTTAATAACGATGGCTATAAAGATATTTTATACACCTGCGGTGATAATGCTGATTATTCATCCCGTGCGCTGAAGCATTATCACGGAGTTTACATTTTTATAAATGATGGCAAGAACAATTTTACTGAAAAATATTTTTTTCCAATTCATGGTTGTTACAAAGCCATAGCAAGAGATTTTGATAACGATAGCGATCTTGACATCGCAGCAATTTCTTTTTTCCCCGATTCAAAAAATCAACCACAGGAATCATTTGTTTATTTGGAAAACAAAGGTCTTTCTTATTTCAGTAAAAGTTTTCAATTCGAACCATATAGTATTAAAGCATTTAATGAGGGCCACTGGCTTACCATGGACGCAGGAGATATTGATGGCGATGGAGATGAAGATATTGCATTAGGCAGTTTCAACCCACCCCCAAAAGAATTAGAAAGAGCACCAAAAGATTCAACAAAACCTTCTTTCTTATTGTTGGTGAATAAAACAAAATCCAAAGCTTCTCAGTAAAAAGCTTTTTATATTTTGTAATAATCTTTCTTTGAATTACTATTCAGTTGTTGACTAAGAAAGAAGTTACCTGTTATTGATAAAGTGCATTTCATCTGAGGCTGCTTTATTAATTTTTTTCTCCTTCCAGTTATACCATTTCCCGGGAAATGTTTTTTTCATTAACGTATCTATATTACGCATGCCTACTACATTCCAGCCTGCGTTAATCTTACCGCCGATTGTTTTATTCCATGCACGTAAACTCATAGCAAATCCACTTTCAAGGTATTCCATATGATGCCAGAAACCACTTGGCATAAATAAAGTATCACCATGTTCCAGTACAACATCGTATCCATTTACAAATTCAAGTGCAGGAAATTTTTTGGTATCAACCTTGCTTTTCTCAGGATCATAATAATTACTAAAATCAGCGAGACTCAAAACCTCAAATGGTTTCCTGTAAAGTTTATTTCTTTCTTCATAAGGAAATAAAAGCACTCTTTTTTTCCCGATAAATTGGGTATGAAAAATATTGGGCAGATCGATATCAAAATGCATATGCGTTATAGAACCTTGTCCACCTGCAAATAATGCCGGCATCGTTTTTAAAAACCCTTTCATATAATCATCCGGCCATGTAAAATCTTTTTTTAACTGCGGGGCATGCGAAAAAACATTGAAGAAAAAAATGCGCCATTCGGCCGGCCCTTTCCTTATCATATCTATGTATGCTCCAAAAGTTGTATAGCCATCCGCCTTATTGATAGGGGTATATGCGTCGCTTTTTATATTATTATAAATAGGAATTTTTTTATCACCCGCTACTTCAGTTAAATAATCCCATGTCCATTTGGTGTAAGCAGGCCATGGCTTTGCCAGGTTACGTAATATTACCGGCTTGTTTAAGTTGTAATACTTGTTCTTAAATGCCTGGGGGGTAATATCATACTCCAGATCTATTGAATCAAGTTGCATGTATTAAGGTTTCTGTAAAATTACATCTTTCAGGGGGTGCATTGCGATTCAGATAAGATTAGAACAGATACTTCTTCAATTAATATCCACAGCTTCTATTATCTCCCCAAGTTCAGTAGCAAGCAATGTTTCTTTAGTATTCATTTCATACCAGCCCCACGATTCATTAACCAGACCTTCTGCTATAGTAATGGGCTCTTTAAAATGGATGATAAAATAAATATTACCTCCGTTAATTACGGGAGACACCTTAATCTGGGTGTTTTGGTAAGTAATAAAAAAATCTTCTTCTTCCGGCATAAGCTCTAAGATAAGCATAACTCCTGGCCTTTATCATAATTAATATATAAGAAAGATAAATGCTCAGGTCATTCGTTGGAAAATGAAAATTTACCAACATGCTGTATTAACCTTTTATTGCTATAGTAAATCTTTTGCCCCAAAAAAAATTTACAAACATTACAATCCAGAATACGATAAAAAATGAGAACAGTTGTTCAAATATACTGGTCTGTACAGGTATATCAAGTTTTAAAATAAGTGTATTTGGTTCTATAAAGAAAGCTATAATAATTAGCGCAACAGCTGCGGCAATAAATGTGGTGATTAGTGTACGTTGTAGTAAACGGCTTATTAAAGGTGTTATAGGTAACTGTATTTTTTTTGCGGCTGCTATACGTTGCATTACCATTTCTTCAAACCCTGTTGATGGCTCCTGCATTGCATATGTAGTAAGTAATGATCCTAATTTTTTATCCTCTTGCATTAATGTATTATATTAAGTTATTCATTTCTGTCTTTAGTAATTGTTCCAGTTGCCGGTACAAATTCTTGCGTCCTCTATAAAGCAGTACTTTAATATTGGCTGTCGAAATACCTGTTAGATCATGTATTTCACTTACCTGTAATTCATTAAGATAATACATGGTAATGCAGATACGTTCATCATCCTTAAGTTGTAGCATGGCAAGCTGCACAAACTTTTTTCGCTCTTTGATTTCATATTGATCAAGCAAAGGTTGTATGTTATCATCTGTTTCATTTTCAAAACTTTCCCCTATAGGTATTACATTAAATACTTTTATTTTCTTTTTATTCAACGCTGCATTAACAGCAATTCTGTATAGCCAGGTAGAAAACAACGCGCTGCCTTTGAAGGTTCTTAAGCCTGTATAGGCTTTTATAAAAACATCCTGCGCTATTTCTTCGGCATCTTCTCTGTTCAATATAATATTATTCACCAATGTAAAGATCATGTTCCTGTACCTGCTTACAAGTATATGATAGGCATTTGTATCACCTGCCAATACATCGCTTATAATTTCCTGCTCGGTTTTAATGTTCACATTATATGTCTGACAACTTTGTAGCTGCAGTGGTTACAAAATAATCATAATAAAAATTGTAACCATTTTCTTTATGCAACTGTCAAAATTTGAAAATACTTTTATGGATAATTCATTTTTAGGCTCGTTCTTTTTTATACTGCTGATTGTGCTGGTATTATTAACCATTTTCGGTATAGTATATATCTATATTTCGTCAAAAAGTAAGGAGCGGCTGGCCCTTATTGAAAAAGGTATGGATCCTAATCTTGCCAGTAGCGACTTCTGGTTACAAGTTGGCATTATTGGCGGTGGTGCTGCATTGGGTTTAATTACGGCGGGTATATTGGATAGCAACTATGGGCCGCTGGTTGCTATTTTATTTGCAGGTGGTGGATTGGTCATTTACAATATAATACGTAAGAACAAAGCAAGAAAAAACAAATAAGTGCATCTGTTTTATTAATGCATCTTTTCGAATATTATACAATTAATTCCTGAATACTATTTAATAAATGCTGTGGCTCGAATGGCTTGGTTAAAAATTTATCTGCGTTGCATTCTTTAGCCTTTTTTTCCAGGTCTATGTTTGCAGAAATAAGGATAACGGGAATGGTGCTGCTTTCTTCTTTTATCAGCCTGCAAAAATCGCAGCCATCTTTTCCAATTAAATTTATGTCAATAATGTAAAGATCTGGATAAGGCTTCCTGCTGACCATAATATTTTTACCGTTAAAATCTTTTATTACTTCGTAATCATTCTTCAAAAGCAAAGATTCCAGTACAAGAAGCATTACGTTGTCGTCTTCAATAACATAAATTCTTTTTTTCATACACCCGGCTACTTTTTTGATAAAGCGATAATGGATTTATTTTTTAGCGCCACAATGTACAGATTATTCCATCAATAGGTAAAACCAGCCGTAAGTATCATTTCACAAGCGGTAATAAAATTATTTAAACTAGCTGCAGATATCATTAGCCTGCATTGCAATATTTATGTTGCCGGCTTTTGAAATGCTATTAAGCTTTTGTTGTGTCACTCTCTTGTACGTTTATATCGTTGTTCATCAAATGTATGTACCCTATATTAAATGTATTGCTCACTTGCAGGAAACAAGGATATAGAAAAGGCGGCAATATTGCCGCCTTTTTACCTCGGGAAATTATTAGAAATTAGCCTCCTGTTTTAACCAGTCTGAGTGTTTTTCTCATACTCCCCTGTGTAATTTCTGCAATGTAAGTGCCCGGCTTATAATTGTTGCCTACCTGTAAAATGCCGCCGGGCGTAATATGACTTATTACTTCAATTTGTCTTCCATACATATCAAATATCCGCAAGCTGATCTGTTCTGTTGAATGATTGGAATTGACTTGTATACTGAAGTAAGTTGTGGCAGGATTTGGTGAGACCTTGATCTGAAGTAACTCAGCATTCAATGCCATTTTATTCTCAACAGATTCATTTATTTCACTTACGGTACCTGTACTTCCAAAAGAAGTGCATGGTCCCAACAGGTCTCCATGTTCCAGGTAATCGCGAACATTCCCGCGCTTAACACATAGTGTCTTCCACTGCTGTGTAGCACTATCCTTATGGCATACAAGAATCTTTTGTAAATCCTTACCACAGCGTACGTCTACTACATAAATAGTCACACTACAGGTTGACTGACATCCTGCATTATCAGTGATGGTAAGGTTATAAGTAGTTGTGATTGTAGGACTAACAGTAACGCAACGCCCTGTGTCAAAACCCCAGTCGTATTTATAGGGTTTATTACCTCCTTTAACAATGCCTGTAAGCGTTACACTTTGGGGGCCGATGCCTAAGTAAATAGTGTTGACTGCCAGGCCCGGGGCTACGGAGCTCGGTTTCACGAGAATGGTACAATTAGTATTTGAGCCAACCGGTATTACAAATGAGCCTGATGTTGTACAGCCGTTGCTGTCACTGGCAGAGTAGTTGTAAGTGCCAGCGTTTAAATCAGTAAAAATACCAGTACTATTGATACTTGTGTCTAATGTGTATTGATAAGGCGGCGTTCCCCCTTTAGCTGACACCTGTGCCGATCCCTTACTACCACCATCACAACCTGTACCGGTAATGACAGGCTGGTTAAGTGCAAGCACTGTTGGCTCATTAATTACAACAGGGCTCTTCAAAGTTGCAGTACAGCTTTTCTCATCCGTTACTGTTACATTATAAGAGCCTGGTGCGAGGTTACTGATATCTTCCGTAGTCGCCCCATTAGTCCAGGCAAATTGTGCTGTTCCGTTAGCGCCACTATAAAGTAAATTAATACTTCCATCATTTGCTCCGTTACAGGTAATATCTTTCTTAACGGCATGTAAATCCAATACACAGGAATCGCTGGTAATGCTGCCACCTTCTAAAAAAACTCCGGAGTCGTAAACAGCATCTTCAAAATCCTGGATTACCAGCGTGATGGTATATTTTGCACCCGGCACAACTGTAATCGCGGTTGTTGTAAGTACTGTAGTTAATCCATCATACTCCAGGTTTTGAAATTTAACCGGATCTACGAAGCCTGCAGAATCATTGTTGATGTAATATTGGGAGTTGAGCCCCAGGTTTACATTATTTATTGCAACAGGTGTATTTGTACCGGGAATTAAGGCAATATTTGTTCCTGCAGGAATACCCGGCCCGCTGATAAAAAATGCAAATTCGTCATTAAACGGAGATCCCACATATTCATTATACTCTTCTGATGCAAACACATATTTAAAAGATAGAAATGAGGTGGAAGATGTTACGTCAAAAGAAATAACAGCAGCATCATATCCTACAGTATCGCTAACAAGATAGCCGGGAAGTCCGTTATCCTGGCTTGTAAACTCTGAAATATTCGGCCCTAATGCATTGAAAACACTGCCGGTGGTCATGATTAATCCACTTTCCATTCCCAGCACACTGGTGCCACCGGAAAAAGAACCGTAAATATCCGATGTCTTTGGCAAGGTTGTTTGAATGTTGGATACGGTGATACCAGGCCCAACTAAAGATTGTATGATATTTAGTAATGGATTGGTAACAGAATCAGCCTGCTTAACTGATAAAAGCGTTGCAAGATTAGCATTGTTAATACCCGGCTGTTTGTTTTTTATTAGAGCTGCTTTATTAAAGCTGTTTTTTTGTCTTAATGTCTGCACATCAATAGCAGAGTGTTTAACTACCTGGGCCAGTAAAGAGCCGGAAAGAAATATTAGGAATAACGTGTAGGTCACCAACAAACGTAATCGTTTTGCTGTACCAACTGGCAGTAATGATAGGTATCTTTTTTTCATGGCATTTAATTTTGGGTAAAAATTTAATGCTTAAAATTAATTTCGGATGGGTTATCAACTGGTGACCTGTATTAGTTAAAGCGATGATGTTTATCATTAGCAATATTTTCTAAGTGAGGGGAAGTGAGTATCATAATGCACTAACAAAACAGTAGCCGGATAGTGAGGTTGTATAAAAAAGTTTTGTACAAGGCTGAAAAAATCTAAATGTACAAGTGTGCAACGCAACACCATGTACATACCATTTTAGCTGACTTTTAGTTTTATATTTACAAGCATAGACAATGCAGGAATAAAATAGATTCAATATTGTAATCGGAAACAAAATAATCAGATGATGAATGATCAAAATAAAAAAGTAGCCATTGTTACAGGGGGAGGCTCTGGAATCGGTTTTGCTATTGCAGAAAAATTTGCCAATGCCAATATCCAAACAATTATTGTGGGTAGAGATGAAAAGAAATTGCAATCAGCAAAAGAGAAAGCCGGGCCTAACTGTTTTATTATGCAATGTGATCTTAGCAACCTTACTGAAATACCAGTATTGATAGAGAACGTAGTAGCCGGCTTTGGCAGGATCGATATCCTCGTAAACAATGCCGGCATCAATATGAAAAAAGATTTTACAGAAGTAACAGATGCAGATTTTCAAAGTATTCTTACTACAAATCTTTGCTCGGTATTTGCAATAAGCCGTGAAGTAGTAAAGCAAATGTTGATACAGGGTGGCGGCAATATCATTAACATCAGTTCTATGGCTGCACAATATGGGTTGCCAAAGGTTATTGCATACAGTGCTACTAAAACTGCAATTGATGGCATGACAAGAGCTATGGCAACAGAACTATCTCCAAAGGGTATTCGTGTAAATGCTATTGCTCCTGGTTTTATTAAAACTGATATGACAGCAAAAGCGCTTGATTCAGATCCGGAACGTAAATCAAAAGTCTTTAGCCGCACACCAATGGGTTATATGGGCGAGCCTGCCGATATTGGTGATGCTGCTCTGTTTCTGGCAAGCGATGCAGCAAAATATATAACTGGTATAGTGCTGCCGGTAGATGGTGGTAACAGTATTGGTTTTTGATTTTTAGTGCACTACTCTTTTACATGAGTAACACATAGATTATTTTTTTGACAGCAGTACAAGTGTGCGACGCAACGGAAGCTTAATAGCAGCATTGCAGTTTGGCTCATAAAAATTACTTTCTTGCTGTATCAAAATAATGTTTCATATAGAGTAGCTGAAAGCTTATTGAGTTGGACCAGTAATCCCATGTATGAGCACCGGGGCGTACAATAAAATCATGCGGTATGCCATAATACAACAGCTTTTCGTGCAGAGCTACGTTTACTTTGTAAAAGAAATCATCGGTGCCGCAATCAAAGATTATTGCCAGAGAATTTGGTGTCAGCAAATGCACCAGATTGATATCTGCATTGGCTTCCCAGTTTTCAGGATGCTCTTTGTATGAACCTAATAATTTTGAAATTTCCCATTTAAGCGGGTAAGGGCGAATATCAACACCACCACTCATACTGCCTGCCACACCAAAAATATCCTGGTGTTTAAAAGCAAGATAAAATGCACCATGGCCACCCATACTTAAACCCGTAATACCACGACCTGCACGGTCTTTAATAGTTTTGTAATGTGCATCCATATAATTGACAAGTTCTTTACTTACAAAAGTCTCATAGCGCACCGTAGAATCCATAGGTGCATCAAAGTACCAGGAGTTGTAATTCCCGTCAGGGCAAACAATGATGATGCTATCCTGGTCTGCATATTGTTTTATGGCTGGTACTTCTGTGATCCAGTCTCTTTGGTTACCACTATATCCATGCAACAAGTACACTACAGGAACATCTTTTTTGCCATCATAAGAAGATGGTTTTATAACCACACATGCAATGTCTTTATGCATAACATCACTATGCGCAGCAATAGTATCAACGGTTGCTGCTTTGGTTATATAAGCGCCTGCACATAATAGAATGATGAACAATAGTTGCTTCATACTAAAATAAATTTTTGATAATGCTGCAAACCTATTAAAGCATTTTCAATGTTTACTAAAAACTATTTTGTTAAACTGATTTTGGTTGCCGGCTTTTGTATTACTACTAAGCTTTCGTTGTGTCACTCACTTGTACATTCTGTTCTTTTTGCAGCAGATAAGATTGAGCATACCGCATGTTTAGACTTGCGGTCTTTATATTTTGGCATAATTTGTAGGCTGATTAATGAAACCGGGATAGTCATGGATGTTACACTGTATATTTTTGTTTTTCTGGCATCGTTGCTTGTAGATGTTATTCCGCTAATTGGCCCGCCGGCATGGCTGGTGATGGTTTTTTTTCAGGTAAAATATGGGTTAAATATCTGGCTTGTATTAGTTGTTGGCGTTACTGGTTCTGCTATTGGCAGGTATTTATACAGTTGTTACGTTTTTTATTTTGCCAATCATTTTATCAAACCTCAAAAAAATGAGGATATGCAATTCATAGGTAAAAAGCTTACTGATAATGGATTAAAAGTTTATTTTTTTGTTTTTCTTTATACGCTTATGCCACTACCTTCCACTCCTTTATTTACAGCCGCAGGCATTGCACGAATGAAGATTGTATACCTGATACCTTCATTTTTTGCAGGTAAATTTATAAGTGATTCAATTATGGTTTTTGCCGGCGATTATGCCGCCCACAATGTTGGCCGCATAACACTGGGGCTTTTGTCATGGCAAAATATTGCAGGAGCAATTTTGGGATTGCTTATTATTTGTATTTTTTTATTTATAGACTGGCGTAAATTATTAGAAGAAAAAAAGTTCAGTTTGCATTTTAATATCTGGAAGTAATTTTATAGGCATGGTTTGTATTTGAAAAAAAGCAACATTACAGATAATAGAAAGAGCGTGTTTTCTAATGCAGCAGTTGTATTAAATCTGTTGGTCGCACTCATCATTCGCAGAGCCCTTTATAAAAGATTCTAAGCACACTGAACAAAAAATATTATTGTTTTTTATTTTACTTTACGAATTACATAGAAAAGAAAAATAACTGTTATCAAACAAGTAATTATCGGTATGAAAAAAATTTTACCAATCTTCCTGTTGTGCTTTTCATCGTTCATGTCATTTGCTTATATAACGCAAAGCAACTGGCGTTGGAAAAATAATAATGGTTCGGAATCTCTTGCTACATGGAGAGCAGGGCAAAATAAACCAATTACTCTTGGGTCAATTGATAGTGTATTACGGTTGCGCATTCAGTTCAATAACACTACAGGGGATGTTAAGAACATGAATACAAACCTTCAGTATGCATCGGCACCGGACGGGCCCTGGCACTATGTTACTTCATTAAAAGGAAATAACGCTTTTATGCTGGCAAATACCAATAATTATGTTCAGGACCTTACCGCAACAACACAACAAATATCGGGTTCAGCCAATGCGTTTATTGCGGGCAAGGTACTTGTAAGAACAACAACACTTAGTGTTTCCATGCCAAACTCTACCACCTCAGAACATGAATATTGCATAAAGCCTACAAATAATATTTCTGCCAATACTGTTTATTATTTTCGTGTTCCCAACAATGATTATCCCGTTGCTCTGCCATCATTAGCAACAACCGCAACTATAAACTCAAAACGAAAAAGTGTTACTAACGGAAGCTTTGAGAATAACCTGCAGGACTGGAGTTTTATGGTAAAGCCATCATCAACTGCTACTTACACCATTGTTGATTCTTTACAGAAAGATGGCATAAAAGCATTGTCAGTAAATGTAACAAAGGTTGGAGGTGCCACGGATGTAAGGCTTGCACATAAGGCACTTCCACTGAATATTGGCGCAACCTATATGGTGCGTTTCTGGGCGAAAGCAAAAAAGCGTTCTGCGGCTATGCAATTAGTGGTAAAAGGAAACAGAATACTTACCTATGATTATAAATTATATACCGGCTGGCAGGAATTTCAGTTCGCATTTAAAGCACAGTCAGCCTCAGTTAACTTAGGATTCTTATTTCAAACACCCACCCAGTATATTATTGATCACGTAGAAATATTGGATGAAAACAACACCGGCATTGATGTGCCCATGAATTATATGTGGCAAAATAAAAGAGCGGAAAACGAATATGCATGGCTTTCTGCTGACGGTGTATATTCAGAACCTCTCCCCGATGGAAGAACAGTTTGGACCTGCTCTGATGGATGGTATGGATATAATGATACTACCACTAATTCCATGAGTACCCACCAGTTGTTGAGAAATACATTGATAGTCCAGGATGCACCCAGGCCCGATGGAAATCTTGTTACGAACATTGGTGGAACAGTGAGTGAACCTATAGCTGTAATGAATCCACCCGACCCACAAGGTTGGGATGATTTTTTCTGGCCACGTGATATGACAGTTGAAAATGATTCGCTTAAAATACTCTTACCGGATACCCGTCAGCAAAATCAAAACGATCCTGTTACTTATGGTAACCGTGAAGCGATTGGCGTATTCTCACTCCCCGATCTTATGCTTCGCAGTATTGAATACATGCCCTATATTGATACAATTCAGTATGGCACATTGGTAAAAGCAGATGATGGCTATACTTACGCTTACAGTAAACATGAGATAAATCCCTATGAAGGCCGGGCAATAGTGGCACGTTTTCCTACCGGTCAGTTATCTGTGCATACCCCATGGCAATTCTTAACTGATACAGGATGGAGTTATGATTATCACAACAGTAAAGAGATTGCAGACGTAGAATTGTATTCCGTTTCAAGATTGGGGTCTAATCATTATGTCTCTGTATTTATGACTCCTGCAAGCGATAAGATGGAAGCCGAGTTTGCGCAGTCACCCATTGGTCCATGGGTTGGCCGCACTATCGTTGGTCAGATAGAAGGCCAGGATGATATCTTTACTTACTTTGGCGTCATCCATGAAGAAACTGCAAAGAACGGCGTGTACACTTTGTCTTATTCAAACATTGGAGACATTGGGCAAATGCTGGACGACAAAACAGTGTACTGGCCCACTTTTATAAAAGCTGATCTGAAAAGCCTTTCACCCTTTAATGATCTTCCGCAACCTGTACAACTGCAGGAATTTACGGCCAGTGCAGCAAAAGAAAAAGTACTGCTGAAATGGAAAACAGTTACTGAAACAAACAACGACCATTTTGAGATTGAACGCAGCAGTGACGGTAAAAATAACTGGGCAACAATAGCATCTGTAAAAAGTAAAGGCAATTCCCTGCAAAGGCAGAATTACAATACGTATGATGTAAGGCCATTAAATGGGCATAATTATTACAGGCTAAAGAAAGTAGATAAAAACAATAATGTAAGTTTCTCAAACGCACAATTGGTAATATTCGCTATTGCTAAACCAATCTTAAACGTTTTCCCTAATCCTGTTCAGGGTGGTATCATATTCCTGCAACTGGAAAACTATGCAGGTAATAAACTGAATATTCAGCTAAGCAACATGAGTGGTAAAGTAATCTTCAGCAAAGCAATAACTGTTCAATCAAATGGCCTGTATAAGCTGCCGCTTACTATAAAAATTGCAGCAGGTGTTTACACGCTGGTTGTTAATGGCGACGAACTTACAGAAACAACAAAATTGGTTATACAGTAATCAGTTCATTAGACATTTCTTTCCAGGCTTTATTGCTACTATTGAACCTTTGTTGTGTCACTCTCTTGTACGTTCTGAGCTTTATGCGGCAATGAGTTGCATACTTAAACGTTAAGTAATAAACATGATAATGGAGCATGAATGGATTGTTGGCAGGCTTGCCTGCTTACCTGCACCAATAATTTACATGTTTAGAACAACTGGACTTTTTTTGAAACATATATTTAGCACAATTAAACAGTACATTTTAAATTACTCATATGAAAAAGAAATTTAAGATCGGGGATCATGTAACCTGGAATTCAGAAGCAGGGCATGTAAGTGGCAGCATTATAAAAGTGCATACGAAAGATTTTAATTATAAAGGGTATACACATCATGCAACAGCAGATGATCCGCAATATGAAATTAAAAGCGATAAGACAGATCATATCGCCGCACATAAAGGTTCAGCACTTAGTTTGGTAAAGAAGTGATCACTTTTTTTGATGCGGATATCCTGCCTGTTTATGCGTTACCTGGTAGTAGCGGTCAGTTAATTGTAAAATCATTATTGAACCTTCTGACGTTTATTCGTGCGGTTTTATTTTCTAGAACAAATAAGCAGCAGTCACAAGCCGGAAAATCTGTATATGTACGGCAAGTATTAAATATTATAATGGGTGCACATATGCATGTATTAGGGTAAATTGTGCCCTGTAGGTACTGTGCCACTCGTTTATCGTTACCTATTCAGGAAGCGCCACAAAGCCAGCACACATAGTTATATGCTACTCGCCTGGGAACATAATTATATGGAGACTCGTGAAGAAAAGGAATCTTTTTAAAACTGATAACATTTTACAGTTCTTACCTCATACATTTGTTTTTAAAAAACTATAGCCATGGATCAGGTATCAGACTTTTTAAAAAGGCTCTTTGACTCAAATAATTGGCCTGCCAGATGGCACTGTGGAATCTGGACGCCCTTTCACGGTTGGCTTTATATAATTTCCAGTAGCCTTATTGCAATGGCCTACTTTTCAATTCCTGTAATATTATTCTATCTCATAAAAAAATCAAAAAATCATCTTCCGTTCCAGAAAATCTTTTGGTTGTTTATTTTATTTATCCTTTCATGTGGTGTAACCCATGTGTTCGATGCTTTAATGTTTTGGTTCCCTGTTTACAGAATGTCGGCGCTGGTACTTTTTGTTACTGCAATTACATCATGGATGGCTGTTTATGGATTATATAAAATTATTCCATCGGCCCTTGCATTAAAATCTCCTGCTGTACTGGAAAAAATAATACAGGAAAGAACCCTCGAATTACAAGTCTCAAATAACCACCTGCAGCAACTGAATAGCGAGCTAACTTTAGCTAAACTGGAAAGTGAAAAATTAATGAAACAAAAAGAAGAATTTTTGGGTATCGCCAGCCATGAATTGAAAACACCATTAACAATCTTAAAAGCCTACACGCAATTATTATCAGAAAAAACTGACGGCGAAAAAATTACTCAAACAGATATTCAAAATAAAATGCGTGTGCAAATAGACAGACTGGCCTTATTGATATATGATTTGTTGGATGTAACCAAAATCAAGGAAGGCATGCTGGTATATTACAAGAAAAGAGTTAATCTAAAACACATTATAACAGATGTAGTGCAGGATATACGTCATACCTCTTTATCAAATAATATTATTTTGGAAAATATAGTTGATATTGAAATAATAGCGGACAGGGAAAGAATTGCTCAGGTCTTTTTGAATTTACTTTCAAATGCCATGAAATATTCACCAGCAGGTTCACCGATCATAATCACAGTACAAAAAGAGGAGCATACTATAATATGTGCAGTAAAAGACCAGGGATTTGGAATACCACAGGATCAGCAGGATAAAATATTTGAAAAATTTTACAGGGCTACCGGGGGCCATCGTGACACTTACCCGGGGATGGGTCTTGGTCTTCATATTGCAGAGAATATTATTACCAATCACGAAGGAACAATATGGGTAGAAAGCGAAGAAGGTAAAGGCTCCACATTTTATTTTCAGTTGCCAATAGCTTCTGAAGATAGCTATTTAAATTAGTTCTGCTTCTTCTCCTCTGTCTCTATAGCGTGATTGCCACAAAACCAGCACACAAAGCTGTCTGATACTCTCGTGAGAACATAGTTATTTGTGAACTTGCCGGTTGAGCTATAACGTAGGAGAAAGTAATCTTGCCAATTTTTCGGGGAACTGCGTTAACAACGATCTTTCATACCAAAGCCTTGGATCTAATTTGGTAGCATATTTAATATCCTCAGCAAATACTTCTCTCATTTTTTTAGAAAAAGTTTCATCGTAAATAATGGCATTCACTTCAAAGTTTAATTCAAAACTGCGGTGATCCATATTAGCAGTTCCTATTATGGATAACTTACTATCTGTTACCAAAGTTTTTGCATGCACAAATCCCTTATTGTAAAGATATATTTCAACACCAGCCTGCAACAGCGGATCATAATTAGCTTTGGAAGCAGCATTTACTACCCTTGAGTCACATTTACCCGGAACCAGCAATTTTACCGTAACGCCGCCAAGTGCTGCTATCCTTAATGCATTTATGATACTGTCGCCGGGAATAAAATAGGGTGTTGTAATAAGTATCTCTTCTTTTGCAAGGCTGATGGCCTCGATTACTGAAAACATGATGGACGGCTCTGTTGAATCTGGCCCGCTGCTGGCTATCTGAATAAGTGTGCCATCTTTGATATCATCGCATTGTGCAAAAAAAACATCTTCAGGAATTAATTCTTTTCCGCAACAAAAATTCCAGTCAGTTATAAAAATATACTGCAGGTAATAGACGCCCGGCCCATCTATACGTAAATGTGTATCTCTCCAGTATAATTTTTGTTTTCCATTGTTTACGTACTTGTCACTTACGTTAATGCCACCAACAAAACCCGTGTGCCCATCTATTACTACTATTTTTCGATGATTGCGATAATTAATACGGTTTGCCAGTAAATAAAAGTGCACTTTGGAGAAAGGGAAAATCTCAATACCTGCATCCCGCATTTTTCTTTCTATTTTCTTTTTGATAGACGGGCTTCCAAAATCATCATAAATAAATTTTACCTGCACACCTTCTTTTGCTTTTGCTATCAGTAATTCAATTATGGCGATGCCTGTTTCATCCTGTTCAAAAATGTAATACTCTATATGTATATGATGTTTAGCCGATTGCAGGCACTTAATGAGTTCAGGGAATTTTTCTTCACCATTCAATAAAAGTTTTATCCTGTTATTGCGGGTAAGCGGGCTGCGCAGATCTTTCAATAACATAGAAACAAGCTCCGCATTATCATCTGAAATATCCTTAGGATCTACTGTGCAGTTCTTGTATTCGGGAATTTTTTTCTTTAACTGATCCAGCATTTTGTCATCCTCATTCATCTTTTTTGAATAGCGTTTCTTTTTCCAGTAGTTGATGCCGAATGCGAGATAAAAGAGTATGCCGAACACAGGAAAAAAAATGCAAACGAACAAGTATGCGATTGTTTTACTGCTGTTTTGTGTTTCATAAAGTATGCGCAGGCAAACAACAAGTAAAATAAGACAGTAAACAATTAATAAAATAAGTTTATAGTTCATTCCACGTTCCTGCTTTATTGGTTGAGGCAATATATTTGATAAAGCTACTTATAACATTTATATCATTTAAAAATTGCCATAAAGCAGGCGCTGGAATATTACTTTAATAAAAACAGAACGGTGGTTTCACATCCGTTCTGTTCCTTTAATTTGTGCTATTTCTTTTTACTATACACTTCTGCCACGAATAACTTGTAGAATTATTGAAATTACTGCTATAACAAGAAGTATATGTATAAGTCCGCCAGCCGCATATCCAAAAAAACCAATTGCCCAAATTATTACCAGGATTACAGCGACGATGTATAATATATTACTCATGATTATTTTTTTTGTTTTAATAAATACTTACATATAATTTTTTTCAATTGTCTCTTTTACAACGGGTACATATTCTTCGTATAATTTTTTACCCTTTTGCTTTAGGTTGTCGACTACATCTTTTTTTTCTTTTGGGCTTAATTTGCTATACCTATAATAGGCAAATGCAGCAAGGCCACCTACAATAAGAGCTCCGATTTTAATGTTCATAAAGTATGGTTTTAATTTGTAATAGAGTAGTTGATAATAAAACCATGCCAGATGTTGTGCACGTATACTTAGTTGTGCGTTGTTCTGTAGGCAGCAACAGGGAAGATCAAATTCCAAAAGTTAGTATCACATGCGCAACATTGTGTTCAGCGGACTCGCTGTGTTGTTATTATTATTTATGCGGCGAGTGCCAAAAACCAGCACATATAGCTGTCCGACACTTGTCTAAGAAATTAATTATTTGGAGACTGGCGGAGAAGGAAATTAATGCAATAAATCAATTGAATTTTTCAGCAATATATTCCAATAATTTTTCATCGCTGATCTTGTTGGAAGTGCTTTCTTCAGTCTTTGTGTTTTTAAACTGGGGTGTTTCTGCCATATAATGTATAAACTGTTCCTGTTCAGTTCCGGTACCTGTTATATGTACTTCTTCAGCATTCTGCATATGCGCAGTTATTTCTTTAAAGAATTTTTGCTGCAAGCCCTTCTGTGCATTGTGTGCTGTTTTCTCATTTGAGTTGCTGTCAGCACCATTATTTTCAACGTGCCCCATTACAATAAAATCTCCATTATCTACATTTGTTCTTCCTACTACGGTGGCATTACGTGAATCCATCCAAACGCCAAATTGTTTTTTGTTTTGCAGAGCCATAATTTATGTGTTTGCACCTATATGTCAAAAAGCATACCCTAAAAAATAATCAGGCAGAATGTAACAAATGATACCAGGATTAATATTTTAATCAAGCTGATATCTTTCATAGCGTCTTCGTTGTGTCACTCACTTGTACGCCTTGTTTTGTATGCAGCAGATGCACTATTATATCTATTGCTTTGTTGTAACTTTTGTTCTTTGAATACCGCAAAGTCCTCCGCCAACGCACAAGGCTATGGGAGAGACTGTGCGGAGAAAGAAGTAAGGAATGAACGATGAATTTATTTATTCCAATCTTTAATATCTAAACTTGTTTTGGTATACGTTACTATTTCATCAAAATAGCCCGTTGCTTTATCTGACTTTGTATTCTTATTGATCTTTGCCGGAAATTGTTCAATTATAAACATCTTTTCAAATGCTTCGTAAGCAACAGCTTTATTTTTTTCAGGTAAAAGTGCATATAATTCATAAAGTAAAGACGATAACTTTCTTTTTCTGAATTGTTCAAATACATAACAATTCTTGGAATTTACTTTTCTTATCGCATCTTCAATTTTTGACGGATAACTTTTTTTTGATGTATCTACTTTGGCTACTTCTGTAATCTCGCTATTAAAAATGAATAGCCTTCTGTTAATTTCTATTTCCAGGCTTTTAATTTCCTTATTCTTGTCTGTTTGTTCTTTATAAATCTGGCTAAAGTTCTGATAACTGAAAGTAATCAGCCCAATAAATATTGTTGAAAGAACCCAGATGCCAAGTGATGAGTTGCAGAATTCCCACAATCTTTTGCGTGTTTTCGATTTGGGTTTAGCTTTTGTGGTTTCAGTTATGTTTTCCATTTTGTTTTTTTAATGATGCTATAAGTATGTAACAGTTTACTTAAGAATATAATTACCATAATACAAAACAATAAAGCTTAGCATGCCCAAAAATAACCCACCAAAAAAAACTTTATAAGCTATAGACAGGTAAGTAAATTTCTTGGATAGAACTTTTCTAACATTGAAAGATTCTTTAAGAAGCTCTGCAAACACTTCTTTTTTTCTTCCTTTAAAGAATTGTTTCATATCATTGGAATACTTATCCCAGGAAACATTTTTAAAATTAGAGTCAAGCCGGTCAAAGCTTCCAAAGAAAAAAAATTCTTTATCCACTGCGTTTATATAGTTTAAATCATTTCTTCTTGGTTTACTTGCCAAAACACTAAAAAAAATAGTGATCAGCGATCCAACCATAATTATTGCCACAGGTAAATAATTTAAATAATTGTTTTCTGTTGTTTTAATAAAAAAGCCATACCCAATCGTAACGACTATCGAGTTAACCTGAATAAGCAAACCTGCCTTTTTATCTGCTACACTAACAAGGTCAATATAATTTCTAAAAGCAATTTTAAATAACTGCCCTCTTTGTTTTGATGATAAATTCTTCGGGTTTTTTACCTGAATTTTTCGCTCTGTTTCTTCCGGTAGTTCTTCGTCCATTAAACTGTAAATTTATTAGCATTGAAAGTTTTTGTGTTTGATCCGGTATATTTTTAGACTGGCAGCAAAGAATCTTATACACTTTAAATATAATTATCTTGTTTGTCATTTGCAAGACCTAATTTAAAGTAGTTAAAAACTAATTGCCAACAACTCACTGGATGATAATTGTTTATTTTTCCGCAACAAAGAAAGCCTCTCGGAGAAAGCAGGCAATTGTGTCAGGTAGAATATTTGTAGCGACAGATTTCTCCGCATTGCCTCTCCAAAGATTTGTGCATTAGCCGAGGATATTGCGGTATTGTTGGTAAAGATTATGCAGATAGTAACTACGGCAACCGAACCGCAACATCCCATAAACTACGCACAAAGTCACGCATGGAGACGTTCGCGGCGAAAGAGCATACCCTAAAACAGGTACTGATTTTTAGCCCACTTAATTGTTTTGCCAGGTGGTTATTTAACCGGCAGTTGTTGTACAATTAAGCTTTTGTTGTGTCACTCACTTGTACGTTTTTTTCTTTATGCAGCAATGAAAAGCATGTGTAGTACTAAGTAAAACGATAATGGCGCATAAACAGAGTTGGTAATGTGTATCGTTTCTCAGGCGAGTCTCATGTGTATAGAATCGTGTGCAGCGGACTCTCCTTGTTGTTATTGTTATCTATACGGCAAGTGCCACAAAGCCAGTACACATAGCTGTAGACACTCGCCTGAGAAGGTAGTTATTTGGAGACTCGTGGAGTAAAGAGACTCGCAGAGTAAGAAAGAAAAAATAAATAAAAATTTAAGGGCGTTATTTATCTTCGGGTATCAAATCAAGAAACTATTTAACCCTACATTTAGTTATGAAGAAAATTGTTGTTGTTTTCACCCTTTCACTCTGCTCATTATCTATTTTTTTTTCCTGTTCAAAAGCAAAAGATTCAATTACTCCACAAGACCCTGACCCAACAGATTCAGTACCTGTTATACACAAAGATACTCCCTTTGTAAGAGCAAATTTTTCTATTCAGGGACACTGCAATGCATCTTCCGTTACAGATACCTTGCAATACTATGATACACCAATGGATTTTATAAATAATTCTGATACTGGTAAAAAAGTAAGCTATTACTGGACGTTCGGAGATAACAATTTTAGTGCTGAAACTAACCCTTCTCATTCATATCACCTTGCGGGCACTTATAAAGTAACACTTACCACTTTTTACGACAGTATTCCACGGGATACACTTACAAGGTATGTTCGTGTTATTATTGGTCAGAAAGGTTATAATTTTTCTCATACTACCATTGATGTTATGGGTGCCGATAATGCAGTTAATGATGGTGCAATGGTCTTATTTAGCAATTTTAGCCAGAATACATATTCATATACGCTGTTGCAAACAGATAGCTTGTTAAACACTGTTTATAGTAACACACTAACAGGAAATATCAGATTAGCCAGTCTTCAAAAAACAAATTCCGGTAACTATATACTTTCCGGTAATTACAATGATGGAAACACCTCACAATATGCTTTATCCCTTATTGATCAGTCAGGTAATCTGTTATGGGAAAAATACCTGGGCGTGCAGGGTAAAAACTATTTTTCAATGCAAACCAGTGACAATGGTTTCATTACGATAGGAGATAGTTATGTTTCTGATGGTGGTTACACTACCGCAGTTAAATGTGATGCCAATGGCCAGGAGGAGTGGAGAATATCACTTGGCAGCAAGCCCTACATTAGCAATGCAGGTAACATTATCGAAACCAGTACAGGCTATTTATTTTCTGCTCTTAGAAATCAATATATACTTCCTTCTGCACCTGAACTTATAGTAACACAAGTTGATTTTAACGGCAACATTACGCAACAAAAAATTTTACCCATCGACTTAAAAGCCAAAATTGGTGCTCCTGCAATGATTGCGGCAGCAGATGGTACCTATTGGGCCTACATAAAAACCGGTGGTGATGTTTACAGTTTTAATAGCAACCTTGATTATCTTCAACCCATTAATTTTGGAAATGATTACCATATCAACTCTATTGTTGGTTATGGAAATAATTATTATTTGGCTTCCGGCTTATCTCATGAACATGGAAGCGCTGATAAAACTGATAAAAATGGAAGCTGGAACTGGGGAGCACAGATTCCCGGAACGATAGTAACCTGTACATCCACATACGGATCATTCACAAGATCATGTCAAAATATCATCCGCAGCAGTAATGATTTTATTGCTGTAAGTTATGGCGATGATATTAATGTAACTGACTTTGGCATTTTTATCACACGCATTGCATCAGATGGCCAATTAAGATAAGTGGTTATATCTTGCTACTATGTTATCAATATCTCTGCTCCAAAAGGAACTTTAGAAAGCTGTATAATTTTTTGCATTTGTAATATTATGTAGCTTTCGTTGTGTCACTCACTTGTACGTTCTGAACTATATGCAGCAATATGCAGATTCGTTTATGTTTTTTCCGCATTGTCTCCCCAAAGGTTTGTGTGTTAGCCGGGGACGTTGCGGTATCGTTGGTAAAGATTATGCGGATAGTAATTGCGGTAACCGAACCGCAATGTCCCATAAGCTGCGCACAAAACCTGCATGGAGACATTGCGGAGAAAGGACAACATAATAGTTATTGATACTTTTTATTTAATAAAAAGAGGAAGATCAGGTGTTGTAGCAGATCATCCTGGTACAGTATATGAATATGTGATATGTAATTTCAAAGGAAAATTTATTTTAATTTTCCCAGCAATAAGAGATGAACAAGTAAGCATCAAGGACTATTTAAAATCTCTTCTAGGCGACTTGACTACTAAACAAAATGAATATCAACAGTCTGATACAAATATAAAAAATGGAAAGTTCTGGACTTTTTCGCAAATGGTTTCGTATACAACTACATTTAGTGATATGAAGCCAATAAGCAGAGCAGCAAATTGGATTTATTGGTTTCATAATTTCATTGTGGCGGGCTTTTTTATCTCTTTTCTATCAAGTTTGTTCAGACCTGATGTTCCCAAAAGCAATTAGCATTTTGGTTTCTAAAGTGCTTGTATCGCCGTTTGCATCCTCTCGGCTTTTGCAAAATTAATACAGATATTATTTGGAATTAGAGACAGTATCTTAGACCATTTGGAGAAATTATTTAGGATTTCAAACATTACCTTAGATTAATTGGGAGTAAGTGTGAGTAATTAAATGTTATGCATCTCAATTATTTTTTTATCTTTTCGTTTTAAAATAACGATTTGCCCTTAAAAGAGTATGCCATTTCACGTTCTAATAGATTACGATAATTTATCTTACCAAGACACATCTCGTCAATTAATTGATCTAAGTGGAAAGCTAATAAGTAAATTTTCACCTACTGAGATAAAGGATAAAAATATTACCATAAGGTTATACGGCGGGTGGTATGAGAATAACAATATAACTAGAAAGGCTCAAAATTTGAATGCAGAAATTATGCGAGATTTTCCTCGAACAGAAATGCTTTCTGACAACAAAACAACTGTTATTGTAAATATTGAGCTTGCGACTAGTTTAACTTCAGCCCCGAGAATTGAACTGTTTAATACGTTTCGGCGAAGAGGATTTCCTTCTGGTGTACAATCACATAATCCTCGATTAAAAGGCTGTTTAATCACAAATTGTCCAATTGTGGAAGTATATAATTTTTTTCAATTAAACAAGTGTAATACCTGTAATACTATTCGACCGGAACATATTATTTTTCGACAAGAACAAAAATTAGTTGATACAATGTTAACTTCTGATTTAATTAATATTTGTCAGAGTAATAGAATAGTCAGTGTCGTGTCTTCTGATGATGATTTATGGCCTGGTATTTTAGCAGGGGTCATGGGTGGCGCTAAAGTATATCATATGCAAACAAAACCAAGAGCAACGCCAACGCATTATTCCAGAACAGTTACTGCAAATTATTTTCAAAAAAATCTTTAAATGAATATACAGGACTTGAAGCGAATTCTTGTATCCTTCGCTGATAACGCATCGGATGTTGAAATAACAAAAGGTAAACTTACGGCCATAATAAGAGGCGATATTATTTCGGCAGATGTTTTAATAAAAGATGGTGAATTATATATAAAAGAAGATGAGAATGAATTAAAAGCCCTTATATGGATTTCAATAAGAATAGCTCAGCTAGAAATACTCGCTGATAGGATTAAAGAATATATAAGACCGATTGGTGATTTCATAAACCCTACGGGGCTTCTCTTAGATGACATAGATACAGATCCTTCTGAAATTGAAAAACCCACTTCAAATGTTATAAATTGTCTTCAGGAAAAATTAAGTAGAAAAATACCTGGTACAACTGATGTTATTTATCTTACTTCTGATGCGGGTGAAGGCAAAACGACAATTATTAATCATCTGGCTTCCACACAAGCTAACTTATTTAAAAAGAAAGAAATTAACTGGTTATTAGTTCCCATTCCACTTGGGGGGAGACCATTCCTTAGATTTGATGATATCGTGATTGCCTCTTTGGTCAATAGATTGAGATTTAGATCATTTTATTATGAATCATTTATTGAGTTGGTAAAATTGGGTTTAATAGTCCCCGCTTTTGATGGATTTGAAGAAATGTTTATGGAAAACTCTTCAGGCGAAGCCTTGTCTGCAACGGGTCAGCTAATGAGTAAGCTTGAATCAAATGGTAATATTCTAATTGCAGCTCGTAAAGCCTACTTTGACTATAAAAGTTTTAGCTCACAAGCAAGGCTTTTTGATACTATTGGGTCGAATTCTGTTTCATTTTCTAAAATTTCAATTGATAGATGGAGTAAAGACCAATTTATTGAATACGCTTTTTCAAGAAATGTTGAAGATGCTGAAACGATTTATGAAATTGTATCTGAAAGATTAGGAGCAAACCATCCTTTATTAACTAGACCTGTATTAGTAAATCGACTTTTGGATGTTGTTCCTTCAACAAGTGAATTACAAAAGATAACATCGGTGTTCGAAAGTTCTTCAGAATATTTCCCAAATTTTGTTGATGCAATAATAACTAGAGAAGCAGATACAAAATGGATCGACACTTCGGGAGAACCCTTTAAGCCTTTATTGACAGTTGAGCAACACTACGATTTATTAGGAATCATTTCAGAAGAAATGTGGTTTAATAGTACGGACTCATTATCTCTAAATATTATTGATTTATTGGCAGACTTATATTCCGAGTCTCAGCAATTTAATGTTAGAACAAGCAGGCAAGTTAAAGAAAGACTAAGGCAACATGCCTTATTAATTAAATCAGATCAAAATTTAAATCATTTGAAATTTGATCATGAAGAATTTCAACAATTCTTTTTGGGAATTGCTTTTTTTAATGCTCTGAAAAAAGATGATATTTCAAATTTCAAAAACCTGATGAGAAAGGGATTAATTTTTAATCCAACTGTTGATACGATAATAGTCCGATGTAAGCAACAAAAAATTGAGATTAAAGATGTTGTTAGAATCTTAAATATTATTCAATTAAATGAAGGCCCAACATCCTTTGTAAAAGAGAATTGTGGTAATTTAATCCTTAAAATTTTATCTTCAGAAAATTCAAATGGAATCATTTTAGATAATTATTCATTTCCTTCAAACAGTTTAGTCGGAGTTAATTTAGATCAATTATCATTTACAAATTCTTATTTTCAAATAACTGCAATTTCCGCTTCAGTTATTAAGAATTGTATATTTGACTCATGTACATTTGATGGGATTGAGATAGATTCTGATCATGTTGAAATTAAAAATGTTGTAATCAAAAATTCGGAAATATTTTCAGTACAAAATAGAACAACGGATTTAAGTTTCTATGATCCTCTACACATTGAAAAAGAACTTACAGAAATAGGTTTTATTTTTCCAGATATAGAAGATGTTCAAGAACAAATTGATCAAGTGACTCAAGAAAGTGTAATTGATGACGACCTTGAAATTGTTCAAAAAATTTTAAGAAGATTTATAAGAGGCTCGCATCTTAATGATAATGTGTTTAAAATTCGGCTTGGAAATAAAGCAACTTATTTTATCGAAAAGTTACTGCCTGTTTTATTAAATTCAGGAATAATAGAAGAGGTTGAGTATATAGGGTCTGGTCAGAAACGTAGATTTAAATTAGCTATGGCTTTTGATAAAATAAATCAGGCGTTAAAAGAAAGTAAAGGAGGATTCGAAAATTTTGTAAACATAATTAAACAGATGAACTCTTAAGAATACAGAATTTTTATATAGTTTTTTGAAGAATAGCAGCTTTGAGATTCAACTGCACAAGTGAGTGACACAACAGGCGATGCCATGAAATACTAAAGCTGGCTACATAATTATTCCTTCTTTAACCCCACCAAAAATCCTCCACCCGGTGCAAGATGTATTTGCAACGCATCATTAGCGGTTAATGTTTTTTCTTCTATTGCATAATCCATTGCATTGCGGTTTGCGTTGATGCCGTCTTTGCAAATAGTGGCGGTGTAATTGCCTGCAGAGAGAAAAGAAAGCGGAACGGTTAGATCTCTTGCAGTGGTATCTGTAATGCCGGCGATGAACCAGGAGTTGCCGTGTTTGCGTGCAGTAATGATGTATGCACCTACACGGGCATCGGTGATGATAGTAGTATCCCAGGTGGTAGGCACGGAGCCGAGCAGTTGCATGAATGCGGGTTCCATTAAACCCTGCGAGGGATTGCCGGAGAAGATCTGCAAAGGGTTATCGTACACCACAAACATGGCGAGTTGCTGGCAGCGTGTGGTCTGGCTCATGACCTTGCCCCAGATGGGTTTAAACTGTTGCGGTGTGGCATTGTCGAGCAAGCCAGGTTCGTAATCCAGCGGACCGGCAAGCATGCGTGTAAAAGGAATGATGCAGTTGTGTGATGAGGTGGGTTTATCGCTCCATGCATTGTATTCGCTGCCGAGTACGGCTTCACGGGTTATGTTGTTGGGGTAAGTGCGGTTGAAACCTTTGGGTGGATAAGCGCCATGAAACATGATCATGATATGTGCTTTGGCGCAGGCTTCGGTAATACGTTTATAAAAGTTTACAGTCTTTTGATCGTCGCGGTCTATGAAGTCTGTCATGATAAAATCTACGCCCCATTGCTGAAATTGTTTAAGGGCGCTGTCGAGTTGTTTATCGAGTGTCATGGCGAGTGTCCACATGCTGAGCTTTATGCCTTGTTGTTGTGCAAAAGCAGCCAATGTATCCATGTTGAGATGGGGATTGATGTCGAAGAGGTCTTTGGTGTTACTCCAGCCTGCATCCATCATGATACGGTCTAAGCCAAAGCGTTTGGCAAAATCGATATAGTATTTGTAAGTAGCAGTGTTGATGCCGCTTTTGAAAGGAACGTTGAAAAGATTGATATCGATGATCCATTCATCAGTGCATTTGCCGGGATGGATCCATGATGCATTTTCAATCTTTGTTGGTGATGCAAGACGATAGACAAGATCGTTGGTGGGCAGTTCTTTATCTTCTCTTGCAATAAGCATTACACGCCAGGGAAAATTGCGTGTGCCTTTTGTTTTGGCAATATAGTCTGCACGTTTGGTGACAACCTTTTGCGGGTAATCGCCTTCTACAACTTTTTCTTCTAATGGATAAGGTGCAAAGGTTCCGCTGAAACCATTGCCGGCAGTGCCTTGCAGGAACATGCCGGGATAATCATCCAAATCAGATTCTGTTATGGCGACTTTGATATTGTCTGCTGTTTCTGTGAGCACCGGTGTGAACATGTAATCGTTGGCGGAGAAGCTATCTATTGATTTGTGTGTATAGAGTTCTTCGAAGCTGGTGTGGAAGACATCCTCATCTGGTCTTTTTGTTACGACTGGTGCATAGGCATGTGCGCCGTTTACAAAATTGAATGCTGCTGTTTCGTTTACAACGGTGATGGAGTCTTTGAAGTTGGTGGCTATCCTGTAAGCAACGCCATCGTTGTATGCCCTGAAGATAACTGCGAAATTATTTTTGAATGTAATGGTAAGTTCGTTGTAATGGTCGGGTATGTTTTTTCTGCTTACTGGTATTTGTGCAATGATGGTCTCATTAACGTTTTTTGTTTTGGTGGATTTTACCGACAGAATATATGACAAGAATATTTCCTTTGAAAGTTGCATGTCTATTGTGCCGTTGCTGATCATCATGTTACTGTCTACCATAACATCGTAATTCAGTTGACTGCTTAGGGAAATGTTTACTGTTATTTTTTGATCGGGGGAGGAGAGGCTTAGTTCCTGGCTGAATACTTCTATTGTTATTAGTGAGATAAGAAAGAGTAAGATTATTCTTTTCATGATGGCGGCTTGTTGATGGAAGATACTGAGATATTTTAATTTTTGTTACTGACTTTATTTCTTTACTTCTTTTGCCTTGATGCAAAAGAAGTAACAAGAAAAAATCAAGGACAACATGATCGCTCCGCGCATTTGTCCGTGCCAGCGCCACACATCTCGCTCTTAATTAAAACCTTTAGTGGTTTTGAAAATTCAGGTCTTATGTATAAAGTGGGAAGATTGATTTGGAAAATTAGAATAGTATTGGAATGATTATTATTAATAACGTGCTTCATCAAGGCTTAATAGCTGAAGCTACAGTGGTAATACAGCTAAATCAGGGCGAATGAACGGATGCGCTGTATATCATCCGTTCTTGAACTTTTTGTTACTTTTTCTTTCAAGAGAAAAAGTAAAGAAATAAAATTGTGTCAAGACAAAAGAACAGGAAGAAAGCTTTCGGGAGAAAAAGTACATTTGCATCCCTATGCGTGTGTTCATAACAGCAGCAACAATAGAAGAATGGATGCCGGCTTTTCTGGAGATAGATACACTCTATACTTCAGAAAGCAACAGGCTGAAAGTAATGTTTCACCAGGGTGGTGTGGGCATGCTGGCGAATGCGGTTGCACTTACAAAACTGGTATATGAAGAAAAGCCTGATTTGATCTTACAAGTAGGCATAGCAGGTTGTTTTGATAAAAATACAGCACTGGGAAATGTTGTTGTGATCAAAGAAGAAGTGTTGGGAAACACAGGCGTGGAAGAAGATGGCAAATGGAAGGATATTTTTGATTTGAAGTTGGAGAAGCCCGGCTATCCGCCATTTGAAAAGAAACGGTTACCTAACCATCATTTGGAAAAATATAATTTGTTGAAGCTGGATGAAGTAAGTGCTATTACGGTGAATGAGGTTTCTACAAAAGAAGAACGCATACAACAACTGGTAAAAAAATATAACCCGGTAATTGAAAGCATGGAAGGTGCAGCGTTGCATTATGTATGCAGGGAAATGAATGTGCCTTTTATGCAAATGCGTTCGGTCAGCAATTATATTGGCGAACGTGATAAAACAAAATGGGAAATTAAACTTGCCATTGATAACCTGAACAAAGGCATATTGAATTACGTTGATAAATTGTATAAAATCGGCTGAACAACGATTTGGGGGGATTGAAAAGATTATGAAATTATTTTATAAGGCAAGCTTTTGAATATCTATTTAACTATGCTTGCGTCGCACACTTGTACTAAAGAATAGACAGCAGCATATTAAACTCGAAACTTGAAACATGCAACTTACTTTAGGTTTTTCCCCTTGTCCAAATGATACTTTTATTTTTGATGCACTGGTCAATCATAAGATCGATACAGAAGGTTTGCAATTTGATGTGCACTTGGAAGATGTGCAAACACTTAATAATTGGGCAAAGAATGGCAGACTTGATTTTTCCAAGATCAGTTATGGTGTTTTGCCGCTTATATTAGATGAATACTTTGTTTTGAATAGTGGCGGCGCATTGGGAAAAGGAGTGGGGCCCTTACTGATTTCGGATGTCGTATTTCAGATTTCGGATTTGTCCGAAGCGAAGATTGCTATACCGGGAGAGAATACAACTGCACATATGTTATTCTCACTTGCATTTCCCCATGCAAAAAATAAAGTATTCAAAGTATTTAATGAAATTGAGGATGCGGTACTTGATCATGAAGTTGATGCCGGTGTTATTATTCATGAGAACAGGTTCACCTATCATTTAAAAGGCTTGCGTAAACTGATGGATCTTGGTGAGCATTGGGAGCAGGTTACTGGTGCGCCGGTTCCTTTGGGCGGTATCGTTGCTAAGAGAAGCTTACCTGTTGAATTGATTACTAAAGTTGACAAGCTGATTAGGGAGAGTGTTGAGTATGCATTTGCAAATAATCATGAACAACTGACAGATTATGTAAAAATACATTCACAGGAAATGAGCGAAGATGTAATGCGGCAGCACATTGGCTTATATGTAAATAATTATTCTATGGCGCTTGGTGAAGATGGAAAGAAGGCTGTGATGAAAATGCTGGAAGTGTACCAGCAGCTACATCCGGAAACGATAATTGAATATAATGATGTTTTTATTTAAGTAATCGTGCCGGCGTCTTTGTATTTATTGATGCCATTTTGCAGGAACGATGTAGTGATTGCCCACATAATCTTTTATTTTATTTTGGCAAACCTCATTCGTCGGTTTGCGACGTAACAGCGGATGCTATAAAAACAGATGCCGGTATCTTAAAAATATTTTTGATTCAGATAAAATAAATTGCAATATTGCGTCATCAAAAAATTAGTTTTTATCCTTAAAAACAGCAGTATGAAATTTTTCTCCCTATTCCTGGTTGTTACCAGTTTATTGTTTGCCTCCTGCCAAAAAGAAGATACATATCCGCCGCTTGGTAATAATACGGGCACACTGCTTATAAAATCTGTTGCTGTACAAAACGGCGAGACTTCTACTACTACTTATTCTTACACGTCGGATAATAAAATAGATGTAATAAGCACTGTTGGTACTTCTGGTGGTATTGATATTGGTGATTACCGAAAATTTTACAGGGATGCAAGTGGCAGAATTGTAAAGATCGCTCACAAAATACCGCCTCAAAGCGGCGTGGAGGTGGATACTGCTTTTACTTATGTGTATTATCCAAATGCAACTACTTTGAATTATAATAATACTGTAATGAAATTATCTGTGTCTGGCTTTGATGTTAACGATAGCACACTATATACTTATAACGGCAATAACCAAATAACAGAAGGATATACTTACGAATCTAGCCCGTTATTTGGGCCTGTACAGGAAATAAGATTTGTGTACACATACGATGCTGCAGGTAATGTTACAAAGATCGAGGGTTATAATAATGCAACAGGAACGATGCAGTTGTCTGTAACTTTTGACCTGGAATATGATGATAAAAACAATCCTTTAGCTTTTGACCAGGAAGTGCTTTTGATAACAGGTGGTGCCCCGGGTTCATCAAAGAATAATGTTACCGTTGCAAAATTCAAAGATGTTAATAATACAGATACGCAAACAATAACCAACACTTATACATATGGCGCCAACGGTCTGCCTGAAAAAATGGTATCTGTTGATGACTCTGATAATTCCACTACCACTACTACTTTTTATTACCAGTAGGTAAATTATTTTTTACCGGGCTTTTTTACTGTAATGATGCTTCTCTTGCGTCGCACTCTTGTGCTCCAGTACTTATGGCGTCAATAAAACGATTATGATTTTTTCACGGCATTGCTATACACTTCTATAGCTCTCTTCCTTGCCATATCCTGATCCACGATTGGCTTTACATAATCAAAGCCTTCAAACTCGGGCACCCATTTTCGAATGTACTTTAAATCGGCATCAAACTTCTGTGTTTGTAGTGTAGGATTAAACACACGAAAGTATGGCGCTGCATCACAGCCACTGCCAGCGGCCCATTGCCAGCCACCATTGTTGGCTGCATAATCATAGTCTAATAATTTCTTTGCAAAGTAAGCTTCGCCCCAGCGCCAGTCTATGAGTAAATGTTTGGTAAGAAAGGAAGCAACGATCATGCGCACACGGTTGTGCATATAACCAGTTGCATTCAGTTCACGCATGCCTGCATCAACAATAGGATAGCCTGTTTGTCCATTGCACCAGGCGTTGAATTCTTTTTCATTATTGCGCCAATGTATATGATCATATTCCGGTTTGAATGCTTTCTCTTTTCGCACATGTGGAAAGTGCCAAAGTATCATATGGTAAAAATCACGCCAGATAAGTTCATTCAAATAAGTCTCACTGATTTTTTTTACTTTACCAGCAAGTTCACGAATGCTAATGGTACCAAATCTTAAATGCACGCCCAGTTTGGTAGTGCCGTGTATGCCGGGATAATTTCTTTGTTCTTTATAATGTTTTATTATTTCGGCACGCACTGCTGCCGGTGGAAATGGTTCACCCACTTTTATAAAACCCATACTTTCTAAAGATGGTATTTTGTGTGGCTCGCTGTTAAAGAAATTCTTAGAGTATTTTTCTGTTGGGTAAGGTTTTAGATGAAAGCCCGTGAGTATAGCTTTCCATTTTTTGCTGTAAGGTGTAAACACTGTATAGGGTTTGCCATCATCTTTTAATACTTCTTCTTTGGCAAGTATAACATGGTCTTTGTACGTCTTTAATTCAGCGTTGTGTTGGTTTAGTAATTTATTGATTGCATCATCACGGTCCATGGCATATTGCTCGTAATCTTCATTGGCAAAAACAGTTTTAATGGTATATTTTTTTACCAGTTTTTTATAAACATCAAGTGGCGTATCATAATAAACTTCAAGACTGCTATTATGCTTCTTTAAAATTTCCTGCATTTCCAGTAATGCTTCACGAATGAATTCTACACGCCTGTCTTTCTTTTCTTCAAGATCATCTAAGATGTTTTTATCAAAAATAAAAACAGGTATAACAGGATGTTCACTTTTTAATGCATGGTATAACGCTGCATTGTCGTGTAATCTCAGATCTCTCCTGAACCACATGATATTTACCGTCATTATTTTCTTCGTTTGGGATGCTTAAACAAAGATGTTTATAAAAGGTTGAGTAATGAGGATAAATTAGGATTGCAAAAGCAGAATAATGTAAAAGTCGCTGAAGAGTACGACGCAACGATGTTTAATAATATTACATCAGCCGGGTACATAAATAAAAAAGGCCGCTTATTACTAAACGGCCGGTTAGGTTGGATCAAGGGTGGGTGTTTAATTCAGTGAAAGCTTTTGCAAAACATTGAGCCTGCACTTTGAAGATATTTTTACAGCCATTAATGCTTTGCCTTGCATCACACCTGCGTAGTAATAAATATTTCCTTTTGTGTTTATAAAAAGCATTACACTGGTTATGTTGCATTCATTAAACCTGCGGCGGATCTTTTTAATTATAGTAGCCGGAAGATCAATTGCGGCAAGGGTTTTACCAAAGCCTATCAGGTTTTCTGTGTCGCTGTAATAGGCTTCTACTTTGCTGCCTTTGTATTGCAGTTGTGTATGTTTATAACTTTGGTTTAGGGCCCACAGCACTTCGCCAGGTGCTGTTGTTTTTATCGTAAAGGGCTCTTGTATAAGAGTATCGTTGTTTGCGCGACTGTACGATACAACTAAACATCCTGCTATTATTGACATTATAAGGAGTATCATTTTCATTAGTTTTTTGTTTAGGAGAGATGTTTAGTGTATAGCATTTTTTACATGTGGCTGAAGATGCTTATTCTGTCGTCGTTTACCTTCAGTGCAAGATTTTTGTTACCCTTTTTTACCTGTACAAAGTTGCTGGCATAACCATTATTGTCTATGAACATAATTGTTTCAATAATCTCCCAGCCTGGGTATTTTTTTGCAATAGCATCCTGTGATGTTTTTGAAAGATCGTCTGATCCAAGGTGGATGCTGTATCCAACAAGTGCATTGTCTTCACGGTCATAATAAGCCATTACAGTTTTGCCATTAAAATCAAAAGCGGCGCGGTTATGTGTATCTGTTGCGGTCCAGCTTACCTGCTTTGAATTTTTAAGTGCATTGTTAAGGTCTGTTGCAAGTTGTTTGTCTTTTCCACCTGCAAAAGCTGCGAATGATAGTGCAACGAATAAAATTGTTGCTGTGATGATCTTTTTCATTGTTAAAAGTGTTTTCCGGGTTACCGGGATTAGGAAATGTGTTTGTTAAAATTTGTTTTTTTGTTCATGAACTTTCTGACACAAAGATGCTATCAATGAAGACCTGGAAACAAGAGAAGAACAACGTGATTTTAAAATAGCGTATTGCTGCTGGTAAAGCGTATTAACTGCAGTTTGCAGTGCGTAGAAATACGTGGGAAAAAAATGTGATAGTTCACAGGAATTTGTTTGTTGGCTACAATTCTTTGGGCATCGGTTGTTGTGTCACTCACTTCTACATTCTCTTGTTATAGCGGCTTGAGATAATTATAACATGCTTATATGTTTTGAACAAGCGTATAAATACGCAAAATCATGAAATGAAATAAAGGTGAAAATGCGCAATGTTACCATGAAAAATACGTAAAATTATTTTGTTAAAATCGATGAAATGCTTTGCTGTAAAGGGTTTTAATTGTTTTGCCTGATTGATGTTTTTGCAGCGCTAAACTATGTTTGTTACTTACGATATAATGTGTGCGTAATTTTAATCCTGTAAATATTAATTATTTAATTCTTTAAATTAAAAACAATGACAACTTTAGGCAACATAAGTCTCCAGGATGCAAGAGACCTTGCAAAGCGATACAGGGATGCACACAGTACCCCACCGCACACTCCTTTTTATTTTTTATCTAAGAAATTTCTTGATATAATTTCAGGCGTTCCGGGTGTAGATGGATTAAAATTATATCAGGGACTTACAGCAGATCAAAAAGAAGTATTATTAATGGTACCTGCTCATATTAATGATCCTGGCTCAAGTAAAGAAAACTGGGTAGATATAGTTGAGTACAGTTATACAATTAACGAAGATAAAAAAACTGCCTATAGCCAGGATTTCAACAATACTATTTTTTTACTGTCTGGCCCATGCCCACCGCCGCCTTCAGGTTATACAAGCGGCAAGCTTGATTAACGGCTTTTATTCAACCCGTGAAAATTGATACCTCTGAAAACCATTTTATAATGCTGCCTTATGAGTATAATATTTCCAGTTATCGAAACCTTTTCTCCTTTAATTCCCTTGATTACATATGTAATAATAAAACCTAAAAGACGAAAATGGTTAACAACGCTTATTGCATATTCAGTTGTTTACATTCCATTCATTGCGTATGCCAATTACCTTCAATTAATGGTGACCCCAAACATTATTATTTTTGTTTTCATCACCATCATGACGTTTTGTTGTTTCGGTTTGATCATTAGTTTTTTATTAAATAGTAAACTATTTTCTTTTATAAATTATATAGCCATTGGTATAGTTACGATTTTCTCCATTACCAACGCATTGTGGTGGGAAAAGCTTAAACTGTATAACAGCTACAGCTCTTCTTTATCCTGTATTATTCTTATTTGTTATTGTCTTTATTATTACTGGTATCAAATCCAGAATCCAAAGGATCTTTTTATCTACAGGCAGCCATCCTTTTGGATGATTACCGGCATCTTTATTTATTGTGGTGGCAATTTTTTTGTTTTTTCCAATTATGGTGAACTTTGCCGGCAAGCCCAATCTTTAACTAATGCCGGACTGCGGGAACAGGCAAATAAATTATGGGGTTTTGCCGGTTTAATCTGGATAGTAGCAGACTTTCTGATTCTATTTACAAATATTTTTTTTGCAAAAGCTATCCTATGTTCGCGTTACAAATAAATATTACATCTCTTATTGTATATGGCACTGCAGTAGTGTTATTACTGTTGCTTACTATTGTTCTATTTGTAATTATTCATCAAAGAAAGGTTATCAATTATCAATTAAAGTTAAAAGAGATAACCGAAGATCAGCAAAACAAATTAACCCTCGCTGCAATTGAAACCGAAGAGGCAGAACGTAAACGGATCTCTTCAGAGCTCCATGATGAAGTAGGCGCTTTGCTCTCTGCAGTAAAATTATATCTGAACCAGATAGAACCTGTGCATCTCAGTAATGAGAAAAAAATAGATGCGCTTAATCAATCCAAAGGCCTGCTGGATGAAGCTGTAAAAACAGTAAGAAATATTTCTTCCAACCTGCAGCCTGTTATTATAGCAGACTTTGGCCTGGAAAGTACCATCCAGCATTTCTGCAATAAGATCAATCAGCCTGGCGTACTCTCTATTTCATTAACCGCGCAGGATGCATTGGTAAGATTATCACCTGAAAAAGATCTTGCCATATTCCGCATTATACAGGAGCTTACCAATAATATCATTAAACATGCCCATTCATCCGGTATACATTTCTCTTTGGTGCAAAAAACTGATACTATTGAGATATACATCGAGTATGACGGTAATGGCATGGATCAGCAAGAATATGAAAACAAACTTTACCAGGTGCAGGGGCTTGGATTGAAAAATATTCAAAACCGCCTCAACATTCTGAAAGGTTATGTATTCTACGAAAAAAGCGATAACTTAACAAACACTATCACCGTTCGTTTGCCCATAACCGAACAAAAGCCGTAGCCATGCAAAAAACAATCAGATACGCCATTGCAGATGATCATAAACTTTTCAGGAAAGGCATTATCGCAGCCCTGGAAGATATGCCTGCCTTAAAACTGGTGCTCGAAGCTGAGAACGGAAGAGACTTGCTTAATAATCTCAATAAAGCAAAACCAGATATTATTTTGCTCGATCTTAAAATGCCTGAAATGGATGGCATTGAAACTACTATCGAAATAAGAAAGCTCGATACTGACGTTAAGATCATCGTTATTACCATGCTGGATGATGAGAAATATGTGATCCATCTTATGGAGATCGGCGCTAATGGTTACCTGCTTAAAAATGCTGAGCCCGAAGAAATAAAAGAAGCCATATTAACCGCTTATGAAAATGGTTACTACTTCAACGATTTTGTAAATAAAGCGCTTTTAAGAAAGCTGGTGCATAAGACACAATTAAAACCTGTGTTCAATAATAACATTGAGTTAACCAGCCGCGAATTAGAAGTGCTTAAACTTATTTGCCAGGAACAAACGGCCAATGAAATTTCAAAACTTATTTTTCTTAGTCCACGCACTGTAGAAGGTATTCGCACCAAGTTGCTTGAAAAGATCGGTGTAAAAAATACTGCAGGTCTTGTAATGTATGCAGTAAAAAACAGGATCGTAGAGTAATTTTTTGTGAGCCTAATTATAGTATATTAATTAGGCTTTTGTTGCGTCGCACTCTTGTACGCTTTTATCTTTATTCAGCAACTACGATAGTGTAGTTACAAACTTTTTGTGAAAGAGTGCAGCTAATGTATTTGTATAATTACTGTTACCGCAACTTTTTATCCATCGTATTCCATACACACCATTGCTTAAAAAAACTTCTGAAGCCTGCAATAATTCTTCAGGTTCGATTTTTGCTTCTTCTACAGGAATGTTTTCTTCATGCAGGCATTTTAATAAATGCCTTCTCATAACACCGCTTATACAGCCTTCACTTAATGCCGGTGTTTTTACAATGCCGTCTTTTATGATAAAAATATTTGCAATAGTTGCGTCTGTAATACGATCATAACTATTCAGCAGCAATGCATCATTCAACTGTTTTTTCTTAGCCCATAATGCGGCCATTGCATAAGACAGGTAATTGTTGCTTTTTACATGACTGTAATTGTCGCAGGCTTTACGTGCATCTTTAAAAATATTAACCACCAAACCATTTTCATTTAAAATATTGTTGGAAGGATTAAGCTCCCATGTTTGTATCAGGTGGTTGGGGAAATGATTTTCAGGATCGTATAAACCACCATCCCCGCGAAAGATCATTAAACGCACCCTTGCAAGTTTTGAATGATAATTTTTTTTGGCCAGTTCTTCTATTTGTGTTTTAAGATAATTTGGAGAAAAATAATTCGGCTTTTCAAACTGCAATAACTCAAGCGAAGTAAATAACCTTTCGAAATGATAATCTGCCAGGATGATCTTCCCGTTAATCATTTTCATGGTTTCAAAAAAGCCATCCCCATAACGAAATGAGCGGTTATTGGGAGAGATCAATAATTTATCGGCTTTATAAATTTTACCATTATGATGTAAATATTGATTTGCCTGCATAGAACAAAAATATGTTAACGCAGTTATACAATGGAAATAAAAGCTATGATACAGGCAGCCTTTTCAACTGTTGCATGTAGCGATGTTGTACAAGAGTGCGACGCAGGGAACGACGCCATTGTTTCAAAAGCCGGGCTTATAAAAATATATGTTAATCTTAACGCATACATTTATACGAGGTATAAATTGTAATTTATACTTTCGTTTCAGCTTCATATTTATGCATAAAATTCTAACTGTTTTATTTGTTCTGTTATTTGTCAATTATTCTTTTGCAGGAAAGATCAGCGGAACCGTATCTGATGAAAAAGGCAGCCCGCTTGCTTATGCATCGATACTTATCAAAGAGAACGGACATGGTACTACTGCTAACCAGGAAGGCCGTTATTCGCTTGAATTAAATACCGGTGATTATACTATAGTAGTGCAGTATGTTGGTTATGCAAAACAGGAGAAAAAAATTCATGTAGAAACAAAATCCTTACAGCTCGATTTTCAATTGTTGCCGCAGCAGTTGAACTTAAATGATGTTGTGGTAAAATCAGGTGCAGAAGATCCTGCTTATGCAATCATTCGTCATGCGATAAAAAAACGCGAAGAGTATCGTACAGCAGTTGATTCTTTTACCTGTGAGGCTTATATAAAAACATTGCTGAAGACACGAACATTGCCAAGAAAAATATTGGGTAAAACAATGGACAGCGCTACATGGAAACAAATGGGTGTTGATTCCAATGGCAAAGGAGTAATTTATCTTTCCGAATCAATGACCAAAATTGCTTTTAAGAAACCTGATAAAATAAAGCTTGAAGTTATATCCGGGAGGGAGAGTGGTACCGCGGGGTATGGTTTTAGCTTTCCCACTTTTATAGATTTCTATAATAACAATATCGAGATGATGGGAGGCCAGGTGGCGCCACGTGGTTATGTTTCTCCAATTGCAGATGGCGCATTGGGTTTTTATAAATATCATTTTCTTGGTTCATTCTTTGAAGACGGTAAAGAGATCAACAGGATAGAAGTAATACCACGGAGAAAATATGAGCCTTTATTTTCCGGAACGATTGAAATAACAGAGGGTGACTGGCGCATTTACAGTCTTGACCTGATGCTTACAAAAGAATCGCAGCTTGAGTTGTTGGACACCGTGAAAATAAAGCAGATCCATTATCCTGTTACACCAACCATTTGGCGCACCAAGGACCAGGTAATGTATTTTACTTTTAAAAAATTTGGTATTGATGCGGTAGGTAATTTCCTGAATGTTTTCAATAACTATAATGTTACGCCTGCATTTAAGAAGAAATTTTTCAACAATATAGTTGTAAGGTTTGATACCGGTGTGAACAAAAAACCAATTACATATTGGGATTCTGTAAGGCCCGTACCGCTTGAACCGGAAGAAGTGAAAGACTATAAAGTAAAAGACAGCATCTTTAGTTACCAGCGTGATTCTTCTTTTACAAAACGCTACAGAGATTCATTAAGGCGCATGCAGGGAAAGATCAGTTTGAAGAATGTACTGTGGAATGGCTTTACACGTTCTAACTATAATCCAAAAAAATGGACCAGTATTCAATGGCAACCGTTATTGAAACAGGTACAGTATAATACAGTAGAAGGCCTTGTACTAAATACAGAGGCTACGCTTAGCCGTGCTTATCCTAAAGTGAAAAGAGAATTAAGTTTTACTCCGCATCTGCGTTATGGATTTAGTAACGGGCATTTCAATGCATGGGGAACATTGAACTATAATAAGCGTTCTTTCTGGTGGGACAACAGCAATGCGGGAGATGAAAGTGCCGAATCTTTCCGGCAAAATAATTTTTCTATAAGTGGTGGTAAAAGAGTAAATCAATTTAATAAAGATGAACCCATTTCTCCGTTATATAATAGTGTGGTCACCTTGTTCTTCAATCACAATTATCTGAAGATATATGAAAATTATTTTGCGCAGTTCAATTATCATGGATCATCGCAGGCAGGATTGAAATACAGCGTTAGTTTCTTATATGAAGACAGGGTGCCTCTGGAAAATACAACTGATTTTGCTATTATTAAATACGACCCGCAAAAATTTACACCTAACTATCCTTTCGAAAAAATTTATCAGCAATTTATAAGGCACCAGGCCTTTATTGCAGAGGTTTCTTTGGAGTACCAACCGGGACAACAGTTTGCGCAGTTTCCACGTTATCGCGTACCATTGGGTTCAAAGTATCCAACATTTTCTTTGGATTACCAGAAAGGTATTGATAATATTTTCGGCAGTGATGTAAATTTTGATAAGTGGACTTTTGCTGTTACTGATGATATTAATTTAAAGCTTGCAGGGCAGTTCAGTTATCGTTTTGATATAGGTGGGTTCATTAATGACAAATCAGTTTTTATACAGGATTACCGCCACTTCAACGGCAATCAAATTATTATTGCCAGCAAATATCTTAATAGTTTTCAAACAGCGCCTTATTATGCAAACAGTACCACTGCATCCTTTTATGCAACCGGGCATGTGGAGCATCATTTCAACGGGTTGCTTACCAATAAAATTCCTTTCTTTAAAAGGCTTAACTGGAACCTTGTTGCCGGCAGCAATGCTTTTTACGTAAATAAAAATAATAACTACGCAGAGATATTTGCCGGTCTTGAAAACATACTCAAACTTTTTCGTGTAGATGTGGTGGGTTCTTATCTTAATGGCAATAATGGCCAGGTAGCTGTGCGCATTGGTTTTGGTGGATTGCTTGGTGGAAAGGTCAGATCTAATTAATTTTTTGTACCCGGCAATGGATCTTTTATCATCTCCTGTTGCGTCGCACTCTTGTGCCGGTGAATCGTGAATGGTCAATGGAGAATAGAATGATGTTAAAAATTTATTGACCGGTTACGATTCCCCATTGACGATTAACGGCAAGAACGTACAAGTGAGTGACACAACAGGCGATGCCATGGTATACAAATGCCCGTAATAAAATAATATCCTGTGATCAGTAAAAAAGCAATTATCATTTAAACACTTTTTCTTATAAGCTTTGAATTGATAAATTAAAAATATGCCTGAAGAAAATATCTTATTCGGTGGTAATGTTCCTGCAAATTATGACCGCTATCTTGGTCCATTTTTATTTGAACCATATGCTCGTGATATGGTAAACCGTATAGATGCAACAGTTATCAAGGATGTTTTGGAAATTGCCTGTGGTACCGGCCGCGTAACAAGGCAGCTGAGCAACCTGTTTCGGAAATCTGCAAATATTACGGCATCAGATTTTAGTATTGAAATGGTTAAGGTTGCTGAGCGATTTATAGATAATGATCATGTTCGTTTTGTGCAGGCGGATGCACAATCTCTTCCATTTGAAGATAATAGTTTTGATCTTGTTGTTTGCCAGTTTGGTTTCATGTTTGTGCCAGATAAACCGAAAGGGTTTAGTGAAGCTTTTCGTGTATTACGGAAAGGGGGAACACTTTTGTTCAACACATGGGATAGCCTGGAAAATAATCCTGCGACTGAGATTGTAAATAAAGTGATTATTGATTTTTTTAAAGGAGATGGTCCTCTCTTTTTTAAAATACCACATGGCCTGTATAATGCTTCAGAACTACAGCAATTGTTGCAGGGGGCTGGGTTTAGCAATGTGCATGTGCAACAAATTTCAATTGAAGGCACAAGCCCATCTGCACTTGATATTGCAAAAGGGTTTGTTACCGGTACGCCCATGTTTGGTGAGCTTACTACACTTGACCCGGCTTTACTGGAAAAAATTATTAATAAAGCAAGTGAAAATGTTGCAGCAGTATTTGGTGATAATCCTGTAAGAACTCCACTGAGTGCATGGGTATCTTCTGCTCAGAAATAATGGTAGTAATTTTTATATAAGCAATGCGTCATTCTCTTACCAGCATTGCATGACCGTCAGGATCTCTAACTATAAAAGCTTTATACATATCTCCGTCCTTATCTTTCATTTCTACAACACCTTTTGATACAAAAGAATAGTTCAACTTTTTTAATTTATTATAGAGCGATGTTACATCATCTGCTATCAAAGTAGTTTGCCAGTGCCATATATCATCTGCACGTGTATCTGCAGGAAAAGGCTTACCGGGCCCGGGTTTAAGGTATTGTAAAAATTCAATGCCGACACCGGATAAAGCATGCAGACCGGTAATATGTAAACTTGCACCTTCAATATTATTTAAATGCGCCTGCTCCATTCCCATATTCCAGCTATCGCCTTTACGATCAAGTCCTAAAATATTTTTATAAAAGTATAAGCTGCTATCTGTATTACTTATACCAAGTGCAGTATGATCTATTCCTAAAAATAATTTACCATTGGTGTTTTGCCATTTTGCCTGTCCTTTTCCTTTTGGAAAATAGATGAGTTCAAGATCATGCATATCCGGGTCATGAAAATAAAATGCCTTTACACCCGCTGCTGCAACATTGTTAGCGGGAATTGTTTGCGGTGCAGTGGATACGTGCATCACCATGTATTTCCGTAAGTGCCGGTATGCGTTCTCCATATCACTTACTACAATGGCGATATGTTCAAAATAGAGATCGTTGCTTCGCATATCTTCCGGAATACTTCTGCCACCGCTTGTTAAATAATCAGTCAATTCAATTACTTCATCGCCCAGTTGCATACGCACTATGCGCATACGCAGGCCAAAGATGCCTTCTAGTTGCTCGTATTGACTGCCATAAACTTCTTTGTCACTTATTTTTTTAAAGCCAAGCACTTCACTGTAAAACTTTACAGAAGTATTCATATCCTTTACCGTAATGCCAATAGGTCCCACTTCTTTTACCTGCGCCTCAATATTTGTAATATTTATTGTAAACAACAATAACAAACCTGTAAGTCTTATTATACTTTTCATATTATAATATTTTGATCTTTTTTTTTGATAAATAATCAGAAATAATAGTTCTGTCTTCTTTTATTTTCTTCTTCTTTTGTACATACAGGTATAACTCTGCGGCAGATAGCATTCCGGCAAATGGGATGATCATGTATATCCAGAATGCTGTGTAATTATGTGCAGGAAATGCTGATGCCAAACTTCTTGCCGGGTTCATTCCGAAACCAGATATTGGGCCTGCGAAAATTACATTCAGGCATACGAAGCAACCTGAAATAATGCGTGTGTACTTTTTAAATTTTTCAGAAGAAGATGTAAACAATACCATTGTCATCATTATCATGGCGATGATATATTCCGTAATTGCTGCTGCAACCACACCAGCTTTTCCGGGAATAGTAACAGCATAATTTACTGGCGCAGTAGTTAAAACATTCCCCAATAACGTTGCCATTATATATACTGCAAGCGTGCCGCCAATACACTGGAAAATGATATAAAACACAGCATCGTAACGGCACATTTTTTTTAATCGCAAAAATGTAATGGTTACTGCCGGATTGATATGCGAACCTGATGGAGCGGTGAAAGGCGAATAGAAAATAAATAAGGCTGTGCTGCCCATCAATATTCCAGTAATAACATTTCTTAATGTTTCATTGGTAATAGTAAAATGAAATGATGCGTCATTGCCCCATAGCAATGCACCAAAGAAACAGGCTGAGATCATAAAGATGGCGAGACCAAATGCTTCCTGTACATAATGTATCCAGTTCTTTTTAAAAGAAGCAGTCATTTGTATTAAGCCACGTTTGCCTGTAATAACGCGTATGAGCATTGCTCTCATGATACAAAGAAAGCAATTGTTGAAAATTTATATTGTCAGCTATATGACCATCGTTTGGAAAGAAAAGTCAAGAACAGGAATCTTCGAATAAGCGTTAAATTATTATTTGAGAAAATAACATTATTATTTTCAATGGCCCGAATGCATCAATTTCTCAATGGTTTCCGGGTTCATGTACCGTTCATGTGTTTGATCGTTGTGATAAACATTATCTACACCGCGCCAGTCATGTACATGCATTTTAGTGCGTACATAAGTGCTGTATTCTTCCAATTGCTTACCAAGCCCATGTTGTATGCAGATCATATCAGTGTGGTATTCCATCCTGTCGATATATTTTGAAGAAAGATGTCCTATTGCAGATCGTGCGGATTGCAACATATTTTTGTTGCTAAAATCTACTACATGGCCTAGCTCATGCCCCATAATACCTACCTGCTCATCATAAGTAAGATGCTTGTATAACAGGTGTTCCAATGTATCTATTGTTTTATCGCTGATGGTAATAATGTAGGAGCGTTTACTTTTTGCTTTAAATAAACTGGCAAAGGAAGGTCGTGTAGTTAAAGGAGTATAAGCATGTTTGATGCGCCAGGTGATCTTTGTATTTTTTAATTCAGGGTAATGTGCAAGTGCTTTATTAATGGGAGCAGCAAATGAAGCGGGTATTATCTTGTTAACAAGCGTATCTTTTACCTGCTTATTAACCTTAGGTGTATTTGCATAACTATATTCTGCCATTACAAAAATAAACAGAACGCATAAGTAATATTTTTTCCTCATCGGGATAACACTAAAAGTTTCATGCCGAATTTAATACTCTTCAAGTATACCAATTAAAGCATAACTTTCTGTTAACAGCTATTTCAGAAATGAAGAAGGCAGTTTGATTGTAAGATATGAGACATGTTATCACTTTTGATATAATTAATTTCATGCTACAATGATAAATAAATCTGAATATGATAAAATGCTTGCAGGCGAGCTTTATGATGCCAGCGATAATGAATTGGTGCAAATGCGTAAAAAAGCAAGAGTGTGGATGGAGGAATATAATAACTCGGCTTATGATAGGCAGCAAAGAGAAATGATGTTGAAAAACCTATTCGGCAAAATAGGGCGCAATATAGATATACAAACGCCTTTTTATGTTGATTATGGTTGCCATATAGAAGTGGGCGATAATTTTTTTGCCAACTTCAATTGTGTGTTCCTTGATTGTAATTATATAAAAACAGGTGATAATGTTTTTCTAGGCCCTAATGTACAACTATATGCAGCACATCACCCTGTTATTGCCGCTGAACGTATTAAAGGCCCCGAACTTGCCTCACCCATAATCATTGCAGATAATGTATGGATTGGAGGAGGCAGTATTGTTTGCGCAGGTGTTACCATCGGTGCAAATACAACCATTGGTGCAGGAAGTGTGGTGGTGAAAGATATCCCCGCTAATGTGTTGGCGGTAGGGAATCCATGCAGAGTAGTAAGGAATTTATGAGATGGATATTATTATGAGTCACAGATGCCATAAGTAATGGAGACAAAGTGCTTGCGACGCAACGAAGACGCTATGAAATACAGTAGCTGGTATTTTAATTATCAAAATTATTCTGCCAGCCTTCTGTTTTTAATTTGTCAACCTTTTTTAAAACCTCTGCTTCGAGATTATTTTTATAAGCTTTCACTTTGGTTCCAACAGTTTCATCAAATGCGCCTATGATTGTGGCAGCAAGTATACCCGCATTCTTTGCCGCGTTTAACGCAACCGTTGCAACAGGAATGCCATTGGGCATTTGAAGAATAGATAAAACAGAATCCCATCCATCAATAGAGTTAGAAGATTTTATAGGAACGCCGATAACAGGCAAAGAAGTAATTGATGCAACCATACCAGGCAAATGTGCAGCGCCACCGGCACCGGCAATAATAACCTTCAGGCCTCTTTCAGATGCTTTGGTAGCATACGCAACCATACGTAGTGGTGTGCGGTGCGCAGAGACAACTGTAAGTTCGAATGCGATGCCAAATTCTTTTAAAATTTCAGCAGCGCCCTGCATTATATTCAGATCACTATCGCTGCCCATTATTATTCCAACAAGCGGTTGATTGGTTGACATGTTTCTTTATTGATTTATCCTAAATAGATAAGTGATAAATTATCAACTTATAACTTTCAAAGTATTTTTTATTTTATGTGCTTTAAAAGTTAATTCATTATACTCTTTGCTGATGATGGTTACATGTCCCATCTTTCTGCCAGGCTTTGTTTGTGTTTTGCCATAAAGATGTACAAACACATTATCCATTTTCAATACTTCATCAAGTCCATCATATTTAGCTTCTCCCGTATATCCTTCTGAGCCAAGAATATTTACAATGGAAGAAGGAAGTATGGGATCTGTATTACCGAGCGGATACCCAAGCATAATGCGCCACAACATATCGTACTGACTGCAATAATTTCCTTCAATGGTATGATGCCCGCTGTTGTGCACACGTGGTGCAGTTTCGTTAACCAGCACTTCACTGTTATTTTTATCCACAAATATTTCTACTGCAAATAAACCCGGACTATTCAATGCTTTTACAAGTTTTATAGCAATGGCTTCTGCTTTCCATAATACACTATCTGGTAATTGTGCAGGGCTTAACTGGTAATCCAAAAGATTCAGCACCTGGTCAAAGATCATTTCAGAAGGAGGAAAGAAAGCGGTTTCTCCTTTATCGTTCATAGCAACAATAATGGCTATCTCTTTGTAGATATTCACCATTTTTTCTAATACAGCAGGCTCATCAAAAGCTTTCTTAAAATCTTTGTCTGTTTTCAGGATCTGCACACCTTTACCATCATAGCCACCTTCGCCAAGCTTATGCACGGCAGGTAAAAAGCTGGCGTGATAATTTAATTCGCCAAGATTATTGGTGATCCTGAAATCGGGGGAAGGAATTTCATTTGCTCTATAAAATTCTTTCTGTGTTATTTTATTCTTGATGATCTTAATAGCAGAAGGTTTCGGGTAAATTTTTACACCTTCACTTTCCAGTTTTTCCAATGCTTCAACATTTACAGCTTCAATTTCTATGGTTATTGCATCCAGACCTTTTCCAAAATTGTACACAGCATCAAAATCTTTTATATCACCTTTTACAAAATGATGGCACAAATGCGCAGCGGGACAATGCTCATCATTCTCCATTACAAAAGTTTCCACCACATAATTGGCTGCTGCCTGCAATAACATTCTTCCTAACTGACCTCCACCGAGAATTCCAACTTTCATAATTAAGTAATAAGTAAAAAAAAATTTTTATACCAGCTATAGTTTTTTATGGCATCGTTCCTTGCGTCGCATTCCGTTCATCGGCAGTGCAAGAATTGTGCTACATGGCGAAGATAATTTGAGTTATGGACTTACAAGGGTATTTTTATAACTTTGCGGCAACGATGCTGCCAGATTATCCACATAAAATCTTTTGCGACAAGCGTTTCAACTATTCTTTGTTAATGGAAGCGCTTGCCATGGACTCATTTCTTTATTCCTGCTAAAAGGAATTTCAATTGCTGAATAGGTAGCCTGCTCAGCAATGTTCTCAATGTACAAGAGTGCGACGCAATAAAAGCTTAATTCTTACTTTATTGCCGGGCTCATACATTACTTTATATACCTTATTTACATTAAACACATTTTATGGATACAATGATTGCATCGTCGAAAACTGTGGCAACAAACAATGATTTTCTTCCTTTACAGGGAACTGATTACGTAGAATTTTATGTAGGCAATGCCAAACAGGCTGCACATTTTTATAAAACGGCTTTTGGTTTTCAGAGTCTTGCTTATGCCGGTCCGGAAACAGGCGTTAAAGACAAATCAAGTTATGCTGTGCGACAGAACAAACTCACATTTGTGCTTACTACGGCATTGAGAAGCGGCAACGCCATTGCAGATCACGTATATAAACATGGAGATGCTGTAAAGATTTTAGCGTTGCGTGTTGATGATGCAACAGATGCATGGCACCAGACAACATTGCGTGGTGCGAGAAGTTATATGGAACCTCAAACATTGAAAGATGATGAAGGTGAAGTTGTATTAAGCGGTATACATACTTATGGAGAGACTGTACATGTTTTTGTTGAAAGAAAAAATTACAAGGGCGCATTTATGCCGGGTTTCAGGGAATGGAAAACAAATTACAATCCTTCTTCTACAGGATTGTTATATGTTGATCATTGCGTTGGCAATGTAGGTTGGAATCAAATGACACCATGGGTTAAATTTTATGAAGAGGTTATGGGTTTCAGAAATATTTTAAGTTTTGATGATAAAGATATTTCTACTGAATATTCTGCATTGATGAGTAAAGTAATGAGTAATGGAAATGGGTTTGTAAAATTTCCTATCAATGAGCCCGCGGAAGGAAAAAAGAAATCGCAGGTAGAAGAATATCTTGATTATTTTGACGGGGAAGGTTGCCAGCATGTAGCGCTTGCTACAAATAATATTGTTGAAACGGTTGCTGAATTACAGAATCGCGGAGTGGAATTTTTAAAAGTTCCTTCTACTTATTACGATGACCTTCTGGATAGGGTAGGGCATATTGATGAAGACCTGCAGCCATTAAAAGAACTGGGTATTCTGGTCGACAGAGATAACGAAGGATATCTTCTTCAGATATTTACAAAGCCTGTAGAAGACAGGCCCACATTGTTTTTCGAGATCATACAGCGCAAAGGCGCACAGAGTTTTGGTAAGGGAAATTTTAAGGCATTGTTCGAAGCAATAGAAAGAGAGCAGGAATTGCGTGGAAACTTATAAATAGCAATACTAATTAATAAGATTTTAAAGGCCCTTTTGTAACAGCAAAAGGGCCTTTCTACTATTTCAAGGAATTCTCAGGCAATAAATTACTCTTAAAGGCGTTTCCGAATTGACATGATATTAACTTTAAGCTTTTAAAGTGATATCAAAAACCCTTTAATCCCTAATTTTACCCTTATGAAAGCCTTTTCATTAATTTTATTTTTCTCTTTTCTATTTTTTGCCGTAGTGGCACAACCATCTTTTTTTCAATCACAAAAGAGTTTTCCAAAAGTTGCTGTTGCAGTAAAAACCAAACAGGATACATTAATAAAACAATTTGAAAAAGCCGGCCTGCAATGGCCTCCAAAGGAAATTTATATCCGTTCTTTTAAATACGACAGCCAGATGGAGGTTTGGGTACGTAATAATGAAAATGAGGCTTTCAAATTATTTAAAACCTATAAGGTTTGTGCGCTTGCAGGCACACTCGGCCCCAAAAGAATGGAAGGTGATTACCAGGTGCCGGAAGGTTTTTATTATATAACGGAATTCAATCCACGCAGCGATTTTCATTTATCACTTAAGCTGAATTACCCAAATCAATCAGATAAGAAGCTAAGTGATTCATTGAGACCCGGTGGCGGTATTTATATACATGGTAGTTGCGTTACGGTTGGTTGCATTCCTATTAATGACATGCAAATAGAGGAATTATATCTGCTTGCGGCTTCTGCAAAAAATAATGGGCAGGATTTTATACCAGTGCATATTTTCCCTGTTCGTTACAATAATCCTCAGAGCATTGAATACCTTAACCGTTTTACAAAAGATAACCCTACTATCGGAAGTTTTTCCGTAAAGCTTAAAGAAGCGTATGATTATTTTGATAAGGAAAAACAATTGCCTGTTATTACTATTAATCATAAAGGAGAATATTCAATTATGTAGCCAGCTCCATTGCTACATAGCATCACCTGTTGTGTCACTCACTTGTACTTTTTTACATTTGTCTGCATTTTAATATCTTAATTTATCTGCTTTTGCTTGTTAAGTACTAAGGCTTTTTCAATTACTATAATTCCACAATAATAATTTGATTTTTGGATTGCAGAAATTTTGTATTTCAATACAAATATGTTTCTGAAGTAAATGGGTAATTAATTTCTAAGATAAACAGACGAAAAATACAAGGCAAGGGATTTTGCCATAGAAAGCTTAAGTTGGTTTCATAGAAAAAAGAAACGTCTTATAAATCGCATTTTAGTGAACCGGTAAATGAAATTATGAAGTATAATTTTCATTTGCCTAAATTGAGAATACTACAGACTGATTAATAAGGTTTTAATAACTTGAAACGATGTTTTGGTAAATTCCACTTATAAATTGGTAAAAAGGTGTTAAAAAAAATACATGAGATTTTTACTTTGGTATTTGGGAAATTCCTAAATTGTGCACACGATTGCACAAAGTTTGTCTCATAGAATAACCATACACGATATAGCCAGGGAATTGAACCTAACGACTGCAACTGTTTCAAGGGCATTGAATGATCATCCCCGTATTAGCACAGAAACGAAGCGTCTCGTTCAGGAGAAAGCAAGGCAGATGAAGTATAGGAGAAATAAGCTTGCCTCATCATTGCGGTCAGGCAAATCTCATACTATAGGTGTAATTATACCAAGTGCACAAATGAATTTTTTTGGATCTGTTGTACATGGTATTGAAAATGTTGCAAGCAATAACGGATATAGTATAATTCTTTATCAATCAGAAGAGACATCGGCGCTAGAAAAAAAAGCAATAGAAACATTTTTAAGTGCAAGAGTTGACGGGATACTTGCTTCCATTGCAAAGGAAACTGTAGACTTCACACACTATGTTGAGTTGAAGAAAAGAAATATTCCGCTTGTATTTTTTGATCGTACGAATGAGGATTTAAAAGTCCCTGCGGTAGTGGTTGACGATTATAAGGGTGCATACCTTGCTACTGAGCATCTTTTGAAAAATGGATATAAACGGATAGCACATGTCGCCGGCCCGCAGCATATCAAAGGTTTCAGGGATCGTTTAAATGGTTATAAAGATGCTTTAAAGGCAAATCAAAAAAAGGCAGAGAAAAATTATATATACCAGGGTAACGTATCAATTGAATCGGGGAAAGAAGCCGTGGATTATTTTTTAAAACTTGTAGAGCCGCCTGATGCTTTTTTTGCTGTTGAAGATTATACCGCGCTTGGCGTAATTAAATGTTTAAAAGAACGAAAATTTAAAATACCAGATGAATTTGGAGTTATCGGTTTTGCCAATGAAAGTTTTGATGAACACATTACTCCGGCCTTGTCCTCTGTTGATCAGCAAACAGTGCAGATGGGGAAGGAAGCATTTAATTTATTAATGGAGATGATTAAAATAAACGATAGTAAAAGTACTGTAAAAGAAAAAGAGAAAATTGTATTAGAACCTATCCTTTGTTATCGTGAATCATCGGCAGGAAAAAAGGCTTAGAAAACACCGTTATTAATTTAAAAACTAACTAGTTTTTCTTTACAAACCTCAAAAATTAAAAATTAGATGAAACAAATTATTTGGAATGATAGTTAGCATGTGTTTTGTGCAAACGTTTACGCATTTTATTTTTTAACCACTTCCAATTTGCTTGTTATGAGAAAAAAAATATGTAAAGATATTTTACTAAAAAAAGGGTTATGTTATTTACTGCCGGTATTATTCTCAAGTGGCATATTATTAGTGCCACAAAATTCTCTGGCAAAAAATTTTTATAAAACGGCTCCTGATAAAAGTGTATCAGGAAAAATAACAGACGATAAGGGGGCACCCCTTTCAAATGTATCTGTTCTATTAAAGGGAACGAAAAAAGGCACTACCACTAATTTAAATGGTGAATTTTCTATTTCAGTGCCTGATGATAATGCGGTATTAATAATTTCGTATGTTGGTTATCAGAACAAAGAAATCACAATTGGCAATCAAACAAATATAACTGTTGCATTAACCATAGCTTCAGAAAATTTAACAGACGTAGTAGTAGTGGGTTATGGTACTCAAAAGAAAGTAACTGTGACCGGCGCTGTAAGTGCTATTAAAGGAGATGCAGTAGTGAAATCCCCTGCCGTCGATTTATCAAACTCTTTGGCCGGAAGATTACCAGGCTTAGTTGTAGTTCAAACCAGTGGTGAACCTGGTTATGATGGTGCATCTCTGAACATCCGCGGCGTAAACACTATTGGGAATAATTCACCACTTATAGTTATTGACGGAGTTCCGGAAAGAGATGGAGGGCTTGGTCGTTTAAATCCAAGAGATATCGACAATATTTCAGTATTAAAAGATGCCTCTGCGGCTATTTATGGATCGCGTGCTGCTAATGGTGTAATTCTTATTACAACAAAAAAAGGTAGTACAGGTAAGCCTAAAATTACTTATGATTTTAATCAAGGGTATACACAACCTGGCACTATACCAAAAATGTCCAATGCGGTCGAATATGCAAATATTATGAACGAGATACCGATTTACAAAAGTATTCCGGTAAATGAATGGCAGGCGGCATGGACCGCAATTCAACAAACAGGGAGTTATGATTCACCCACAGAAGGCGTGCAGACATTGAATGCAAACTATAGCCCTGATGCGGTAAAAAAATATGCAGACGGTAGTGATCCATGGGGGTATCCAAATACAGACTGGTTTGGAGATGCGTTTAGAACCTGGGCGCCCCAATCAAGACATAATATTCAAATAAGTGGTGGATCAGAAAATATCAGGTATTTTACTTCGATTGGATATGTAAATCAAGATGCGATTTATAATAATTCTGCAACAAGATACCAGCAATATAATTTTAGAACCAATGTTACTGCTAAAATTAGTAATTACATTAATACTACAATTGGTATTTTGGCTCGTCGGGAAGACAGGCACTTTCCCACTGAAAGTGCCGGTTCAATTTTTCGTATGCTAATGCGCGGAAGACCTACTGAACCAGAAGTTTGGCCAAACGGGATGCCAGGACCCGATATTGAAAACGGCCAGAATCCTTATGTTATTACAACAAATGCTACCGGTTATCAAAAAGACCCAACTGACTATCTTCAAGCCAATGGCGCAATAGATATTAGCAACCCCTGGATTAAAGGTTTAAAACTTACTTTGTCTGGTGCAATTGATAAAAACAGTGAGCTAAATAAAGTCTGGCAAACACCCTGGATGCTTTATTATTGGGACAGGATTACATACGAAGATGATGGTGTAACTCCAAAACTAGTTGGTGCTATAAGATCAAATTATACTGATCCGAGATTAACAGAAACTTATTACTCCGTATTAAATACCAATCTAACGGCATTGTTGAATTATGACGCTAAAATAGGGAATCATAGTGTAGCTATATTAGCAGGTGTCACTAAAGAAACATTTAAAGGAGATAATTTCCAGGCATTTCGCAGGAACTTCATTTCTCCGGCACTTGACCAGCTTTTTGTTGGCGGTCTAACGCAAACTGCATCAAATGACACTTATTTTACAAGGCTATTTGACAGAGCTAAACTCGGTTATTACGGAAGGGTTCAGTATAATTATAAAGAAAAATATCTGGCAGAATTTCTTTGGAGATATGATGGTTCATATATACTTCCACCAGATAAACGATTTGGCTTCTTCCCTGGAATACTTCTTGGTTGGAATCTCACAAATGAGAAATTTTTCAAGGTACCGGGTATAAACTATTTAAAACTCAGAGGTTCTTATGGGCAAATGGGTAATGATCAGCCTTATAAAAATGGACTTTTAAAAGAATACCAATATCTCTCAATCTACCAATTTGGAAGCTATCCGATAAATAGTCAGGTAGCAACAACACTCGGCGAATTTGTGCTGGCAAACAATGATTTTACATGGGAGGTGGCGAATAATTACAATGTTGGTTTAGATGCAACTGTACTAAATAACCACCTTGATGTAACATTGGAGTATTTCTATAACAAAAGAAGTGGTATGCTGGTTGACTACCAAGGTGTTGTTCCAGCGTCAGCAGGTATTGGACCTTTTTTGCCCCCGGTAAACGGAGGTCGAATTGACAATAAAGGATTTGAATTTACACTTGCTTATAAAGCAAATATAAATAAGGATTTTTATTTTAGGGCTGGCATAAATGGTGGCTATGCGAAAAATAAAGTAATAGATGCAGCAGAAAGCCATTCAACACCTCAATACCAGTGGCAGGAAGGAAAGCCATATAACGCATTTTTGGTGTATCAATCAGATGGGGCATTTTTAGACCAGGCAGATATCGATAAAACCACCCTTGATTACAGCGGAATTACCGGACAATTATTACCTGGTGATATGAAATTTAAGGATGTAAATGGCGATGGAAAAATTACGCCTGATGATGCAGTTAGAATCGAAAAAAGCGATTTCCCCAATTTTAACTATGGTGCCACTATAGAAGCAAGGTATAAATCTTTCGATTTGAATTTGCTTTTCCAGGGCGCAGCAGGTGCAGCAATACGTGTTCAAACCGAATCTGGAGATATTGGCAATTATCTGCAATACTCTTATGATCATCGTTGGTCTATAGATCACCCAAGCAGCACAGACCCAAGGCTTGCGATTCGCGGAGATACTTATTATACGGGCGGCCTCTACGGTAATAATACTTATTACCTTTTTAGTAAAAACTATATCCGCTTAAAGAATATAGAACTGGGTTACACATTACCAGCTAAATTGTTAGATAAAGCGAAAATCAGCAGTTTTAGAATCTTCGTTAATGCGCTTAATTTATTTACAGTTTCTAAAATGAAGATTTTTGATCCTGAAGCAACAGCGGGTAGTGGTGTGTATTATCCACAATCAAGGGTGCTCAACGCAGGGTTTAGTTTAACCTTCTAAAAAAATTATGTATGAAAAAATTATCAATTATTATTGGTTCCTTAGGCGCGCTGATATTTATACATTCCTGTAATACAGATTTTCTTAATACTACTCCACAGAATGCTATATCCAGTAGCGCTACCTGGGCCGATGGGTCTTTATCTACAGCTTTCGTGTTAAACGTTTATTCTTATCTTGGTTACGGTGGTTTTGAAGAGCAGGCGCTTGCAGATTATACAGATGAAGCAATGTTTACGCATGCAGGCAGAAACATTAATACGTTTACAGAAGGTAACGAAGAGCCTGGAGCTTTGGCATGGATGAGTGGTACATATTATTGGGATAACATGTACACAGCAATAAGAGAAGCAAATGTCGCATTAGAAAACCTTCCTAACGCAACTTTTAGTGATGCTTCATTAAAAGATCAATTATTAGGCGAATCTCATTTCTTAAGAGCCTATTACTATCAACAGCTTTTAAGATTTTACGGTGGTGTGCCTATCATTGATCATAGTTATGGGCTCAATGAAGATTACACCATAGCCAGAAATACTTACGAAGAATGTGTAAATTTTATCGTGAGTGATTTGGATCAGGCGGCTACTTTACTTGATGGCAAAACAACCGTTGATGGTCGTGCATCTAAAATATCTGCTATGGCATTAAAGTCAAGAGTACTTTTATATGCAGCGAGTGATTTGCACGATGCTACCAAAGCCAAGGCAAATTCGAGCTTATTAGCAAGTTATAGCAATATAGAATTTCTTTGCTACACTTCAGGAGACCAGGCTACAAGATGGCAGGCCGCTAAAGATGCTGCGAAAGCTGTAATCGATGCAGCTCAGGGGTATAAATTGGATCTAACGGAACCCGCATCCACTGATGAGGGAAAGATGAACTATATCTCAATAGCCATGGGAGGTAAAAGTGGTGCGCCAGGTGTTGATGCAGCTGCATCAGTGGAACTTCTTTTCCAAAGAACTTCCACTACATTATACACCCAGGAAGACAACTGGCCTTTAGGCGGTATTCACTATGGTATCAATAATGGTCCTAATGGTTATCATAACTGGGCCGGTAACACTCCTATTCAGCAATTAGTAGATGATTATGAAATGATGGATGGATCTAAATTTGACTGGAATAATACAGAAGAAAAAGCTCATCCATATACTAATCGCGATCCAAGGTTTTATGGTACTGTAATGTATGATGGTGCAGACTGGAAGCCAAGACCATCTGATGTTTCAGGAAGAGACCCTGTCAATCAAATCCAAACTGGTTACTATACTGACGGAGCCGGCGGTTTTATAAATGGAATTGACACACGTGAATCTCCGGTTGAAAACTGGAACGGAAGCCGTACACACTATTACACACGTAAATTCATCGATCCAAATCCTGCATTGCCAGATAATCAATCAAACGGACAGGTTATTCCCTGGCCATTTATACGTTATACAGAAATGGTATTGAATTATGCAGAAGCATGTATAGAATTAGGCCAGGAAGATGAAGCAAGAACATGGCTCAATAAGATCAGGTTCCGCGCTGGTATGCCTGCAATCACAGATGCAGGAACAACGCTTAGAGATCGTTATCGCAATGAACGCAGAGTAGAACTTGTTTATGAAGAACATCGCTATCACGATGCAAGAAGATGGATGATTCCTGCAACTACCGTAGGTCGGGGTGTAAAAGCTATAAATGTAAAAGCCACTTTAAAACCAGGTAAATCCATTCTTGTTCCTTATAAACATGATGAAACGGTGTATGATTATACTTATACAGTTTATGACAATACTGAAAATGAAACAAGGGTATGGAAAGACAAAATGTATTTCAGACCTATCAGTAGAGATGAGATGAGTAAGAATGATAAGTTAATTCAAAACCCAGGATACCAACAATAGCAGGTAGTTTGGTTTTTTCAAAATCTATCCCGGCAACGGGATAGATTTTTTCTTTAACGAAGTATAGAAACATATAATTTATTTTTTTGAAGTGTTCACCATCTCTTTCATCAGGGCTTGTTGCGTCGCACACTTCAGGTTTCTGTTATATATGCTACAAAAAATTACCCGCTAAGCTATTGACCGTTGCTTAATGCTTAACAAAGAATAAAGCGTTGAAGAGTGCGACGCAACAAAGTTTAATAGTGGCAAAGAAGTTTGGTGCATAATAAAAACTTTCGTCTTAAATTACCTGCACATTAATATCGAATATTTCAATGAACCTCTTTATAAGAATTAACTCTTTTGTGGTTTGCTTTTTTTTGTTATGTGCCTGTAATGAACAGACCACAGAAAATAAAAATGAAGAGAAAAAAGAAACAGGCAAAGAATTGTTTTCACTGCTCGATGCTTCAGTAACAAATATCAATTTTCAAAACACACTTACTGAAGGGTTGAATACGAATATTCTGATGTATGAGTATTTCTACAACGGAGGTGGCGTTGCCGCCGGAGACTTTAATAATGACGGACTTATTGATCTTTATTTCACTTCCAACATGGGTGATAATAAACTATACCTCAATAAAGGCGATATGAAGTTTGAAGATATCACTTCATTTTGTGGAGCAGGAGGCAGGCCCGGCCCATGGAAAACAGGCGTTAATGTTGTTGATATAAACGGTGATGGTAAGCTTGATATTTATTTATGTTACTCAGGTGCATTGCCACCAGAGAAAAGAGTAAACCAACTGTTTATAAATAAGGGCAATAACAGCAGGGGAGTGCCCATGTTTGAAGAACAGGCTGTGGCGTATGGCCTGGCCAGTGCAGGTTACAGCAATCAGTCTTATTTTTTTGATTACGATAAAGATGGTGATCTTGATATGTTGCTGCTGAATCATAATCCGAAAAACTTACCAATACTCAATGTAGAAGCTACCGCAAAACTTTTTAAAGAAGATAATAATGAAAAAGGTCTTCGCTTATACAAACAGACCAACGGGAAATTTGAAGATGTAACAATCAAAGCAGGCATTAACGGCTCTGAATTGAGTTATGGATTAGGGCTTGGTATCTCTGATTTTAATGAAGATGGGTGGCCTGATTTTTATGTGTCTAATGATTATGCAGTACCCGATTATCTATACATTAATAATAAGAACGGAACTTTTTCAAATAAGATGCAAAGCAGTATCGGGCATACAAGCCAGTTCTCGATGGGTAATGATGTCGCTGATATTAACAATGACGACCTGCCGGATATTTTTACACTTGACATGTTGCCTGAAGATAATCACCGGCAGAAATTGTTGCTTGCACCTGATAACTATGACAAGTTTAATTTGAATGTGCGTAGTGGTTTTTATTACCAGTACATGCGTAATATGTTGCAATTAAATAATGGCAATAATACGTTTAGTGAAACAGGGCAAATAGCAGGCATTTCAAACACAGACTGGAGTTGGTCTGCACTCTTTGCCGATTATGATAATGATGGATGGAAAGACCTGTATGTTACCAATGGCTATTACAGGGACTATACGAATCTTGATTTTATTAATTACATGAATGAGTATGTTGCTTCAAAAGGAAGACTGCAGCGTGAAGATGTAATGGATATTATAAAACAAATGCCCTCTTCCAATGTGGTGAATTACATGTTTCAAAATAAACAAGGCAGCACATTTGAAAATAAAACTATTGATTGGGGAGTCAATAAACATTCAAACAGTAATGGCGCTGTTTATGCGGACCTGGATAATGATGGAGACCTTGATCTCGTAGTAAATAATATTAATCAGCCTGCATTTATTTACAGGAATGAATCGCAGAAATTAAACAGCAATCATTTTTTGAATGTACAGCTTACAGGCAATGAAGGAAACACTCAAGGCCTTGGGGCAACGATAAAAATTTTTTATAACGGACAAACGCAGCGATTAGAACAAAACCCTGCAAGAGGTTATCTTTCCAGTGTTTCATCCATACTTCATTTTGGTTTGGGTAATATTGAAAAAGTTGATTCGCTTATTGTAACATGGCCAAATGGCAAAGCGCAGAAAATGTTTGATGTAAAAGCAAACCAGTTTTTAAAACTTGCAGAAAGAGATGCGCATGATAAATCCTTACAGGCAAAACAAATTCAGTCATGGTTTACTGAAACTGCTTCCCCAATAAAGTATAAGGAGACTATTGACACCAGTGTAAATGATTTCAATCGTCAATTGTTATTGATCAATCAATTTTCATATAGTGGCCCATGTATTACAAAAGACGACGTTAATAAAGATGGTTTAGTTGACATGATCATTGGAGGTGCAGCAGGCGAATCAACAAAAATATTTTTGCAGCAAAAGAGCGGATCATTCACTCAAAAAAATATTCCCGCGTTTGAACAGGATAAAGCTTGTGCTGATGCAGCTATTGCTGTCTTTGATGCAAATGCAGATGATCATCCTGATATTTACATAGCCAGTGATGGATACAATGACCTCAACGATACAGATGCATTACTACAGGATCGTTTGTATCTAAATGATGGGAACAACAACTTCACAAAAAGCAAAGGCTTGCCAAATATTAGTGGCAGCAAATCGTGTGTTCGGGTGCAGGATATAAATGGAGATGGCGCTCCTGATATTTTTGTTGGTGGCAGAGCTGTTCCGGGTCGTTATCCTGAAACACCTAGGAGTTATATTCTGATCAATGATGGCAAAGGAAATTTTTCTGATCAAACACAAACTGTTTGTCCCGAGCTTTTTAAACCTGGAATGGTAACAGATGCAGTCTGGGTTGATCTTGATCTCGATCAAAAAAATGAATTGGTAATTGTAGGAGAATGGATGCCCGTAACTGTTTTTAAAATAGAGAATGGAAAATTAATAAACAGCACAAACAAATTTTTTGATAAACAATATTCTGGTTGGTGGAATACCATTTCTGTTGGTGATCTAAACGGAGATAAGCATCCTGATCTTATCATCGGCAATATGGGTTTAAATACGCAATTTAAAGCTACAGAGAAAGAACCGCTAGAAATGTATTACAAGGATTTTGATAAGAATGGTTCTGTAGATCCAATATTTAGTTTTTATATACAAGGCGAAAAATATCCTTATATAACACGTGATGAATTGGTAGGTCAGTTGCCTATATTACGAAAACGCTTTGCAGATTTTAAAAGTTATGCAGACATAACAATGGATGAATTATTTGAAGAGAAAGATATTAAAGATGCTGGTCATCTTGTTGCAGATCACATGGCTACAACTTGTTTTATAAGTAATGCATCCGGAAAGTTTGAGATAAAAGAATTACCGGTGCAAGTTCAGTATTCACCAGTATATACAATTGATACATTAGATTTCAATAACGATGGAAAAACTGACCTCTTGCTTTGCGGTAACAACAGTTACACAAAGATCAGGCTTGGTAAATTTGATGCTAATTATGGCGTATTGCTTGCCGGTGATGGCAAAGGGAATTTTACATACGTTAAACAAAATGAATCCGGCTTTAATATACACGGCGATGTAAGAAGCTGTCTTAAGATCAACGATAAAATTTACTTTGGTATTTGTGGAAAAAATTTAATTGCTTACACTTTGTTGAAACAAAAAAAATGAAACAGGTAAGATTTTGTTTAAAGGCGTTTATATCCTGTTGGTTGTTATTGATTTTCATTTCATCATGCAAACAGGAAAAAGAAAAATTACCCCAGGATTTTGAATTGGCAACTGCGTGGGCAGATATGACCAATTATATTACTAAAAATACACCTGCCAATTCGCCAACTTTTGCATCCCGGTGTTTTGGATACATTGGTCTTACAATGTATGAATCGGTTGTTAATGGTTATCCGGAATATCAATCTGTTGCGCCACAACTAAATGGCTTGGGCAATTTGCCGGTTCCTGAAAAAAATCTTGCCTGCAATTGGCAATTGTCTTTAAACGCAGCACAGGCTGAGATACTGCGCAATATTTACATTCAAACTTCTGATGTAAATAAAACAAAAATTGATTCACTTGAACAACATTTTGTAGCACTCTACAAAGATGCGATCAATAACGATAGCATTGTAAACAGGTCAATTGCATATGGAAAAAAAATTGCACAATCAATTTTTGAATGGTCAAAAACAGATGGCGGGCATCGTGGCTATCTAAATAATTTCGATAAGCAATTAGTATTTGAACAAAAGCCCGGATGCTGGCAGCCCCCACTTTATGCGCAATCATTCACACACTTTCCATTGCATCCGCATTGGGGGCAAAACAGAACATTTCTTTCAGTTGATTCTGCAATCCAGGCGCCTGCATTTATTTCTTACGACTCAACAAAGGGCTCTCCATATTACAACCAGTTCATGCAGGTATATGAAAAAGAAAAAAATTTAACACAACAGGAAAAAGAAGCCGCCATATGGTGGGCCGATGATCCGGAAGTAACGCCAACACCGCCGGGGCATTCTTATTACCTTGCTACTGCTGCTATTAGAAAAATAAAGCCTGATCTTATAAAATGCGCTGAAACCTATGCCAGGCTTGGTATGGCGCTGGCAGATGCATTTCGAAGTTGCTGGAAGTGGAAGTATCAGTTCTTTACAGAACGTGCCAATACATTTGTGCCGCAACATATAGATCAGCGCTGGGAATCGTTCTGGCCAGATCCGCCATTCCCTGCATTTCCTTCGGGGCATGCGATACAGGCAGGCGCAATGGCTACAGTGCTCACCGATCTATACGGAGATAATTTTGAATTCACAGATAGCCTGCATGTTGGAAGACCAAGAGACGATATAAGAAATACAGATTTTAAAGCCCGGCACTTTAATTCATTCTGGCAGGCAGCAGAAGAAACTGCTAATTCAAGATTTTATGGCGGCATACATACACCCCAGGATAATGCAAGAGGGTTAGATAAAGGAAAAGAAATTGGTAATAATGTTAATCATTTGCATTGGAAAAGGAATGTATAAGTACTAATATTTTTTATAAACCCGGCTTTTGTAACTAATGGCATCGCCTGTTGTGTCACTCGCTTATACGTTCGGAACTTTGTGCAGCAATGGATTACGAGTTTACGAAGTTCACAAGTTTACGCGTTGTTCAAATCCAAAGATCTCGTGAACAGGTAAACTCGTAAACTGCTGAAACTTTTACTTCGGTACAAGTGTGCGACGCAACGAAAGCTAAATAGCAGCAATATAGTTTGGCTCATAAAAAACTCCTTATAAAATATAACAACCAAAACATGTTTCGCCATTTATTTATTGTATGCTTTGTATTCCTTATTGGACAGAGTTTTTCTCAAACAAGATTCAAAGATGTAACTGATTCTGCCGGAATCAAACATGTGTTTAAAGTATACGAAGGCATGTTTGGCGGTGGCGCATGCGTTGTTGATTATAATAACGATGGGTTTGAAGACGTATATATCACCGGCGGCATGAATGATGATGTGCTGTATAAAAATAATGGCAACGGTACATTTACGAATGTGTTTGAACAATCAGGATTGAGTGTTACAAAAAACTATGTAACACAAGGCGTGTCAAGCGCAGATGTAAACCGGGATGGATTCGTTGATCTGTTTATTACAACCATAACAAGCAGGAATAAAAAGCAAGCCATACCAAGAGAAATAAATTTGTTGTTTTTGAATAATGGTAACGGCACTTTCAGAGATGCAACAAAAGAATATGGATTGGATCAGATGTATTCATTCAGCACAGGCGGAAGTTTTGGAGATTTCAATGCAGATGGCTGGGCTGATATTTATGTCGGGAATTATTTTAACCAATACGAAGGAAAATTGAGTGTTATAAATGATGCAACAGTTGTTGGCGCAAACCAAATTGCAAAAGGTTATTTGCTATTGAATGAAAGCGGCAAGAAATTTAAAGATGTGTATGGAGATTATGGATTGGATTATCGTGGGTTTGGTTTTGGTGGTGTGTTTACTGACTATGATAATGATGGCGACCAGGACTTAATTGTGAACCATGATTTTGGTTATAAGCGTACACCTGATATGTTGCTGCAGAATCAATATCCCAAAGAAAAATTTGTTGATGTTGCAAAAGAAAATAAAATGGATCTGCGCATTAACTCTATGGGCACTGCTGTTGGCGATTATAACAATGATGGTTTGATGGATTATTATTTTACGAACATAAAGTTCAACATGTTCATGGTGAATCAGGGTCCCGGAAAATCATTTATAGAAAAAACTTCAGAGTTGGGCCTGGGATCGTTTGCTATAAGCTGGGGCGCAAATTTTGCAGATTTTGATCATGATGGTGATGTTGATTTGTTTGTATCTAATGGTGATCTGAATCCAGATTGTCATCCGATGGCAGACTTCTATTTTGAAAATAATAATGGAAAGTTTACAGATAAAGCTTCTGCTTATGGGTTAGCAGATTATGGCATTGGCCGCGGTTCAGTTGTGTTTGATTATGATAATGATGGAGACCTTGACCTGCTTGTTGTAAACCAGGAAGCGGTATATCCCAATTATCCTGTGCCTTCCATTACAAGGTTATACAGGAACGATTCTGCAAAAGGTAATTGGATAAAAATTGCATTACAAGGTATACAGGCTGAGAGCCATGGTATAGGTTCAAAAATTGAAGTAGAAGCAGGTGGTAAAAAAATGATAAGAGAAATTGATGGAGGAAGTTCCAGCCATCTTTCTCAAAATTCTGTGATCGCACATTTTGGTTTAGGTAATGCAATTACCATAGATAAAATAACTGTTTACTGGACAGGTGGGAATAAGCAGACCATTACCAATATAAAGCCAAATCAATTGATAACGATAAAAGAGATTCCAATACCTGTTCAAAAGAGAAGCAATTCACTTATCTATATCTTAATTGGTGTTGCCTGTGTTGGCTTAATTGCTTTTATCTTTTTGAGGAAAAGGAAAGTACTCTAACCTCCTTGAAGGAGAACTTAAAAGATTGTTCTAAATAAGCTTTTAATACTCTCTTTAAATGCTGCTATGATAACACAATGATGAAGTGCTTGCGACGCAACAGGTGATGCTATAAAAAATTGCAGCTGGTATCACTAGATATACAAAACAAAAACCCCGCGTAACTGCGGGGTTTTTTATAATTCGTGTAATACGAATATGATTAATAATCCATACCCATACCACCACCACCTGGCATTGCAGGAGCAGCAGATTTAGGTTCTGGTTTGTCAGCAACCACACATTCTGTAGTCAGCAACATACCAGCGATAGAAGCTGCATTTTCAAGGGCTATACGTGTAACCTTTGTAGGATCAATTACACCGGCCTTGAAAAGGTTTTCATATACTTCTGTACGTGCATTGAAACCATAATCGCCTTTACCTTCTTTTACTTTCTGTACAACGATTGAACCTTCAATACCGCTGTTGGCAACAATCTGGCGTATTGGTTCTTCCAGTGCTCTTTTAACGATAGCAACACCGGTTGTTTCGTCTTCATTTACACCTTTCAGTTTTTCCAAAGATTCAGTAGCACGAATGTAAGCTACGCCACCACCTGGAACGATACCTTCTTCAACAGCAGCACGTGTTGCATGTAAAGCATCGTCAACACGGTCTTTCTTTTCTTTCATTTCCATTTCAGTAGCAGCACCGATATAAAGAACAGCAACACCACCGCTTAATTTAGCAAGACGTTCCTGTAATTTTTCTTTATCGTAATCAGAAGTTGTTGATTCGATCTGTGCTTTTATCTGGTTAACACGGGCAGTGATGTCTTCTTTCTTGCCTTTGCCACCAACGATTGTTGTATTGTCTTTATCAATTGTGATAGAAGCAGCCTGGCCTAAATAAGTAAGGTCTGCACCTTCTAATTTATAACCCTGTTCTTCGCTGATAACGATACCTTTTGTAAGGATAGCAATATCCTGCAGCATTTCTTTTCTGCGGTCACCAAAACCTGGAGCTTTTACAGCAGCAACTTTCAAAGTGCCACGTAATTTATTTACCACCAATGTTGCCAGTGCTTCACCTTCGAGGTCTTCAGCAATAATCACCAATGGACGGCCACTCTGCGCAACTTTTTCAAGAATAGCAAGAATGTCTTTCATTGCAGATATCTTCTTATCATAAATAAGAATGTATGGGTTCTGCAATTCAGCTTCCATCTTTTCGCTGTTTGTAACGAAGTATGGAGAAATATAACCGCGATCAAACTGCATACCTTCTACAACATCAACAGTTGTATCAGTACCTTTTGCTTCCTCAACAGTTATAACACCTTCTTTACCAACTTTCGCAAAAGCCTGTGCGATCAGTTTACCAATACCGTTATCGTTATTGGCAGAGATGGATGCCACCTGCTCTATTTTCTTACCGTCGTTGCCAACAGCCTGGGATTGTTTCTGAAGATTAGCAATTACAGCAGCAACTGCTTTGTCAATACCACGTTTCAGATCCATTGGATTTGCACCCGCAGCAACGTTTTTCAAACCTTCGCTTATGATAGATTGTGCAAGTACAGTTGCGGTAGTTGTACCATCACCTGCAATATCTGCAGTTTTTGAAGCAACTTCTTTCACCATTTGTGCGCCCATGTTTTCGATAGCATCTTCCAGTTCAATTTCTTTAGCAACTGTAACGCCATCTTTGGTTACTGCAGGGGCACCAAATTTTTTCTCTATAACAACATTGCGGCCTTTAGGTCCCAATGTAACTTTTACAGCGTTGGCAAGAACATCTACACCACGCTTCATTTTATTTCTTGCTTCAATGTCGAAGAAGAGTTGTTTAGCCATAATATTAGTTTTTTGGAATTTTTGATAAGTAATTTATGTACCAGGCGACATTAATGCCATTAAGCTTTTCTTGCGTCGCACACTTGTACATTTAGAATTTTACGCTGCAATCATTAGCACATAGCTATTAGATAATCGCCAGTATATCACTTTCTCTCATGATCAGCAGGTCATTGCCTTCGATCTGGATCTCTGTGCCGGCATACTTTCCATAAAGCACAGTATCGCCAACTTTTACAGAAACGGGCTCATCTTTTTTGCCGGGGCCGGCAGCTACAACGGTACCACGCTGAGGTTTTTCTTTAGCAGTGTCCGGAATAATAATACCACCAGCGGTCTTCTCTTCAGCACGTGCTGGCTGGATAATTACCCTGTCATGCAGAGGGGTAACATTGATCTTTTTAGCCATAATTGTATAAATTTAAATTTAGTGAACAGTTAATTGTACGTAGCCCGTCCGCGATTACTGTGCCATGTAGCCAAAAAAAGCCAAAATTTCACTTTTTGTCTCTCGTCTTTTGATAGCTGCGAGTTTTGGCAGCAAGAATCGGGATGGCAAAGAAAGGAGATTGCCCGGCTGTGACAAAATTTCATTTGTGAATGCTACGGTAAGATTTGTTTCTTCAGTACAAGTGAGTGACACAACTAAGCTGCCCTATAACACTACAGCTGGTTATCAAAAATTGCTTTTCTGTTGTTAGTCTTTTCATTACAGATATAATGTAAGCCGTTCTGTTCTATGGAAAGTGATGCCGTAAAGCGATTGCGGAGGAGTAAGCGTGGCTTCAAATAAAATATTTTGTGTAGCATAATCAAGCTCAATAACCTTACCGTAAATGGTTATATTATTAACAGCACCGGGAGAAAAAATTACATGATTATCATTACTTAAAAAATCAACATCTGAAACAATACCCGAAAAGGTTGCTGCGCCTCTTTCTTTTCCATATGCCCATATTTGCTTTACAGTTTTATGAGCTGTATTAATTTCAAATTCAACAGCACGGCTGTATTGCCCTGCACCGCTGAAGTTTCGGTTATCCCCACCATTATCAAAAACCATCACATTACCATTGGGCATTAATAGTGGTGCGTGCTGGAACCAGTTCCATTCAAAATCGGGGTCATTGGTATAACCATCCAGTACATCCTGATCGGTAATGGGCTGATCATTTTTATTTAAAGGCTGCAATAAAAAATTATTAAGATCAATGCCATTGCCTGAATTACCCCAACCTTTATGACAACCCATGATCCAGACTACATTATTATTTTCATCCAGTTTTACAAGTGCCTGCGTTCTTCCTGAAATAATGATGGTATTATCGCTGGCATCATAGATAACCGCATTTACATGTATCCAGTCATCAGGATTGGTAGTAAGTGTTTGCCTGCTGTATCGCAAAGATGCATGCAGGTCCCATGTTCTTATTATTTGTTTGGTACTCCTGTCTATTTCAATAATATAATCTTCTGTAGTGCTGTTTCCCTGTTTGCTTACTGTAACTAAAAAATTACCATTGGGCTTTTCCTGCACATTATGGTGAAACTGGTACCCCGGAAATGTCCAGGTATCTATGATATTTCCGAGGAAATCTATTTCGTAAATGGCGTTGGAGTGTATATCGCCAAAATAAAGATCGCCATTTTGCAAACGTTCCATACCATCATCAAAAAATAGATTATTTAAAACAGGGCTTGTCCTGAAATCAAGATACCAGCGTATATCTCCGGATGCATCAAATATAAAAGGGCTCTCCGGAAATGGATTATCCTTATAGCCGAAATAGCTTACCAGCGTCATGCCCCGCGCCATCAGCGTCACATTTTTAGTGTCAATAGTAATTGCGGGAAAGGTTGCTGCAGGCAATGCTGATGTTTTTATACTGTAAGATTTACTTCCTAAAACTAAACCAGAAACATCTTTAAAAGTAAGTTCAACTGTATTGTCATAATCAGCATATAAGCCCAGCACAGGAATGTTGTGCGCAGAACTTACCTCATCAAAGTCTTTGACCACATCACTTTCTGCTTCATGTTTGCCAACAACACGGATGGATATTTTTGTTGCTACAGATGTTTCAAGCAATATACTGGCAGTAAGCGGTGAGTAGGGGTTAAGTATTACATGCTCATTGCTTACAGTTACATTGCCACCGGGTTGAGAAACATCCTGTTTTTTGCATGCTGTAAATGATACAATTAAAAATAGAAAGACCGTTTGAAGCTTTAAATATTTCATTATGGCATTTTATTAAAGCAGTAGTACACTCAAACATAATCAAAATTCTTTTTATCGTCAGGTGTGCTTAAATGTGAAATGATGATGAATACAATTATTGTCCGGGCTTTAGAAAACTGCTCAGCATTGTTGCGTCGCACACTTGTACTGCAATAAATTATTCGTCTTCAATGATGCGAAAAGAACAGAACGTACAAGTGAGTGACACAACAAAAGCTGCTCAATAACACTGCAGCCTGTAAACAATAAAATCATTACTCCACAAGGTTGCAAAAAAACAATGTTTGCAAAACTGCTTCTTTGTTTTTTGTATTTATTTTCGGCTCGAAAAACTGCTGCATATTTTTATAAATATAATTCTTAAAAATGAAAGAAAGCCATGAGCACGTACACCATCACCATCATCACAATGTTACACTCACCAATGTAAACAGGGCTTTTGTTATTGGCATTACTCTAAATTTTTTATTTGTAGTAATTGAAGTAATAACAGGACTTTATATTCATTCACTCTCGCTGCTTTCTGATGCAGGGCATAACCTTGCAGATGTTGGCGCACTGGCACTTTCGCTGCTGGCTTTCCGGCTTATGAAAGTAAAGTCAAACAAAAAATATACCTATGGTTACCGCAAGACCTCGATACTGGTGGCGTTGTTCAATGCGGCAGTTTTGCTGATCTCTATTGGCGCCATTGTTTATGAAGCGCTGCACAGGTTGTTAAACCCTGAAGAATTGCCGGGCAAAACAATTGCTATAGTTGCAGGCATTGGTATTGTCATTAATACAGTAACGGCATTGTTCTTTTTCAGCAATAAAGAAAAAGACCTTAATATAAAAAGTGCGTACCTGCATTTAATGAGTGATGCTGTTGTGTCGCTGGGTTTGGTAATTGGCGGTATCGTTATTTTTTATACCAACTGGTTTTGGATAGACAGCCTGCTGAGTATTATTATAGCTATAGTAATTCTTTTGAGCACCTGGCATTTACTTAAAAGCAGTTTGCGTTTATCGCTGGATGGAGTGCCTGAAGGTATAAGCCTTGATGATATAAAAGCAACAGCGATGAAAGTGCCTGGTGTAGCCGGCTTGCACCATATTCATATATGGGCCATCAGCACTACAGAGAATGCATTAACGGCACACCTTGTTATTAATAATAATGCAACTAACGAGCAGGAAAAAATAATTAAGCATGAACTCAAACATGCACTGCAGCATAAAAATATTCACCATATAACGCTGGAGACGGAACGCGAAAATGAGCCTTGCGGGAAAGAAGAATGCAGGGATTGAATTTTTTTGGGACCAGCGGCGGGAATTCTATTAAGCTATGGTTGCGTCGCACACTTGTACAATTGTTTTTATTTCAACAGGAAGGCTTTTTATTACACACAAATAAAACAGGCCCTGGGAGACTAATTGCTTTCCCAGACCCTGTTTGTTTTAACTACCTGCTAAGCAGGTATGAAATTATGTTAGCCTCTTCTTTTTAATTTTAAATCTGCAAGCAGCTTTATTTGATTGTCTATATCCACTTGTTGATTTTTCTGGTCAGCCTGGTTATTGGTCAGATCATCCTGGTATTTCCTGATTTTATCGGCCAGTTCTTTTTCATCTTTTTGCAAACCTGCTAATTTATCCTGGGCAGCTTTTACACTGGCTTCCTGTGCTGTTATATCCTGTTCAAGACTATATGCAGTTGTTTTTTCAACAAAGCTGTTTAGAAAAACTTTGGAACTATCCCAAAGCGCCGGATCATTTTCAGGCGAAACAAAATTGTTATTTCCTTTGCTTATAAGCATGTACAGCGTACTGTTATTTTTTTCTTCATTGTTTTTTTGCACCACTTTAAAATACATATCCAGCTTTAATGAACTTAATGAAGACATGGCTACATTATTGAATACATAGAAGCCATCAATTTTATGTTTCTTCCAAAAAAGAGCGCCTTGTGTTTCCGGATTATACCCTGTTTGTTTCAATTTCAATAAAATTGTTCCTTCTGCATCTTCTGTATTGCTTGGTAGCTCAAGTACAAGTGCCGGCTGCATTTTTTCGTTGTATTGAATAGTTGTAGACGAGGATTGCGCTCGTGCTTCTGTTATACCTATTGCAAGTATAATCATAAGCATATATTGCTTTTTCATTTTTTATTTTAATAAACGGTGGTAATAAAAAAGAGGAGGAGTGGAGAAGAGAATATTAATACCGTGAATGCAGGTAAATGTATGCTTATTATCCCCGCCTACCTAATATTATTTGGTTTGCTGAAGAATGATAACGTTTTATATAATGCTTTTTGTAAGGTGAGTTGATTCATCCCGAAGTAAGTAATTGGTCTATTTTGCTTCGAAGAGCTATCATTTCTGTCTTTACGGCGTTCATTTCAGATAGCGCTGTGACGACTAAAATAGCATACTTCAATTGCTGCCATTAAAACCAAACAGTACCAGTGAGTGACACAACAGCCGATGCCACAAGGAACAAAAGCCGGCTACCAAAAATTCTTACTTAGAGAAATAACTAAAACTCAGGCTGGCGGCGAGGGTGTACGGGTGCAAATTATTTTCTGTAAGGTTTTATATAAAATATCAGATCAGCAAGTCCATCATTTTCTGCATGCACTATCAGGAATGTATGTTTTCCTTCAAGATGCATTTTTACGGAGTGATGCGTGTTTTCATCAAGCTCTGTGAACTTTTTATTCCATGCATCAATAACTTTTTTCTTATCTATAAAAAGTTTTACCATGTCATCAGCTGTTACACTTATTTCGTAATCATCTGCGGGAAGGTTCATAGTAGTAGTAGCAACAACTGCAAATGAATCTTTAGGAAGCCCGTTACCGGGTGAGCCCCACCAGGTATAATCAATTTGTTTTGTTGTGGTACTAAAATCAGGATCGGGGAGGGCATTGATAAAACTTTTATAATTATTATTAGGATTATTTGATCTCTTCCATTTATAAAAGTTTACATTCCATGTAGACAAAGGATCAAATTCGTCATAACTGAATATGTATGGTTTACCAGCATCATATTTTTTGCCAAACATATCTGTAAATGCAGAACCGGTGTATTGCAATTGAATAGAACGATCTTTTACAGAAGAGTCTGCTTTTGCAATAACCTGGTCGCCGATGGAATTGATTATTTTGAAGCCATTGCTTTTTATTTCTTTCCAACTGCCGGGTTGGTGAAGAATAGAAAAATAATAATTGCCATTGTTTATGCTGTCAAGAAACAAAAGCGGGTAATTAAAATCATATGGCCCCCACGGAGTAATACGGATATTGTTGCGGCCGTAATGAAAACTATTGAATGGGATTGTTTTATTTGGAATAAAATTTATTGCAGTGTCTTTCTTATCTAAGTTAAAAGAAGCTACGCGATCATTTTCGCGTGTTGTATCAAGTGTGCTTATCCTTTCGCCTAATTTATAAGACTTATCGCAGGAGTACTTACTGTTCCATGCGAGCAACAAACTGTCTGACCCCATTATATCATAAACAATTTTTTCATTTTGAAACCTGTTACCGGCTATCTCGTAATCTTTGCTTTTGGTGTTTCTCTTTTTTGCATATGCCCAATCAGCAGGTTGCTTTTCTCTTGACCATAACTTGATGGATGTATTATTGTTGTTGAATCCATTTACCAAGATGCTGTTCATTTGTCCATGTTCAATGGCTATGGCAATATTGTTATTTAAAAACCTGTTTTCGAGAATAGATGTATTGTAACTGTATCCACCCCATATGCCATTATCACAGCCGTTGATCGTATTTTGCCTGATATAATTCCTGCTAAACGTTACTTCAACCCCATTTGTAGGTGCATAAGAAAAATCGTTACTGTAAATAATATTGTCGTTACAGCCGCCTTCTCCTGTATCCATTGTATGCTGACCAGCCCAGAGAAAGAATCCATCACCGCTATGTGTTACTGAATTATATGCAAAAATGTTATTGCTGCATTGCTCGAATACAAGAATGCCAGCACTATCCTGGCCACGATAATATTTTCCAGAACTGAAACCTCTTACATTAAAGTCGAGCCTGTTATGGTAAACGTGGTTGTAACTGCTTCTATACATGCCAATACCCAATGCAGAATTGAAAGAAAAATTATTATCATAAACTTCGGCACTATCGCAACCTGTCATTAATAAACCGCATTGACTATTATTTACAATATTATTTTTAATGGTTGCTTTAGTGCAATGGTTAAGATAAATACCTGCACCATATCTTAACCATTCATTATTTTCATTATGATGAAAGCTCATCCAGTCGCTGATGTCTTCTCTTTTCCAGTTACTGTGTAATTGCTGCCGGTAGTTATAACTGAAGTTGCTGTTGTCGATAGTTAGGTTGGAAACACCATCAGCCAGTACTGCTATCTTATAGCCATGAATGTTTGCATTTTTTAAAACAATATTTGAAGAACCTTTTTTGATAAGAATTGCAAGCCCATGAAATAGATCTGGGTGTTGCATGTCAGTAGAATCCTGCAATATTGCATTGTTGAAATCAACAACAATATCTTTCCCGTCAATAATAATCAATGGCTTCTTTAAAGAAGTGTCGGCACTAAGAAAATAATTGCCGGAAATTATTGTAACAGACTCATTAATTATCATTCCTTTCTCTAATGGAATTTCAGCAGCAGTAAATAATGGGAACAACAGAAAGAACAATGTGCAATATTTCATGAGCTAATTTACACAAAGCCATGCTCATGAGAAAACAGAAAGTTGAAGTGTGCGACGCAACGATGTTTAATACATGCACTACAGTCGGGCTCATAAAAAAACTTCATGCATTTTTAAGCATGAAGTTTTTTATTTTTATTCTAAAGGTTTATTTCTTCAATTCCAGCACCCACATTTCATTGGAACCAATCTGTGGCTTATCTGTTGTATTGTAGGTTTTATCATCTGTTATGCTTATTGCTTTTGTAAATCCCGCAGTGCGTTCTGCATATTTTGTAAAATCAATTGTTTTTGCTGCATCTGAAGTATTCATTACGCACATGATTGTTTGGTTGTTATCATACCTAAAATAAACATACACCCCAGCGCCCGGAATGAATTGCATCATCTTTCCTGTTTTAAGTGCGGAAGAAGATTTTCTGTAGTTGCCCAATGTCTTTACAAGATTCTGTACGACCATTTCATCATCACTCAATCCTGCACCGGTGAATGCATTCCTGGTATCACCATCCCAGCCACCCGGAAAATCAAGACGCACCCAGCCATCGGGATTACTTATACCTTTCATCAAAACTTCTGTGCCATAATATATTTGCGGAATGCCTCGTGTAGTAAGCAGCCATTTAATTGCCATTTTTTGTTTCGCTACATTTTCATCTAAAACAGAAAAGAAACGCGACATATCATGATTATCAAGAAAAACTACATTCTGTGTGGGATCCTGGTACAGGAAGTCAAGACTGGCTGTTTGGTACAACTGGTTTACACCCCAAGGCTCTTGTGTTAATGCAGGTTGTATACCACGGAACAAAAATTCAAAATCTACATCTCCGGTAAGATTGCTTTTGAATTTGGTGTTGAAAATATTTTTTGCAAAATATGCCTGGTTGGCAACACTCTCGTTCCAGTTCTCACCAAACATAGTAATCTTAGGATATTCGTTATACAAAGCCTGGTTACAATTATTCATGAAGTCAAGATCGCAATATTTGTAGGTATCAATGCGCCAGGCATCTACGCCAAATTTTTCAACACACCAGATTGCATGTTCAATTAAAAAATTAGCAACATAAGGATTGCTTTGGTTTACATCAGGCATCTGAGCAGTAAACCACCCGTCTGCCATTTGTTTTTTTTCTGCTGTGGATGCATGAGGGTCAAAGAATACCTGTTCTTTATAATTTGGTGGTGTAAATGTTGGCCATCTGTGCAACCATGTGCTGTCGGGAGGATCCTGCAGCATCCAGTGATAATAGCCTACATGATTATACACAGCATCCTGCACCAGTTTCATACCACGTTTATGCAATTCGTTACTTAATTGCAGGTAAGATTTTTCCCCACCAAATCTTGGTTCAATTTTATAATGGTCAGTAAACGCATAACCATGCTCTGTACGGTCAGGCATATCGTTCTCAATAACGGGTGTCATCCACAACGTAGTGGCGCCTAGGCTTTGAATGTAATCGAGATGATTGATGATACCTTGCATATCTCCACCATGACGATGGTATATGGAGTCTCTGTTTAAAGATTGATCTCTCATGCCTGCAACATGATCGTTAGATGGGTCACCATTACTAAAACGATCAGGCATTAAGAAATAAATAAAATCAGATGATTGCACACCCTGCGCATACGAAGTGCCATTACCTTTTCTTCTTGCATCCAATGGCCATGCAACTTTGCTTGTAGATCCGTTAGACGCGAAGACAATATTTACGGTGCCTGGTTTTGCAGTAGATGCAATACTTATATCAACTGCAAGATATTTACTGTTTGAAAATTTATGCGTGCCGGTGATTGTCACACCGGGATAACTGATTGTTACTTTTTCATTGCTTAAACCTTCATGATCGCCACGAACGATCAGTTGTATTTTGTTATGCTTCATGCCCACCCACCAGTTAGTTGGATACACCTGTGCATATTGCGCATAAGTAAAAACTGTAAAAAAACATGAAATAAAAATCAGCAACAGTAGTTTCTTTTTCATCTAATTAATTTTTAAAATTTTTGTTTGCAAACTGTATCAAACAAATCAGCTTTGGTTGTGTCACTCACTTCAGTTTTCTTTTCATTGTTGAGCAAGGAACAGAAAGTACAAGAGTGCGACGCAACGAAGCTAAATCAAGGAATAACAGAGGGGCTAATAATTAAATTGATTTTATACTGATCGATTTTCTTCTATTTCGAGTCTTGCTATTTCCGGACTTTCAGTAACAAACCTTCTTTTTTCCTTTACTATAAAATAGCAGATAACTGCGGCAATAACCATCATAACACCTCCGATCTGCACGGCAAGCATGCGATTGTTATCCAGCAAATGCTCCATTATCCATCCAAAAAATAAAGAGGCAATTATTTCAGGGAGCACAATAAAGAAATTGAAGATTCCCATATACACACCTATCTTATCTTCTGGTAAAGCCCCGGCCAGCATTGCATACGGCATAGATAAAATGCTTGACCATGCGATACCAACACCTGTCATACAGATATATAATTCAAAAGGCTGCTTTACAAAGCCAACGGAAATCAACCCGATGGCACCACACAGTAAACAAACAGAATGCGTAAGCTTTCTGCCGATATATCCAGCTATTAGCGGTAATGCAAGTGCGAACAAGAATGAAACAATATTATAGTATGATAATGTAAGACCTCCATACTCTATACCCTTTATATAGTTAGGATCGCTGGTGCTGGTTGCATTAAAAACATTTCTTGCAACGGCGGTATTGTAATAAAACCACATTAAGAATAACCCTGGCCAGGTAAAGAATTGCACTAATGCTAACTGCTTCATTTTTGAAGGCATATTTTTTATAGCATGTAATATTTCTGTTACACCTCCTCCAAAACCTTTGTTGCTTTCTTTTACTTTCTGTTTAAAATTAATATCTGCAGGCGGATATTCTTTGCTTGTAAATACAGTGTATAAAACAGATACTAAAAAAATGGCGCCGCCTGTATAAAATGCAAATTTTACTGAAGGCGGAATTCCTCCTGTGTCAGAACTTGTAGATATCTTAAAAATATGCGACATTATCCATGGCAATGCAGATGCAATGCTGCCACCAAGACCAATCAAAAAGCTCTGCATAGCAAAGCCTGAAGTGCGTTGCTCTTCCGGTAGTTTATCTGCCACAAATGCTCTGAATGGTTCCATAGCAATATTGCCAGATGTATCAAGAATCCATAATAAACCAGCTGCCATCCACAACGATCCGCTATTGGGCATCATGAACAAACAAATGGTACTTAACAGTGCCCCAACAAAAAAATAAGGCCTTCTTCTTCCCCATGTAGGATGCCATGTACGATCGCTCATGTAACCAATAATGGGCTGCATTATTAAACCAGTTAATGGCGCAGCCAAAAACAATAAGGGTATTTGTTCCGGTGATGCTTTCAGGTATTCATAAATAGGACCCATATTAGCCCTCTGCAGGTCCCATCCAAATTGAATTCCAAAGAACCCAAAACTCATATTGAATATCTGCCTGACATTTAGCCTTGGTTTATAGCTTGTAGAAGCAGTTGATGTAGTAACAGCAGCGGCCATAGCAATCGTTTAGTTTATTAATATGTAAAAATTACACAACGCCGAAAATACAATAAAAAAACATCCTGCCAAGAGGATGTTTAAAACAAAATTATATTACAAAACCATCAGGTAAAATAGCGCCTTTCTTTACTACCACTATACCATCTTTTACGGTATATAGTGTGTGGTCTGTATTTTCAAGATGCGGCCCGCCATTGATGCGCACATCATTCCCTATACGGCAATTTTTATCAACGATGGCATTCTTTATATAGCATCTTTCACCAATACCTATTTTCGGAATTCCTTTGGCTGCATTTGCCGCCATTTCTTCCAATGTTTCATAATAATCATTACCCATTAAATAGCAACTTACTACTGTGGTACCATGACCAATTCTTGTTCTAATCCCCAGCACACTTGTTTCTACACGGCTTGCAAATACCAATGCTCCTTCTGCTACAACTGTTTTCTCCAATGTTGTTCCACTGATCTTTCCGGGAGGCAACATTCTCGGTCTTGTATAAACAGTTTTTGTCTTATCAAATAAATTGAAAGGAGGGATGTCCTGTGTAAGCGCAAGGTTTGCTTCAAAAAAAGAATAGATATTTCCTATATCAGTCCAGTAACCATCATACTGGTAGCTTACAACCTTATAATTGTTTATAGAATTTGGCATGATCTCTTTGCCAAAGTCTGTAGCCTCTGCATATTCATCTTTCAATAACCTGTCAAGTACAGAGCGGCTGAAAACATAGATACCCATTGATGCAAGATAGATCCTACCCTGGTTGCGCATTTCATCGCCGGTATCGCTTACCCATTCGCCAAGAATATCTTTTTTTGGTTTTTCTATAAAACTGGTAATAATATTTTCGCTGTTTGCTTTAAGAATTCCAAACTCCGGCGCTTCACGGTCTCCCACAGGAATAGTGGCTATAGAAATATCAGCACCTTTTTCGCGGTGCGCATTTATCATTGCTTCAAAATCCATCTGGTACAATTGATCACCACTTAGTATCAGTACGTATTCATAATCATTGTTGGCAATATGGCGCAAACACTGGCGCACCGCATCTGCTGTTCCCTGATACCAGCCGGGATTATCCGGCGTTTGTTCTGCTGCAAGTATATCAACAAAGCCTGTACTGAATGCACTGAAGTGATAAGTGTTCTTGATGTGTTTATTAAGCGATGCGGAATTGAACTGCGTTAAAACAAATATCCTGTTGATCCTTGAATTTATACAGTTGCTGATAGGTATATCAACCAACCTGTATTTGCCTGCAATAGGAACTGCGGGTTTAGAACGTGCTGCTGTTAACGGATACAATCTTGTACCGGCTCCGCCACCGAGTACCACGGAAATAACTGACTGGGTTATGGAAAACATATTGTTGAGAATTTATGTGTAATTGTTATGGCTTGCTTTAATAAATATAAGACGTTTATAGTATGAACATAAAAATTATTAGTGATAAATTTTTATGAACGCATCATAACATTCATTTGCCTGTTTTTGATGTTATCTTGATAACATATGGTATCGTCGGTTGTGTCACTCACTTGTACGTTCAGAGCCAAACTCATCGGGTGAAAAGTGAAGGTGAAAAGTCAAAACACAATATTCACTTTTTACTTGTTGGTAAATGCAATGCAGTACAAGAGTGCGACGCAACGAAAGCTTAATGATATTCTATTGCCGGGTTCAAAAAAAAATAAATAAAGAGCTGTTGAATTGAGGAGAGAGTTATTTAAGACTGCTGTAAACATTTATGTATTGTTGTACGGCATTTTCCCAGCTATTGTCTATACTCATCATACGTTTGCGCATCCATTCAAGATGGGTTGGGTTATTGTTGTAGAGATCAATGCCACGCCAGATAGAATGCGTAAGATCTCCAACACTTGCATGGTTGAAGCGAATGCCCCAACCCTGGAAATCTCCCATATCTACAACCGTATCTTTTAAACCACCTGTACTACGCACTACCGGCACAGTGCCATATTGCATGGCATACATTTGATTAAGACCGCAGGGCTCAACACGGCTGGGCATTAATAAAAAATCTGCACCGGAATACATAAGATGACTAAGTTTTTCATTATAACCGATAACAGCATTGTAAGCGCCGGGATAAGCATGCGTTAACTGGCTCAGTTGCCACTCTACATGTGGTTCACCGCTGCCTAGTATAAGAAAATTTGCCTGGCCCTGGAAGTTGTACATAGAAGACATGATGGTATCGGGAAGAATGTCTGCAGCTTTTTCGCCAACAAGCCTGCCTATAAAAATGAACAGTGGTTTGCTGCTATCAAGACCGAACTGTTCGCATAATAATTTTTTATTGGCCAGCTTACCTTCTTCCACATCTTCAACAGAAAAATGATTGTCAATATATTTATCTGTTGCAGGGTCCCACACATCTGCATCTATACCGTTTAATATACCAATACATTTTCCTTTTTCATATTCAAACAGCGCTTCAAGTCCATTAGAGTTGTAGCGAAGTTCTTCCATATAACTCCAGCTAACTGTAGTAACCTTCCATGCGTTCTTTACTGCAGATGCAAGTGGGTTAATAGAGCCTGCCCATTCCAGCATACCGCGTTTCCAACTGTCCCATCTTGGAATATAAATACTTTTGTCCCAACCCATCCATCCCTGGTATTGTGCATTGTGTATGGTAACAACAGTTGGTATATCAGCAAGTTTGTTGTAGTCGTAACAATACTTCATCATAAAAGGTATAAGACCTGTATGATGATCGTGGCAATGCACCACATCTGGTTTATGTTGCCAGTGACTGAGCCAGTTTACTACTGCGATCTGGAATGCAGTAAAGCGTTCGGTGTCATCATCATAACCATAAACCTTTTCACGATCGAGAAGGCCATTGATATCTATAAGGTAAAGATCAAAACCAAGTTCATTGTGTTTTTCTTTTATTACAGTAAAATCGAACCATCTTTCACCAAGATTACTATGCCCTTTAAAGTCAACCACCCATTCGTTCTGGTAAAGAAATTTAGTACGGTACATGGGCATTACAACTTTTGCGTTATGCCCCATACTTACCTGGTACTTTGGCAATGCACCTACCACATCGCCAAGACCACCTGCTTTAGCTACGGGGTAGCATTCTGCGCTTACATGAATTATTTCCATGATTGTGCAATAGTTAAGTTATTCCTCGTATTCATTAAAATCGTGGATGAAAGTAACGAATCGTATTAATACTTTTAAAATTTTTAGAAAGATAAAATGTACTTAATTTACGCAGCCATTTCATAAACCAACATAAACTTACCAATGAGTCAACAAACCAAATGGTCCCAGTTCAGTGTATTAATCATTGTGTTCTTTTTCTGGGGCTTTGTAGCAGCATCTAACGATATTCTTATTCCGGTGTTCAAAGAGAAACTGCATTTATCGCAGGTTCAATCTCAAATGGTCTCCTTTGCGTTTTATGTGGCCTATACTGTGGGTTCAATTATTTACTTTTTTGTTTCAAAAGCAACAGGTGGAGACATACTAAACAGGATTGGTTTTAAAAATGGTATTTCACTTGGTCTTATTATTTCTGCGCTGGGTACACTTTTATTTTATCCTGCTGCACAAACCGCTTCTTTTACATTAATGATCACAGGTCTGTTTATTGTTGGACTAGGTTTCTCCTTGCAACAAACTGCAGCCAATCCGCTGGCTATTGTAATGGGAGATCCGAAAACGGGTCAACAAAGACTAAGTATGGCAGGAGGCATCAATAATTTCGGAACCACGATCGGCCCGTTGCTGGTAAGCTTTGCTATATTTGGTACAGTTGCAGTTGGCGCTACAGGTGTGGCAAGCATTGAAAGTGTAAAGACACCTTATCTTGTTTTAGGAGCATTGTTTGTAGTAGCAGCCATCATTTTTAAATTCTCTTCTGTTCCTAATAAAATAGATCTTGAAAAAGTTGCTGATGAAGAGGCTGAAGATGCAACAAGAGTCTTGCATAGAAAGAGCGTATTAAACTATCCTCAACTGGTACTGGGTATGATAGCCATATTTGTATATGTGGGCGTAGAGGTATCTACCGCATCTAATCTTCCTGCTTTTCTGGAGCAACATCTTCAAATCTCTACAGATAAGATCGCACCGTTTATTTCATTGTATTGGGCAAGTTTAATGATTGGCAGATGGGCTTCTTCTGTGGGCGCTTTTGATGTAAGTAAAGGTGCAAAGCAAATACTGAAATTCCTCATGCCTTATGTTGCATTTGGTGTTTTCTTACTGGTAAATACAATTGCCAGCCATGATGTAACACCATTTTATTATTATCCATTTGTTATTGTTGCGATGATCATTGGTGATATTATGAGTAAAGGCAATCCTGCCCGTTTGCTGCTCATTTATTCTGGCATGGCGATCGTGGCTTTATGTATAGGCATATTTGCGGATGGTATGGTAAGCGCTTATGCATTTATAAGTGTGGGTTTATTCTGCTCAACATTGTGGCCATGTATATTCACGCTTTCCATAGCTGGTTTGGGTAAACATACCAATGAAGGTGCGAGCCGTTTAATTATGATGATCATGGGCGGTGGTTTTATAAGCATTTTACAGGGCTTTGTTTCAGATCATTTCACGGGTATTCAATGGTCCTATATTGTAGGTATTTTATGTTTTATGTACCTGGCATTTTATGCAATAAGAGCAAAAAGTATTTTGAAAGCCCAGGGTATAGATTATGATCACCTGGAAAGCAAAGGCGGCCATTAATGATCGTGTTGAATATAATTTCAAAAGTACAAGTGTGCGACGCAACAAAAGCTAAATCGATAACTGAAAGTTTGGTTCATAAAATCTATTATTTATAACGATTAATTTAAAAATGGCAACATCAAAAAACGCCGTAGAGCCTTTGGTAATTGGAATTGATATTGGCGGTACGGGTACAAAGTTTGGCATTGTGGACCGTGTGGGCAACGTATTATTTTCAAGCCAGATGTCTACTAAGAAACATAAGACTATTGAAACATTTATAGATGATCTGTACAATAATCTAAAACCTCTTATAGACAAAGCCGGAGGTGTGGGCCGTATAAAAGGTATTGGTGTAGGCGCACCTAATGGTAATTATTATTCAGGCACTGTTGAGTATGCACCAAACCTGCCGTGGAAAGGAATACTTCCACTGGCTAAGCTGGTTCAGGATAAATTTAAATTGCCTGTGGTGCTTACCAACGATGCAAATGCAGCGGCCATTGGCGAAATGATGTATGGTGCTGCACAGGGTATGAAAGATTTTATTATGATCACGCTGGGAACCGGTGTGGGCAGTGGCATCGTTGCCAATGGACATTTAATATATGGTCACGATGGTTTTGCGGGTGAACTTGGTCATACCATTATTATTCCTGACGGAAGAATGCATGAAGGAACGGGTAAAAGAGGGTCGCTTGAAAGTTATGCTTCTGCAACAGGTGTAACATTAACAGCACTTGAACTGTTGAAGAATACTAAAAAGAAAAGTGTGCTCAGAGATGTAAAGCCTGAAGAAATAGATTCTAAAAAAGTTTTTGATGCGGCTATTGCGGGTGACGAACTGGCCAAAGAAATTTTTGAATATACCGGAAAAATTTTAGGTATGGCATTGGCTAATGCCGTTATGTTTAGCAGCCCCGAGGCTATTATTCTTTTTGGTGGGTTGACAAAAGCAGGTGAACTTATTCTTAAACCTACACGCGAACACATGGAAGCAAATCTTATCCAGGTATTCCAGAATAAGGTAAAAATTCTTGTTAGTCATTTAAAAGAATCTGATGCTGCTATTCTTGGTGCAAGTGCGCTTGCATGGGAGATAAAATAAAGTATAAAAAGTAAATAAAGTATGTAAGTAAAAACATCGCATAAGTTATGCGATGTTTTTGTTTTTATAAGCCCGACTGTGTGACTATTATTAAGCTTATGTTGCGTCGCACTCTTGTACGTTCTTATTAATACTCAACATTAGGCGACACTAATATTGTTCCTGGTCATTAGGAAAATCATTGCTCTTTACATCGGCTATATATTTTGCAACAGCGCTTGTAACCTGTTCATGCAGGTTAAGATACTGTCTTAAAAAGCGTGGTTTAAATTCTGTGTTAATACCAAGCATATCGTGCATTACCAATACTTGCCCATCACAATATTTACCGGCGCCAATACCAATAGTTGGTATGTCTAAACTTTCACTTACTTCCCTGGCAAGTGTAGCGGGAATTTTTTCAAGTACTATTCCAAAGCATCCTGCTTCCTGCAATAACAAAGCATCTCTTCTTAGCTTATCTGCTTCTTCCTGTTCTTTTGCACGTACATTATACGTACCGAACTTATAAATACTTTGTGGCGTAAGACCAAGATGCCCCATAACAGGCACACCTGCAGAAACAATACTTTTGATGCTGCTTAATACTTCTTCGCCACCTTCTAATTTTACTGCATGCGCACCGGTTTCTTTCATGATGCGGATAGCAGATGCCAATGCGATCTGTGAGTTGGACTGATAAGAACCGAATGGTAGGTCAACCACCACCAAACAGCGGCTTACACCACGTATCACGCTTTGCGCATGGTAGATCATCTGGTCGAGTGTAATGGGCAATGTTGTTTCGTGACCGGCCATAACATTACTGGCACTATCGCCAACGAGCAGCACATCTATGCCGGCGCTGTCAATGATACCTGCAAATGAAAAATCGTAAGCCGTAAGCATGGAGATCTTTTCTCCATTGGCTTTCATCTTCAACAATGTGTTGGTAGTAACTTTTTTTACTTCTTTAGCAGCAGCTGACATCTGAATTGATTTTTAGTTTGAGAGAAGACTGAATATGACCCTGCTTTAGAATAAAACATATCCAGATGCCGCCGCAAAGATGGGGAATTTATAAATAGGTTTATTGTTTTTAGTTTATTGTTTGTTGGGGTGCAGTAATGCTATGATGCTTTGGTTGTGTCACTCACTTGTACGTCCGGAATAATATTCAAAAAGGGTAGAACTATAATTGGTTGTTTTGGTTAAGACAAATTTATATATTCGTAAAAGCAACCCAATCCAACATGAAAAAATTTATTATAAAATACAAAGGGACTATTTTATTTTACTCAATACTTATTATTGCGTTTTGGTTTTTTAAACCCTACCAGAATAAATTCTATTTAGATGCAGACATAAATGCTTTTAAAAGCAAATACTATATTAGTATGCTTTTGGTAGTTGGATTATCCCTCTTAATTGTGTTTTTTGTGATTGCATTTCTTAAGTTAAAAAATATTAAAGACTCTTTGATACTTACGCTTTATTCATTGTTTTATATAGCAACTCTTTTATTCTTTGGGCAGGATCTTATACTTGCTACAGTTTTATTTATTAATCGACAATTTGATAAAGAGCAAATAACGAAGGATTATATTGTTACGTCCTTAGCAGGTAATCCTATTGAAAGAAATAACTTTTTTCTTTTCGATCTTGAATCCAAACGCATAAACTCAGAAAATAAACTAATCGATAAAGTTTATAACGCAAAACTCAATACAAAGGATACTATTAATGTAAAATTTGAGAAAGGCTTATTCGGTATAAATTACCTTTCAGGTAATATGGTCGTTAATAAATAATTATTGCCTGAACTGAAAAGTATTTTGAAGCGATTATGTTTTTTTTGCTGAATAGAATTTTTAAAAGTACAAGAGTGCGACGCAACAAAAGCCTTATGCCTATTCTACAATTTAGTCCAAAAAATTATTTCTTTTTCAATTCTTCATACAGGCTTTGAATAAGTCCATCTGCCAAACCAATTTTTGGAACATATATTTCGGGAATATCTGCCCAGCGCATAACATTGATGTAGATCTGTAATGCAGGCACAAGAACATCTGCACGGTCTTCGCGGAGTTTGTAAATGCGTATGCGGTCTTCGAGAGAGAAGCTGGAAAATTCTTTATAATAATCCTTTAGTAATTCAAGCGGCAGCGGCTTGCCATCTTTCTTTTTACTCAATGAAAAAATTTTATTGATGTTGCCACCGGAGCCAATAGCAATGATGGGCCACTTACTTTTTGTGTTGTTCTTGAGGTGATCACGCATGTTATCCCAATGCTGCTCGGTAACCATATTTTTTAAAAGCCTTATGGTGCCGATATTGAAAGATTCTTTGTATCGCAATTTGCCATCTGCAAAAAAAGTAAGCTCTGTACTGCCGCCGCCAACATCAATGTATAAATAGGAATGATCTTTTGAAAGATTTTCTGCAATGTGGTTCTCGTAAATGTAAGAGGCTTCATCATCGCCGCTGATGATGCTTATTTCGATGCCTGTTTCCAGTTTTACTTTTCGGATTACATCGTTGCTGTTTTTTGCATCACGCATGGCGCTGGTGGCGCAGGCTTTCAAGTGTTTAACGCCATATACATTAAGGAGATGCCCATAAGCTTTCATAGTTTGAATGATCATGCCCAGTTTGGGTTTTGTGATCTCGCCTTTTTCAAATACATCAAAACCCAATCTAAGCGGAACACGCACCAGGTTTATTTTATTGAATTCAGGTTTGCCATTCTCTTTTTCTGTTACCTCTGATATCAATAAACGTGCGGCATTACTTCCTATATCTATTGCTCCCAGCTTCAATGATAATTATTTTATGAAAGAAGATTGATAATATAAAAGCATCTCAAAAAGAATACCGCTATTTCCTGCGCTTCAATTTCAGTTGCTTAACCCTGCTTCGGAATTTTATTGTATAAATAATTATACGTCTCGATTTGAGAACGTACTTTCTTTTTGCCTGTGGAAGGTACATAGTTATTTGACAGCTCGTTATCCAAGATCCTTGCCTTAACATTATCTCTTAACTGAATGTGGATAATATCTTTTAATTCCTGTTTTATATCTTCATCTGTAATTAATGCTGCAGCTTCCACGCGGTGATCAAGGTTGCGTATCATCCAATCCGCGGAAGAGATATATACTTTCTCATTTCCATTGTTGTGAAAGATAAGCACACGTGCGTGTTCGAGATATTCATCTACAATACTAACTGCGTGCATACGATTTTTTAGTTTTTTCTGCTCAGCCTGTGCACAGTATATACCTCTTACCACCAGATTGATCGTTACTCCTGCTGTTGCTGCTTCGTATAATTTATTAATGAGTGATACATCACTCAATGAATTCAGCTTAGCTGTAATAGCGGCTGTCTTTTTTGCTCTTGCATTTTTTATTTCCGCATTTATCAGCTGCAGTAATTGTTTGCGCATGCTTGTTGGACAAACCATTAATGTTTTACATGCTTTCAAATGATTGATACCAGTCTTGGAATTTTCAATGAAACGAAAGATGCGGTTGATATCGGCCATTATATTGCGGTTGCTGGTAAGCAGGCAATGATCTCCGTAGACTTTAGCCGTTTTTTCATTAAGATTACCGGTGCTTACAAAACCATATTGAATAATTTTTTTGCCACTGCGTTTTTTAATGAGGCATAGCTTTGCATGTATCTTTATATTAGGGATGCCTATCAGTACTTTTACGCCTTCTTCTTCCAGCACTTCTTTCCATTCAAGATTGGCTTCTTCATCAAACCTGGCTCGCAGCTCAAGCATTACGATCACTTCTTTACCATTGCGTACTGCATTGATCAATGCATTTACAACTTTAGAATTAGAGGCCAGTCTGTAAGCCGTTATTTTGATCGTGGTTACTTCAGGGTCAATGGCAGCTTCACGTAAAAGATCAATAACAGAATCAAATGAATGATAAGGAAAATGCAGCATAATATCCCTTTCTGTAATTACATCTGTAACGCGTAAAGAATGCAACAAAGCCGGGTGTGCAAAGGGCTGGCGCCGGGTGCTTTTGGATTTAAACACATCAGGGAAATCCATGAAGTGCCTGAAATTATGTATACGGCCACCTGGAATAATGTTGTCTTTTCTGGAAAGATTTAAACGCTTCATCAGGTATTCAAGTAAACCTGCATCCATCTCTTTGTCATATACAAAACGCACAGGCTTTCCCTTGCGCCTGTTCTTAAGCCCATGTAATATTTTCTGAATAAATGTGGTGGTAACATCATTGTCTATATCAACTTCAGCGTCTTTGGTTACCTTAAATACATGTGCGCTAAAATGGTCATAACCGAAATAAGAAAAGATATACGGCAGGTTAAAACGAATAACGTCTTCCAGCAGAATGATGCGTTGTTCACCGCCAGGAGAGGGAAGCAGTACAAAACGGCCAACAGATTTACTTGGTACTTCTATCAGTGAGTATTTATGATCATAAGCAGAATCTTTTTTATGCATTACCACACCAAGGTAAATGCTCTTTTCCCGCAGGTAGGGCAGTTGAGGAAGGCTTTCGATCATCAATGGAATAATATTAGAGCGAACCTGCTCTTCAAAGAATTTTTTTACAAATATTTTCTGATCTTTTGTAAGGTGTGTATCGTCAACAAAAAATATTTTTTCTTTTTTCAGCTCCTGTAAAATTCCATCCCATATACGGTTAAATTCACTCTGTTGTTCCAGTACTATTGTTTGAATCTCATCCAGTATCTGTTGTGGCTTTTCTTCCAGGTGCATGTTGGCTCTTTTACCGCCCAATTGTATCATGCGTTTAAGTGTGGCAACGCGTACACGAAAAAACTCGTCCTGGTTGTTAGAGAAGATACCCAGGAAACGTATTCTTTCCCTTAATGGTACACTTGCATCATTGGCTTCCTGTAAAACCCTTGCATTAAAACTTAGCCAGCTTATATCTCTTGGTGTAATATTTTTCATAAATGAATACAATGCTTATCGTCAAATATATATAAGCATGCGAAGAGTGAATGTTAAGTTTTGGATAGGAAAAAACGCTAAAGTGCTCTTATTTTTTGTATAATGCCAGTGGTGGAAAAGCCCTGCATAATGGGATTTATAACAACTCTGCCACCTCTCGCCATTACTTCTTTTGCGCCAACAATTTGTTCCATTGTGTAGTCGCCGCCTTTTACCAATATATCCGGCTGCACAATATTAATCAGTTCGAGTGGTGTGTCTTCATCAAAGATCACCACTGCATCAACAATTATTAAAGACGCAAGTATTAATGAACGTGAATGCTCATTGTTAACAGGTCTTTCGGGACCTTTCAGTCTTTTGGTGCTTGTATCGCTGTTAACGCCCAGCACTAAAATGTCTGCTTCTTTAGCAGCCTGCGATAATGAAAAAATATGTCCTTCATGAAGTATATCGAAACAGCCATTTGTAAATGCTATTGTTTTACCGGTAACTCTTGCTGCTGCTAAAAAATGTTGTAAACGTTCTCTCGTAAATATCTTTTGCTGAATGCTTGCTATATTTTTCATACGGGTACTAACTTAAGTTTTTTATTCTTGTGAGCCAAACAGTATTGCAGGAATTAGGCTTATGTTGCGTCGCACTCTTGTACTGAATGCATTTATCAACAAAGTGAAAAGTGAATATTATGTTTTGACTTTTCAACTTTCACTTCTCACCCATGAATCAGGTTCTGAACGTACAAGTGAGTGACACAACAGGCGATGCCACAAAGGTTAAAAGCCGGTAAACAAAAAATAAATTATAATTTATTCCCTTCTTTAGGAAATACCAGTGATGGTTTGAATGATATGGCTTCTTCGAAATCCAGGATTGCATATGATATGATCACCACTACATCTCCAACAGCACCTTGCCGGGCGGCAGGGCCATTTAAACATACAGTACCACTGCCCCGTTTACCTTTTATAAGATAAGTTTCGAGCCTGCTGCCGTTGTTTACATTTACTACCTGCACTTTTTCATTCTCTATCATATTGGCGGCGTCCATCAGGTCTTCATCAAGTGTAAGGCTCCCTACATAGTGCAGGTTTGCTTCTGTAATTACTGCCCTGTGCACTTTTGATTTTAATATTTCTATTTGCATAGCGCGGCAAATGTAGCAAAGTTCTTTAAATCAGTTTAGCGGAAGGTTGTCGATGAGTCTTACACCTTCGATGAATGCCGCTGTAAGTACTACGAGCTTTTGGCCTGCGTTGTAACTGGAAACAGGCGCAAGAGAAAATGCATCGCAAACGACAGTGTAATCTATTTTTTCAAAACCGGCTTCTATGATAAGTCGCGCCGCTTCTTCTCTCAGTTGCTCCAGAGGAAGTTTTAACAAATTGTTTTTTATATATAAATGTGCTTTATAAATGGCGGCTGCATTTTCTTTGGCCACGGCAGATAAGCGCATATTGCGGCTACTCATAGCAAGCCCTGATTTTTCTCTTTGTGTTGGTACAATATTTAAATGGGTTGCCAGATTAAAACCAGTAATGAGTTTTTGTATTACCATGCATTGCTGGTAATCTTTTTGACCCATATATAAATTGTTTGGCTGTATTGTATCAAGCAGCTTATGCACTATACGGCACACACCCTGGAAATGCCCGGGCCGGTAAAGCCCTTCGAGTATGCTTTCCAGAAAGCCCAGATCGTATGCAGGAGCGGGTTCCAGCCCTTCCGGGTACATTTCTTCTACTGAGGGCATAAAAAGAATATTGTTATCTGCTTTGGCCAGTAATTCAATATCTTTTTCAATGGTTACAGGATATTTTTCAAAATCTTTTTTATCGTTGAATTGTGTGGGGTTCACAAAAATACTTACGACCGTTATATCATTAGCGGCAAGGCTTTGTTTTATGAGTGCAACATGACCATTGTGTAAAGCTCCCATAGTGGGCACAAAACCGATGGTTCCTCCATCATTTTTTATAGACTGAAGCTTAACTATAAGATCTTCGTTTTGCTTAAATATTATCATGAGTTAGATTGGTAAAATACACAGTATTTACTTACAGTGCGGGAATTAAAAGCATTTTCTTACCTTTGCCACCCTGTTTTTTTAAAAATTTTCGCCTAATATCGGTCACGAATGTCAACAAAGAAAAGAATTTTATTCATTGCAACAGAAATGTCTCCTTACCTTGAATTGACGGAATTTGCAGAGGTCGTAAATAAGCTTGCTATTAAGAGCAATGATTCAGGCCTTGAAGTGAGATGCATAATGCCCAGGTTCGGAGTAATAAATGAAAGAAGGCACAGATTACATGAGGTAGTAAGATTATCTGGTATCAATGTTTCCGTTGATAATGATGATTATCCTTTGCAGATCAAGGTTGCTTCATTGCCTAATGCCAGACTTCAGGTTTATTTCCTGGATAATGAGGACTTTTTCAAAAGGAAGCAGATATTTCATGATGAGCATGAAAAATGGTTTGATGATAACGACCTGCGTACTATTTTTTTCTGCAAAGGAGCCTTGGAAACAGTAAAGAAATTTGGATGGCCACCAGACATTATCCATTGCAGCGGATGGATGACAGGTTTAATACCCTTGTACATAAAGACTGCGTATAAAAGAGAGCCTGTTTTTAGTCATAGTAAGATCATTTACACAATTGGTGAAAGCACTTTTAAAGAGAAGCTTGGTACATCTTTTCTTGCAAAAGCCAGTATTAATACCAGCATAAAAGAAAAAGATATGGAAGCATTTAAAGATGCCAATAATGTTGCTATGTTTCGCGGCGGTGCTACTTATGCTGATGCCATTAGCTTTGGTGCCGAAAAAGTAGATAAAAAGCTTACTGATGAATTTTCAAAAGTAAAAGGTAAAAAGGTATTGCCCTTCGCAGGATGGGATACTGATTTAACAGAGTATTTAGAATTGTATAACGAGCTTGCGGCGAAGTAATTGTAACTGATTTTATTAATCTATCTTTTGTGAAGAAACAACTCCCGTTATTAATAATACTGGTTTTAGCTATTGCATTTATTACTGCGTGTACAAAGATTGTTACTACCGATATCGGAGGTGACCTTATACCGCCAATTGATGGGGTTAATACCAAAGAAATGTTTCTGGATGTAACTTCCAAGAATATGAAAGATACGATAGTTAAAGTTGGTATAGGTACCCCAAATGCCCTTGGTTATATAAGCAATGATCCACTGTTTGGAAAAACAAGTGCATCAATTAATGTAGAGCTCAAACCATCTGTCTTTCCTGTTTATCCTGTTAATGGTACAGACATTAAAATAGATTCAGTTGTTCTTGTGTTAGGTTATAGTGGCGTGTGGGGTGATACCACTGTACCCCTTGGTTTTAGAGTATATAAAATAAAGAATACAGATGCAAGCGCAGACGTATTAAGGTCAGATACTACCTATGCTACAAATTACCAGGTCGAAAGAGGCGATGAACTTACAGAAAACTATGCTGCTGCCAACATTGATATAACCAAGCTGAATGATTCTATTTACCCATTTGAAGAGGCTGCAACCAATCAACTAAGGATAAGGCTTAATAAGTCATATGGAGATGAGCTGCTAAATGACTATGATACAACCTCAACGGGGGCATACCATAGTGATTCACTTTTCCAGCGTTTTTTTAAAGGGTATCAAATTGTTCCTGAAACAGGAATGGGAAATGCACTTTTAAAAATAAACCTGCTGGATACCAACACTAAGCTAGCAGTATATTATAATTTCAATATAAAAGATTCTATAAATAAAAGAGACACAGCCGTTCGCTATTACAGAACCAACAACTATAGTTGTGGAAGCAGTAATTATGTAACAAGAGACCGCAGTGGAACAGCCATACCATCTTATATTCCCACTAACGGAAATATAAATGACAGCCTTTTATTTATCGATGCAAACCCTGGTATTTATACTAAGATCACTATAGATAGTCTTGCAACACTGAGCAATAGAATCATACATCGTGCGGAACTGGTGATGGAGCAGGTACCCGGTGACCCAATCAATGATGCATTATTTACAGCACCTAACTTATTCCTGACACCATATAGTTTGGATTCTATGCGGCGTTTTGCCTTACCACATGATGTTTTGATTTCCAATGGAACCGTGGGTAACCAGTTGAGTTATGGTTGCATCCCTAACAAAAAAATAGATCCCATTACACAACAAACTATCTATTTCTATACGTTCGATATTTCACGCTATGCACAAGGCATCGTAACCAGGCACGAGAAAAGTTATCCATTGATACTCTATGCACCGTCAAACGATTATATTTATCCTCTTGAAACTTCTATTTACCAGGTTTATACAGGTACAAGCGGTCCATTGAATACACCCGCAATTGGCAGGGTAAGATTAGGGGGCGGTAATAGTGTTAATCATAAAATGCGCTTACACATAGTATACTCTGACATACAATAACGCAGTCAACATAATTTAAGATCACCCGCTGATACCAAAAGTTAGCGGGTCTTTTTTTGAATATTGGTTTTCTGAACATACCCTTGTCAAAACCTTAACTAAATATTTATCTATATCATTTATCTTCGGAGTTCTTAAAAATTAAACAATTCCCTCATGAAAAAATTTTTGCTCGCCTGCTCTCTTTTATTTGCGGTTGCCGGTTTTGCACAAAACCCTATCCAATATTTGTTAGTAGGAACCTACACTACTGGTGGTAAAAGCGAAGGCATTTATGTATACCGCTATAATCCGAATAAAAATGAAGCAACGCAGGTTAGTGTTGCTAAAGGCGTCGAGAATCCTTCTTATTTAGCCATCTCAAGAGACCAGAAATTTGTATATGCCGTTAACGAAAATCATGGAGATAAAGGCGGGGAGGTAAGTGCTTTTGCCCTGGATAAAACAAAAGGTGAACTGGTTTTTTTAAATAAGCAATTAACAGGCGGTGATGATCCTGCATATGTTACCGTAGATTCAACAGGTAAAAATGTTATCGTAGCAAACTACAGCGGCGGAAATATAAGTGTTTTAAAAACCAACGCAGACGGTTCTTTGCAGCCTGCCGTGCAAACAATAAGTCATGATGGTTATGGTGTAAATGTGGCCCGCCAGGAAATGCCGCATCCACACTCTGTGGTACTTTCTCCTGATGAAAAATTTTTATTTGTAGCCAATCTTGGCAATGATAGATTGTATCGTTATGCCTTTAATGCAAACGATGCCACCAATCCTTTAACGCCACTAGATCCTCCCTACTATGAAGTGCCGGATGGAAGCGGCCCCCGTCATTTTACATTTCATCCCAATGGAAAATTTGCTTACCTGCTAAATGAATTGGCCGGTACTATCATCGTGTATGAATACAATAATGGAACGCTAAAAGAAATTCAAACCATCGTATCTGATAACACCAATTCAAAAGCAGATAAAGGAAGTGCAGATATTCATGTAACACCTGACGGAAGATTTTTATACACCAGCAACCGCGCTACAGCAAACGATATTGCCATGTATAAAGTTTCATCTGATGGTAAACTTGCGGAGAATGGTCACCAGGCTGTTGGTATGCATCCACGCAATTTTATGATCGATCCTACAGGAAGATTTTTATTGGTTGCAAACCGCGACAGCAACAACATCCAGATATTTATCATCAATAAGAACTTTGGTATTTTGCAGGATAGCAATACCAAGATAGATGTACCAATGCCTGTATGTTTAAAAATGGTGCCTGTAAAATAATATTGTATTTTTTGTTTGCAAACTGCAGTAAAACTATTGAGCTGTTGTTGTGTCACTCACTTGTACGTTCGGAACAATGAAAGAGCAAGTTTACATGTTCACGAAGTTTACTAGTTTATACATTTGTTATATTCTAAGAACCTGCGAACACGTAAACTTGTAAACTGTATAAACTTATTCTTCAGTACAAGAGTGCGACGCAACGAAAATGACCAAAGAACCAACTGCCGGAACCATAATTATCAGCAGAATTTAATCGTACCGAAAATCTTTTATTGCAACGTTTTGCCTGTTTAGCAGGTCTTTAGTTGTTTACCAGTTACTTTGATATGTCGTTCATAAAATATTTATGTATCACAATTTGTTATTTGTTTCTGGGCTCTGCTGTTTCAGCACAGCCCTGTTCCGCTTTAGGGCAAACACCTTCCACAGCCTTTCCGGTTTGTGGTGTTGATACTTTTTCTCAAACTATTGTTCCTCCCTGTAGTAACAGAGGCCTGGCGGTACCGGGTTGTGATCCTACAGGGGCTTCTTATGCTGATAAAAACCCATTTTGGTATAGATTTACCTGTTTCGCCAGCGGCGATCTGAGTTTTACAATAACACCAACAGATCTGAATGATGATTATGATTGGCAGCTATACGATATTACAGGACATAATCCTGACGACGTTTATACAAATGCATCATTAGTTGTTACAGGAAACTGGTCCGGGAGTTATGGTTTAACGGGTGCAAAATTTGGTGGTTCCTCAAATATTGAATGTGCATCAATACCCACTGATAATGTTCCTACATTTAGCCAGATGCCTTATTTAGAGCAAGGGCATACGTATCTTTTAATGGTTAGTCATTATACAGACTCCCAGATAGGTTATAAACTTTCTTTTGGCGGCTCTGCAGGTATTACAGACCCACTTGATCCTGACTTTGCATCAAGCAGCGCAAGTTGTGATGGCTCGCAAATACGCGTTAAGCTTAATAAAAAGATGAAGTGTAAAACGCTTGCAACAGATGGCAGTGATTTTTTTATTAAAGGTGCTCTTGCAAAAATTAAATCTGCAGAAGCAATTGGTTGCGATAATAGTTTTGAATTTGATTCATTAATAGTTACGCTCCAGGAGCCGCTTACAGCAGGCACTTACCAGCTCGTAGCAAAAAATGGTATAGATAGTAATACCGTACTTGATAATTGCGACAGAGGCATTGCAATAAGCGATGAAATTGATTTTACAGTTTACAAAGTTGCGCCAATACCAATAGGTGATCTTACACCTGTGCAATGCGCACCAGATATGTTGCAGTTCACTTTTATAAAAAATATTCGTTGCAATAGTATTGCACAAGATGGCAGCGATTTTATTATTACAGGTCCGCATTCTGTTAATGTTGCATCTGCTGAAGGCGTTTGCGTAGATGGGCTTTCAAGATTGATAAATGTAAAACTTGCATCACCGGTTGTATTGGATGGAACATATACTATTCAACTTGTAAAAGGTTCTGATGGCAACACTGCCATTGATGAATGTGGCGAGGAAGTGATTGAAGGAGCTAAAGATTTTACTGTAAAAGATACAGTATCGGCAAATTTTACTTACGAGCTTATTCAGAATTGTGCCGATGATCAGGTGAATCTTTTTAACAATGGAGGCGCCAGTATTACAAGCTGGAAATGGTACTTCGACAATGTTGATTCCAGCAGCTTACAAAATCCTGTAAAATATTACAGCGGTTTTGGGTCAACTACAATAAACTTATCTGTTACCAATGGTTTTTGTTCTGACACTGCACAACAGGTCATTACACTTCCTCATGATGAGCTGGATGCCAGGTTTTACGGACCCGCTATTTATTGCCCCGGTGAAGTGGCGGTTTTTAAAGACTCAAGTATTGGAAATATTGTTGGATGGCTCTGGAGTTTTGGTAACGGGCATACAAGTAATTTGCAAGTGCCACCAGCGCAAACATATTACACTGTTGAAAGAGAAAAACTATTTCCTGTACAACTTATAGTGCAAAGCAACAGGAACTGTTTCGATACATCTCTACAATATTTAAAAGTAGCCAGTAACTGTCATATAGCTGTGCCAACAGCATTTACGCCAAATGGCGATGGTGTAAATGATTACCTCTATCCACTCAACGCATATGAAGCTATCGATCTAACTTTCAGCGTGTATAATCAATTCGGGCAAAGAATTTATTTAACAAGAGACTGGACACAAAAATGGGACGGATCATTTAACGGCCACCCACAACCAACGGGTGTCTATGTTTGGATGCTGCAGTATAAAGACCTTTCAGGGAAAGCATTATTTTTTAAAGGAACAACAGTGTTGATGCGATAATGTTTTTGTACAGGCAGTTGAATAAATATTAAGCTTCTGTTGTGTCACTCACTTATACGTTCTGCTCATTACTCAACGATCAGCGTTTTAAATATCTTTCTCTTATGATACCTATATGATGTATCTCATGACCAAGCACGAGATAGCCTACTGATCTTACGGTCATATTTGACCTGCCTGCTGTGCCCCTGTGTAAGATCATTGCGTCTGTAAAGCTTCTGAATAATTCAAGCGTGGAATCTCTTACTACTGCATACTCACGAATGATATCTTTAAAATTTCTTTGATCAGCATTGCTCACATTTGCATATTTATTTTCATCAAACGCGGTTAGCACAGTTTCGTCTTTTCTTGCAAAACGCAATGCACGGTAAGTAAGCACACGCTCTACGTCTATAATATGCTGCCACATTTGTTTAATACTCCATTTACCAGGCGCATAACGGTATTGAAGATCCTGCTCTGTTAACTGGTGTAAAAAGGTAAGTGTTTTGTTTAGAGAATCCTGCAGACCTTCTATCAGGTCATTGTAATATACCAGTTGAATTTCTGCGGCAAACCATTCAGGATATTCATCTGAAGTTGGTTTTGTTATGATAAGCTGGTTGTTCATAACATTATATATTAACGTGTATAGGAAGAATTGAAAGTTACACCGTTTTTTAAAAAACCTGCTTTTAAAAGGCTGGTAATTTTTGACGATTAGTGTAAGAATGTACAAGAGTGCGACGCAACAGGCGATGATAGTAGTAATGCGGTTTGGCAAAAAATAAATCCTTTAATCTCATGAAAGATAAGAATTACTTATTAGTAAGGAACTAATGCATAACGAACTTCTAGGTCTTTGATCTCTTTAAATTTTTTTGAATTGAAATAATAGGAAGTATAAGAGCCGTTAAAAATATTGTGTTTATCAGTTACAGGTACAGTAAGTTTTAATGCAGTGCTATCATAGGAAAGTGGCGGAATTTTCTTTATGCCTTTTAATTCAATGGAATTAATTGCAATAAGTATTCTGTTCTTTTTTCCGGGCAAAATATTCGGCTGTGATAATGAACTGTCTTCTATGCAAAATGTTTTTATTTCCTGCCATGGTTCTGTTGTACGGCCTTGTCCATAACCTTTTGCAAGAAATATCTTCCTGTCTTTTGTTGTAATGGTATAAATAGCCGTGTATCTTATTTTAGGATTTTCGGGTTTAGATTTTATGAACTCCTGCTTTTGTTGCTGTAAGTATATTGAGTCTTTTATTTTATAAAGAATTACCGATGCATAATCAATTTTAGAATCTCCTAATCTTGTGTCCCAGGATACAATGCAAAATGTTTTATCGGCAGATTT